>CAMBRG010000219.1 GCA_945869845.1 Opitutus sp. GAS368 | reverse complement strand
GGCCCTCGGCGCGAATGACTCCGCTGCTGCCGAGTGAAACCGCGATCATGGCCGCGGGGTTGACGAGATCGCTCTCCACCGAGTGTCCCCCGGTCTTGATGATCATCGTCTGGCCGGAAATCAGCGCCCCCGGAGCGTGTCCCGTATTCAAAGCAGTGACACCGAATGAGCGCACCCACGCCACGAGCGGATCGCGGGCGTTGTACGCGTCGATCGCCCGCAGCTCGGGCTGCATCGGCGCGGATTTCTCGAGCATGTCCTGATCCTGCGGCTGGTTGAGCAGACCCGAGAGGCCCACGGTGGACCGCGCATCGATGAGGCCGGGGGTGGCAACTTTGGCGCGGATGATCTGATGGTCGGCTGGAACAATCTGTCCCGCCGCCGGGCCGACGTACGTGATCTTGCCATCGCGGATGAGAATGAGCCCGTCCTTGATCGCCGGGCCGACCATGGTGTGGATGGTCTCACCGTGGATCGCCAGCGACAAGGTCGCGGCACCGGCAGTCGCCGCGGCGCAGAGTGCAATTGCGAACATCGTCAGCGGTTTCATTTCTCACCTCCGTTGGCGGCGATGATAATATCCCAGGCGCTGCCGAAGCAGCAGAGTTGGACGCGGCGCGGATCGCCAGCTCCGGCTCCTCCGAGAGCGTAGAGCCGGTCCTTCGGATCACCGAGATCGAAGACTTTCATGCCCTCGACCCACGTCTGTTCGACCTGCGTGTAAACGCTAAGCGGATCGCCGGAGAGAACGATGAAGTCGGCATCCTTGCCAGGCTCGAGCGAGCCCATGCGGGCATCGAGTCCAAGCATCTTGGCGTTGGCGATGGTCACCGCCCGCAGGGCCCCGGCGCGGGTCATGCCCGCCCGTACCGCGAGAGCGGCGGAGCGCAGGAAGTGCCGCGAATCGGTGACGCCATCGTCCGTATGCAGGCCGACGGCGGCGCCGGCTTTTTCAAGCGCCGCGCAGTTTTCCATCGTGAGATCGCGCGCCTCGAGTTTGCCACCGGGGGAATCGATGATGATAATGGATGACGGGACGCCCGCGGCGGCAATTTCGGCCGCGACCTTGGCGGCCTCGCTCACGTGGTGGAGTACGACCTTGAAGCTAAATTCCTTTTGGAGGCGAAGGACCGTGAGAATGTCGTCGTGCCGATGGGTGTGGTGCTGGACGATGCGTTTGCCGTCGAGCACCTCTACGAGCATTTCGAGCGAGAGGTCGCGCGCGGGGAGTTTCTCCGGGTCGCCCTTGGCGCGTTCGATCTTCGACTTGTATTCCTGGGCCTTGATGTACTGCTCGCGGACGAGCGCGGCGGACTTGGCTCGCGAGCCGGGGAAAGGTCCGCCGGGCGTGCGGATGGAGTTGGTGCCGTTGGCCATCTTCAAACCGCCGGCGATGGTGCCATCGGCCAGCTTGATGAGCAGATCGTCAATCACCCGGCCGTCGCGGAGCTTAAGATAAAGCGTCTGGCCGCTGATGAGATGGCCGGAGCCCGGCATGACGTTGGCGGCCGTGATGCCGCCGGCCTGGGCTTTCTGGATCGAAGGATGGCGGACATCAACCGCGTCGAGCACGCGGACGTCGGGTTGAATCGGACTAGATCCATCGGCGCCCTGCGCTCCACCGATGTGACTGTGCGAATCGACTAGGCCGGGCATGATGACCTTACCCCGGACGTCGCGGGTTTCAGCGCCGGGCGGGATGGTGATGGAGCTGACTGAACCGACCGCGAGAATCTTGCCGCGCTGGACGACGAGGACGCCGTTGGCGATGGGCTCGCCGGTGATGGGGATAATCTCCGCGCCGGTGAAGGCGACTGGGTTTTCCTGAGCGAGCGCCGCGACCGCAAGGCTGAGGCAGGCCGTGGCTACGGCAAGGGTATGGGAGGGCATACGCGGGAAATTACGGGTCGAGGCGGCCGCGGCAATTGACAAATGCCCACCGTGCGCTGTCGGGGCGAATCCATTGGTCGACCGTGTAGATAGCGTCCCAAAATGAGGCGGTTGCCCAACCGCGGGCGAAATACGCCGGCCTTGGGCGCTTGGAAAGTGCCCCTCCGGGCACCTGCCGTTTCAGCGCTAGGGTCGCGGGTAGGAATAACTGACTGAAAAGAATGCTGGGCGCGGCAGAGAGAGTGGCGGGCGCGGCGAGGGCGAAGCCCGAGAGAACGCTAAAGAAGGAGAGAGCGGGAGAGGGGGCGACGAACTGGCTGATACGAAACTGGATTTTCAGGGGGATCGGGGAGGGGAGGGGTTTGCGAGCAGCAAGGCGTCGATGACGGCCGCGCCCCTCATTTTCCGGCGGGCTTAAGTTTGGCTAGTAAAAAGGCCGTGGGCGATTCGTGCTTAATGTCTTTGGCTCCGCGGTAATGGACTTCCGCGGAGACGCCATGGGCGGCGCAGTGTTCGGCGAGCTTCACGCCGAAGTTGGCCGTGTGGGTCGGGTCCTTCTGGTCCTGGCCGATGGCGGGCGGGGCACCGAAGGTCATGTAGACCGCGGGGTCGTCGGAACTCACAAGGGCATACGGCGAATACTCGGCGATGAGCGGGAGGATCTTCTCCCGGGCCGCAAGGAACTCCGCGAAGGTGCCTAGGCCGAACGCGTGGCCGCCGTAGGTGCTGTTCGGGGTCCACGCCTTCATCTGGGCGGGGTCGAGCGTTGTCTGCGGTCCGGTGACGGCGGCGCAGGTCAGGCGGGTGGATTCGCGGGCGATGGGGTCGGGCGATTTTGGATCGGCGAGGTCGTCATGGAAAGCCAGCCAGAGGCTGGAGCAGGCGCCCGCGGATCCGCCGGCGGCACCGACGCGGGTCTGGTCGAGGTTCCACTCGGCGGCCTTGCTGCGCACGAACTGCAGGGCGCGGGCGGCGTCCTGCAAGGGCGCCTTCACGGCGGGCGAGGTATCGACCGCGGGGTCGCGCTTGATCAGGCGATAGTTGATGGAGACGACGGAGATGCCCGCCTTGAGCAGAGCGTCGACATCAGCGAACTTCTCGGCGCGCTCCTTGCTGCCGCCGACCCAGCCGCCGCCGTGAATGATAAAGACGAG
>CAMBRG010000218.1 GCA_945869845.1 Opitutus sp. GAS368 | reverse complement strand
ATAAAGCCCATGAAAAACAGGAAGGCGGTCGCGGCGATGTAGGTGCTCGGGCTTACCAGTAACATCCGCAGTTCGTGGCTGAGGAGCGTGAGAAAGTGTTTCATGGGATCGGGCCGGAGGGTGGCGGCTTGGGAAGATTGGGTTGGGTGGCGTCCCACGTGCGCCGGGTGGCGGCGAGGAAGACGTCTTCGAGCGTCGGGTGGGCGCGACTAAGGGCGCGAACGCGATAGTTTTGGGCGATCAAAGCTTGAAGGAGAGGCTCGCCAAACTCGTCGTCTCGCTCGGTGGCCAAAGCAAGTTGGACAAAGCCAGTGGCATCCGGTTCGCCGGCGGTCGTGATTTTGAACGACGGTTCGACGGCCTGCAGCAGGGCGGGTAGCCCGGCGATGTTGCCGGCCACGGTGAGGCCGTAGGCGGTGCGGCCGAGAACTTCCCGACGCAGGGCGGCCGGCGTGCCTTGGGCCACGACGCGGCCGCGGTTGATGATGAGGACCCGGTCGCAGGTCATTTCGATTTCGGGCAGGATATGCGAAGAGATGATGACGGTCATGCGCCCGCGCAGGCCGGCGATGAGATCCCGGACGATCAGAATCTGATGCGGATCCAGGCCAATCGTGGGCTCGTCCATGATGATCACGGGTGGCTCCGCGAGGATGGCTTCGGCGATGCCGACGCGTTGGCGGTAGCCCTTGGAAAGCTGACCGATGATTTTGTGGCGAACGCGTTTTAGGTCGCAGAGTTCGAGCACCTCGTCGATGCGCGGGCCGAGCTTGCGACGGGGGATTTCTTTCAGCCGGCCGCGAAAATACAGATACTCGCTGACCCGCATATCCTCGGGGAGCGGATTGTTTTCCGGCATATAACCGATGAGGCGTTTGACCGCATCCGGCTCGGTGGCGACGGAGTGACCGCAGATTCGGACCGTGCCGGAGTTTGCCGGCAGGTAGCCGGTAAGAATGCGCATGGTGGTGGACTTGCCCGCGCCATTCGGGCCGAGGAAGCCGATGATCTCTCCGCGGGCCACGGTGAAGCTGAGGTCGGCGACCGCCGTCATGCCCGCGTAGGATTTCACGAGGTGATCGACTTCGATGGCAGGTGGGAGCGGGTCGGGCATTGCGGAAGTGGGCGCTTAGGCGGCGGGGTTTTTTTCCAGCGTGACCTCGCCGGCGGGGAAGCGGCGGGTTCGGCCGCGGCCGGTTTTGAGGAGGAGCGCGCCCTCGTCGTCGACGCCGAGGACGGTGCCGGGATGGCGACGGGTGCCTTCAAGGACCGTGACGGTGCGACCGCGAAGCACATCATAGCGGTGCCAAAGAGCCGCGAAGGTTTCGGCGTAGTCACCGTCGACGAAACGCTGGTAAGCGAGAAGCACGCGGCCGATCACGGCGGTGGTGAGGCGGTTGAAATCCAGCGACGCGCCGGTAAGTTCGGCGAGGGAAACTGCGCGCAGGCCGAGGTCGGCGGGCCAAGCGGAGGCCGGGCTGTTGAGGTTGAGGCCGAGACCGAAAACGAGGTCGCGGATCTGATCGGCGTCGACGCGCGCCTCGGTGAGGATACCGCCGGCTTTACGCCCGTCGAGAATGAGATCGTTGGGCCACTTGAGACCGGGCTTGAGGGCGGTGGCGTTGGCGATGAGTTCGCAGAGATTGAGGCCCATCCAAAGCGTGAAAGGCGTCATTCGCGCGGGCGCAAGGAGGGGGCGAAAGGCGAAGGAGATGTAGAGATTGCCGTTGGCCGGGGCGTGCCACGGGCGGCCGAGGCGGCCGCGGGCTTTGGTCTGGCGCCGGGCGATGATGGCGAAAGGCGCGGCGCGGCCGGCGGCGAGTTGGCGGGCGGCTTCGTCGTTGGTGCTGTCGGTTTCATCGAGAACGGTGAGGGAAAAGCCTCGGGGTCGAATCTTGAGCTGGGCCTCGATCAGACCGGCATGGGCGTCGGGCGGTGGGGAAACCAACCGGTAGCCGCTGGAACGACGGGTCTCGATGCCAAAACCGGCAGCGCGAAGTTTTTCAATGTAGTGCCAGACGGCGACGCGACTGACGCCCAGTTTCTTCGCCAGATCGCCACCTGAAACCCAACCGGTCTGGCGCGCGAGCAGGGCGCGGATGACGGTGGGTTCCGGTGATGACATGGGTTCGAAAAGGGAAAGAGAGTTGAGCGCCGAACGTTGAGCGATGAGGTCTGAAAGGAGGAAGGTTGAAAAGCACGAGGCCGGGGCGCAAGGTGGCTCCCATGACTTTTGCGAAATTTAGTGAGGCGGTCGCGGGCGCCGGGAACGTGCCGCCGGCGGGTGTGAGCGGCGCGAGGGCCGCGCTCTGGCACGATGCCCGGGGCGATTGGGAGGCGGCGCATAACGCGGCGCAGGCGGACAAGGGCAAGGCGGGGGCGTGGGTCCATGCGTATCTGCACCGCAAAGAGGGCGACGAGGGCAACGCGGGCTACTGGTATGCGCTCGCGGGGCGGCGGATGCCGGCGAAAAGCGTGACGCTCGGGGCGGAGTGGGAAGAGATCGCGCGGGCGCTGTCGGGCGAAGCTTAGGCGCCTGACGAGGGCGCCTGACGAGGGCGTGTGGCGCGGGCTTGGCTCGGGAGGGCGGGTCGGAGACCCTGCCCTACGGTTTACTTGCTTTTTTGCCAGCCGAAGTCGCCGGCGCGCATCGTCGTGTTTTGGATGTCGCGTTTGATGTAGGCGCCCTGGGCTTTGTCGCGGGCGCTGATCATGTCGGCGGCGTCGTTGAGCTCGGTGATGTTCTTCAGGCGTTCGTCTTCGGCATACATCGCGAGGGCGCGCGCTTCTTGGGTCTGGCCGAAAAGGGGAATCGTGAAGCGATTGAGTGCACGGCTGGCCTCGGTGCCGTAGCGGCGCATGGCGATGTTGGCCAAGCCTTGCTGGGTGTTGATGTCGCGCTCGCGGAAAACGGGCGGCTTGGCGTCGCGCACGACGTAGTCGGGCAGGCGAATGATGGTATTCTTGGGCTTGTCGATCTCGCGCAGGTCGGGTTGCTGCTCGATGGGCGTGGGCGGTGGGGCGGGCTTGGGCGGATTATACTTCGGCATCGCGGCGGCGAGGGAGGCGGCAACGTCGCCGGAGATGGCGCGGTCGCGTTTGCGCGAG
>CAMBRG010000217.1 GCA_945869845.1 Opitutus sp. GAS368 | reverse complement strand
TTGTCCGAGCGCCTGAAGCTGCCGGTCGAACGCTACGAGCCGTTGCGGGGGGTCGAGGTGTCCGCCGATGCGCGGGCGGCAGGGGCGGAGAGCCTCTCTTATCTCATGGCCGATTTGGTCGGCCTCGCGGTGAACTTGGTGCAGCCGGTCGCGACGGTGACGTTGTTGCCGGCGGCGATTACCGACGCACTGGCCTTCCGTAAACGTCAGCCGCTCTACCTGGCGGCGGCCGTGTTGGCGGCCGCGGCGTTGTTGCCTCCGGTCTTTTATTTTCAAAACCGCGTCGCCCGCGCCAACGACCAAGTCGCCCAGGTCGAGAGCCAGCTCCGACCGCTCCGCTCGGTCGAGGCGCGCAATGTGGATCACCTCGCCCAGATCGAAGAGGCGAAGAAGCAGATCGCCGCGCTCGAAGGTCTGGTCGCGACCAAGGGCAATTGGCTGGAGTTTCTCGCCGATGTGCAGACCCGTCTCGCCGGGGTGGGCGACGTCTGGTTGGAGCGGATTCAGCTCCTGCCGCCGCCTTCGGCAGACGGAATCGAGGCGGGCCTAGTCGTCGAGGGGGCCGCGCCGGTGGCTCCGCCGGTGCCCCCGCTGAAGCTCACCCTCAGCGGAAGGCTGCTTGATGTGACCAACCCTGTTTCCAACGTGAGTCCGGAGTCGTTTGCGCGCGTGAAGAGTCTCATCAGCGGATTTACGGGATCTCCGTTTGTCACCGCGGTGGAGAACGAGCGCTTCGATAGCACGCAGCCCGGTCTTTTGCGTTTCGACTTCACGCTCGTGGTTAACCCTAAGCGTCCGCTCTGATCCCGGCCCACCCGATGACTGGAAAAAAGCTCTCACTCTTTAACTTCGCCCTCGGGCTGATCGCCTTGGCGGTGCTGGGCGGGGCCTGGTTCATCTGGGATCGCGCCCAAGCGGCCCAAACGGCCGAGGGTAAATTGCTCCAAGCCCGCGCTGAACTTCAGGCGGTGGCCGACACCGTGCCGGCGCCTTCGCGGGAAGTTGCGACCGAGATCGAGGCCGACCTTGGGCGGGCTCGTTCGGTATTGGCCACGATGCAGAGTGAGCTGCGCGGGCATGGACCGGCCGGCGCCGCGCTCGCCGCCGTCAAAGTTCCAGCCGCCCGCACCGACGCGTATTTCGATCTGGCGACCTTTGTCGAACGAAGCCGCTCGCAGGCCCGGAAACTGGGCATCGTGATCGCTCCGGGCGCCGTGCATTTCGGCTTCGCCCTGCACTCAAACGAAGGTCCGGAGTCCGCGCTCATCGAGCCGGTCTTCCGCCAGAGGCTGGTGACCCAGTATTTGGTCGATGCGTTGTTTGCCGCGCGCCCGCGTGCGATCCTGGCGATCAAGCGGGAGCGACCCCTCACGGCCACCGAGCGCAAAGCCCGGGCCGAGACGCTGGCGGCTGCCGCCGCCGCCGCTGCCGCGGATCCGACCGCGCCATTGTCCGAGATCGTGCCGGAAGATAACGCGTCGATCTCGCCGGATTATTTTAATCTGGATCCGCGCCTAGCCGCACCGAACCCCGAGCTCGTGACGGTGAGCGCCTTTCGTTTGGTGTTCACCGGGCCGACGGCCGCGCTGCGCAGCGTGCTCAACCAACTCGCGACTTTCGAGCTGCCGGTGATCGTGCGCACGGTGGAAGTAGAGCCGGCGACCGGCGAAGACCTCTCCCTCGCTGGCGAAGAATCCTCGCCCGCGCCCGCGGCTCCAGTGGCCGCCTCGATCGTGCTGTCAGCGGCGGGTTCGTCGAAGAATGCCGTGGCTGCAAAACCCGCGGCCCTGCCCCCGATCGTGGCGAAATCGATTTCCAAGTTCACCGTGACGGTTGAGTTCGTTGAGCTTGTCCCCGCTGCCGCCGCTTCGGCCGCCGCGCCCGCATCCGCCCCATGAGCACACCCAAATCGGCCAAATCTTTCTTGTTTGCCGCGCTGGGACTCGCCGTGGTCTCCGCGGCGGGGTTTGGGTTCCTGATTTGGCAGGACCGCTCGGCGGCGCCGATGGGCCGTCCGGCGTTGTCCGCGCCGCCCTACACTCCGGCGGCGATCGCAGACGCGGTCGTCAAGTCGGCCGTGTGGTCGCCGCCCGCGCCCCTCGCAAGGGGCCGGGATTGGCTCTACGATGTGTTCACCCCGCCCGAGATTTTCTACAACCCGCGCACCCGTCAGTTCTCGGTCTCGGCGGCGTCGGTCGGCGGCAGCGACCAGCTGGATGAACCCTTTGGCTTGGAACTCATCAGCGTGCGGCCCGAGCCGTTTCGGTTACAGCTCATCGGCTATGTCGGCGGGGAAGGGGGCGCGCGCGGGATTTTTGAGAACCGTGTCAGCGGCGAGATTTTCTTGGCCTCTGCCGGACACCGCGTGGGCGATCTGGGCCTTTCGATCCGGCGTTTCTCCGTGCGCAGCGAGGAAATCTCGATCCCTGAAAGCATGGGCTTCAGACAACGCGTGGGCACGGCGGTCGTCACCGATGCCCGCGCCGGCCGCGACGTGATTTTGACCCAGCGCGAACGCCGCATGACGGGCAACGTGTTTGCTTTTGTCGCGGTCGAGGGCGAATCCGCCCCGCGTGAAGTGCGGCCCGGCGATAATTTTAAAGTCGGCGCGGCGGCTTATCGCATCGAACAGATCAACGCCGAGCTCGCCACGATCGACGTCGTCAAAACTTCGCCCGATCTGGATGAACCGTGGCGTCGCACGCTATCGGTTCGTTTCGATTCTTCTGATCCCACTCCTTCTGCTCCCTGAGTCACTTTCCTCTACCGCCATGAAATCCAAGTTCCCCGCCCGCTCGCTCCTCTCCCTGCTGCTCGCCGTCACGGTCGTTTCCATTGTGGTGCCGGCCGGGCGGGTTTTTGCGCAAAGCTCGGCTGAAGACCGCAAGATTCGTCTGATGGCCGATGTCCTCCGCCTGCGGGACGCGGGAGATTATGCCGGCGCGCTCACCAGCCTCGACCAGCTCTCCGCCGTCGCCCCGAACGATGCTTCGATCGGCCGCCTGCGCTCCGAGATCACCGCCGCCGCACGCGCCCGTGAAGCCGCCGCCCAACGCGCCGCCGCCGCTCCCGCGCCGGCTCCGGTGGCCTCCGCCGCCAACGTTCCGGCCATGATCG
>CAMBRG010000216.1 GCA_945869845.1 Opitutus sp. GAS368 | reverse complement strand
GCCTGGTAACGGCGACGCGTAGCGCGCGCCAACTCCTCTCGAGCCTCTTTTGTAATTTCAGTTTCCATAGCGATGGGGATTCGCAGCATGGTAACATTTCTGGTGAGGCAACGACCGCCTTTTAGTAACAGTTAAGGTGAGGCAATGCGTACAGTGGAGTTTGGATTCACAGATGAGGTGAATCGCCGGTCGATTTGGTGGCGGGATGAAACTCGTCTTCTTCGGGCGGTTTTTGAGTTGAATCACGGATAGATCCAAATGGGCCCGGATTCTAAAACGAGGGGCGCAGTGAACGTCTCATTGTAGGGCCTCACCTTGCGTGAGGCCTTTCCGTCTGTGGAGCCCGACCCCCTGAACGGCCCGACACGAGGTCGGGCCCTACAAAGATACGTGCCCTCTTCTTTATCCGAATTAATTCGTGTCCATTCGTGTCCATTGGCGGTTAAAATTTTTTGCGGTGAATTGCATGGGGGCGGCTCGCGGGCGCTGGCCGCGACGGGGCTCTGTCACGACCAAAGCATCGAGATCGGCACCGCCCACAAGTTGGGGCCGTAAGCGATGATGTCGTTGCCGGTATAGAGCACGAAGCCACGATGAAAACGGTCTCCCGCGTCATCGGCGAGTGATCGCAGGCCTTTGAAGTCCGCCGGGGCTACGTCCATCGAGGATTTTACCTCGAGGCCGACGATGCGAGTGTCGGCCGCTTCGAGCACGGCGTCCACCTCCGCTCCTTGCTGGGTGCGGTAGTGAAGTAACTGGCAGCGGGTTTGCGCCCAGCCGCGTTGCTTGGTGAGCTCCATGACGACAAAATTTTCCAGGACGCCGCCCAGGAGCGTGCGTTCGCGTTGCAGCGCGGCTTGGCCGAGGCCGCGCACGTAGCAGAGCAGGCCGGTGTCGTTGAGGAACACCTTGGGGCTTTTCACGAGTCGCTTCTCGTGATTGTTGCCCCAGGCGGGGACCTCAACGATGAGAAACACGCATGCCAGCAGGGTGTAATAGCGTTTGAGGGTGACGGCGTTTAGGCCGGTCACACGCGATAGATCGGCAAAGTTGATGAGGTTGCCCGCGCGCGCCGCGATGAGTTCGAGGAGCCGGGGCAGCTCGATGAGGCCGGCGATGCGGGCGATGTCTTGGATGTCGCGTTGGAGCAGGGTCGTGAGGTAGGATTGGAACCAGTCGGGTCCGCGGCCCGCCTGCATTTGGGCCAGGGCCTCGGGATAGCCGCCCCGCACCACGGCCTCCAAGTAATCGGCTGGCGAACAGGGCGGGGGCGCGGAGGGCGCCTCGTCGGAAAAGGTGAAATCGATGAATCGTTCTTTGCGCCCGCGAATCTCGCCTTGGGAGAGGGGCCAGAGCGTATGGATTTCCATGCGCCCGGCGAGCGACTCCGAAAGCTTGGGCAGGGTGAGAATATTGGCCGAGCCGGTGAGCAAGAAGCGGCGCGTGGCCCGGGCTGCGTCGATGACTTTTTTCAGCGGCAGCAGGATCTCGGGCGTGCGCTGGATCTCATCAATCGCCGCGCGCTGAGGTAGCTGGGCGACAAAGGTAACGGGATCGTTTTTGGCGAGGCGCAGCAGATTGAGGTCGTCCAAGTTGGTGTAGGCAAAGGCGTCCTCGGCAACGAAGGTATTTTGAATAAACGTGCTTTTACCGGTTTGGCGGGATCCGTTGATCAAGGTCGCCGGGCTGAAGCGAACGCTTTCCCGAACTTTCTCGAGGAGATTCCTTTGGTACATATTCGTTTTTATAACAGTAAGTGTTAGATTTTACATAACAAACGTAAAATTATTGTCTAGTATGTGTTTCCAGCGCTGAGAATGGAGCAGTGGATTTTTATGACCCTGGTTTCCTGAGCTATGCTCAGCCTGAACCAAAAAACGGTCGTTGAACCGCGAATGGACCCGAATCCCAAACCGATGGGAGCGGGCGATTGGTTCATTGTAGGGCCTCACCTTGCCGCCTGTTGATCAAGGGACGTTGGTATCCAACCCACGGGCCAGAGGCCCGGACCACCGCGGCAGCCGCCGTCTAAAAATCAACCGCCCTTGGTGTCAGACCGTCGGCTCGTCGCTTTTGAGGGCGGCTTGGGTTTCGATCTCGATGATGAGATTTTGCAGCGCGGCCAGACTAAAGGGCTTCATCAAAATCGATACGTTGTCCAGCTGGCCGAGTTTGGCGGTGTCGTATTTCTCGGTGTGGCCGGTCACCAGGATGATTTTTAACGTGCAACCACGCGTCAGCAGGCGGCGACAGAGTTGCACTCCGTCCATGCCCGGCATGCGGATGTCGATGACCGCGAGTTTGATCGTGGCTTGGGCGCTGGGGGTGTAGTCTTCGAGAAATTTTTCGGCGCTGGAATAGGCGGCGACTTGATAACCGAGGTCGTGCAGGATGTTGGCGCTGGTGGCCAACACGATGGGGTCGTCGTCGATGACGGCGGCCTGACCGGATTGTTTGGCGGAGGGGTACGGGATCGGGAAGGGCGTCTGGCTGAGGGTGGGCATCCCGGCGAACATCGGTAGCGTGAGCTCGAAGACGGCTCCGCCGGAGGGAACGAATTTGGCCTCGATGTCGCCGCCGTGGGCGGTGGCGATGGCTTTGGCGGTCGCGAGACCGAGGCCGGAGCCTTTACCAAGGCGTTTGGTGGTGAAGAACGGCTCGAAAATGTGCGGGATAATTTCCTCGGGGATGCCGGGGCCGGTGTCGGAGAGCTGGACAACGACATGCGGGGTGGGCTCAAGGCTGATGGCGGGTCGGACGATCTCGGCGTAGTCGATGCGCAGGGTGATGGTGCCACGGTTTTCCATGGCGTCACAGGCGTTGATCATCAAGTTGAGCAAAAGGGTAGCGAGTTCGTTGCGGTTGCCGACGACGGTGATGTGGGCACTGGAGTTGACGGATTCGAGCAGCTCGATCTGGACGCCGCGGGAGTGGCGCACGAGGCGCGAGGTCTCGTGGATGATTTCGCGCAGGTCGAGGGGTTCGTTTTGGCTCGGAGTGCTGCGAGAGATGGCGAGGAGGTTGCCGCTGAGGTCGGTGCAGCGTTTGGCGGCTTGGACGACGATCTCGAGGTGGGAGCGTTGGGCGTCGGTGACGGCTTCGCGCAGAGCCAGCTCGCTCATGGCGAT
>CAMBRG010000215.1 GCA_945869845.1 Opitutus sp. GAS368 | reverse complement strand
CGCCGCTCACCTTCGAGGACCTCGCCCGCATCAAGAACAGCTTCCAATTTACACTGCTCAACATGCTCCACTCCCGCGTCGCCTACCCGGCCCCCGAGTCCGCCAAGCCAGCCTCGGCCCAAGCTTGAGGCCGCTTCCCCGCCTCCTTTGATTCGCGTCCTTTCGCGAGTATTCGCGGCTCCAACCATGCCCCACGCCAACGCCCGCGAGATCACCATCGCCAACCGCTACCCCCGCTTGCGCCTCGACCGCCCCGCCCTCATCCGCGCCGTCCGCACCCTCGACACCGAATTCCCGAAATCAAGCAGCGCGCCGCCGCATTCAAAATTTCCGGTCTGCCCTCCCGGCGAACTTTCTCTCGTCTTCCTCACCGACCCCGCGCTCGCCGAACTCCACGGCACGTTTCTTGACGATCCGACCGTCACCGACGTCATCACCTTCGACGGCGACCCCGCCCACGGCACCGCGGGCGAGATCTGCATTTCGGTCGATGCCGCACTTCGTCAAACCGCTCCGCGTGCCAAAGCCGTCTTCGCCGCCGAACTGCTTCTTTACGTTGCCCACGGCTGGCTCCACCTCGCCGGTTACGACGATCTGCAACCCGCCAAAAAACGCCTCATGCGCCGCGCCGAAGCCCGCGCCCTTCGCCTGCTCGGCCCGCAGGCAATTTTCACGCTGCGCTGACCCCCGTTTCCTGTTCCCACCGCGTTTTTCCGTGCATCGCCCACTTCCGAACCGCTAATTTTGTCCCATGTCCGCGTCGTCATCGCTTCCCAAACCCGAGTCTCGCTTGGTCACCTTTCGCAACGCCTTCATTTCCGGCGCCCTCCTGCTCGCCCCGCTGATCGTCACCGTCTGGGCCTTTGCCCAAATCATCGCGCTGGTCGGCGGTACCATGAGTCCGCTCTTTTTTGACCGCCTACCCGCCACGTTGCGCGATCTGCCTTTTCTCTGGGATGTCGTCAGCACCATCAGCGTCGTGATCATCGTCACCGCCCTCGGCTACGTGTCGCGCTATGTCTTCGGAAAGTTTTTCGTCAGCATGGGCGAGCGCTTCATGCTCAGTATCCCGGGCATCAGCGCGGTCTACAACACCGTGAAGCAGATCGTCGACACGTTCGGCACCCAGAACAAAAATCTCTTCAACCAAGTTGTCCTCGTCCAATTTCCCCGTCCCGGCGTCTGGGCCATCGGCTTTCTGACCAACAAAACCCAAGGGGAAGCCCAGGCCAAAACCTCCGAGGAGGTCTGGACCGTCTTCGTCCCCACGTCCCCAAATCCCACCAGCGGCTTCCTGATTCTTTTTCCCGCCCGCGAGATCACGCCCCTCGAAATGAGCGTCGGCGAGGGCATGAAGATGATCATTTCCGGCGGAGCCGTCGTCCCCCCTTGGCCGGTCGTCAAAGCCGCCGATCTCGCCAATTAACTCCCGCGCTCACGCGCCCTGATTCCGATGGTCCCAATCGGGAATCGGGTTTCAGCAACCGAGAACCTCCCGATGCCCGGCCGCCAGCTCCAGACCGAGGCCTTCGTCCTCCTGAAACGCCCGCCCGCCGATTCGTTTCAGACGTTCAGTCTCTTCTCCGCCGAACACGGCCCACTCCTCGCGCTGCAACGGCTCCCCAAGAAGAACGCCGCCAACCACCTCGCGCTCGATTTGTTCGACGAGGTCGCCCTTTCGCTTGAGACGTCCAACCAAGGTTCCACTTGGTTCATCAAAGAGGTCCGGCTCCTCGCCCGGCCCACCGGCATCGGCCGCAATTATTCCACCCTCATGCTCGCGTCGTCGTTTACCGCCCTCATCGCGCGCAACCCCGTCCACGAGGACAGCCGCACCGCCGTCGCCGGCCTCCTGCGCACTGCCCTCGCCGCCTTCGCCCAATCTGCCCGCGCCGACATCGTCTTCTTCAAGAGCCTTTATTGTTTCGCGCGCGACGAGGGCTACCCCGTAAAACAGCAGTGGTTCCCCGCTCTCGCGTCCGCCGAACAAACGCTCGCCGTCGAACTCCTCAACCGTCCCCTCGCCGCCCAAACCGCCGCACCTGAATCCACCGCCCGTCTCACCCGCCTGCTCGAAACTTATCTGCGCAACGATACGGAGATTCTCTTCGACTAAACTCGCGAGCGCCACCCGTCGCGTCGTCAGCCAACGCCCCGCCCACGGCTCGGCTCCCTTCCTTTCTTGCCCTCAACGCCGCTTCAAAATCCGCCCGGAATCTTCCGCCGCCTCGGCGCCGCCGGCCCGGCCGTGCTGGTGCTCTCCATTTTGCCGCCCCTCGGCAGCTTCCTGCTCCTCGCC
Organism: Opitutus sp. GAS368; assembly: GCA_945869845.1. GTDB lineage: Bacteria > Verrucomicrobiota > Verrucomicrobiia > Opitutales > Opitutaceae > Tous-C4FEB. Next base: position 891 of record CAMBRG010000215.1, on the reverse strand, counting down.
ACGCTCACCACGCTCGCCCCGTGGCTCCGCGAAAATGTCGCCCTCGGCCTCGTGCTCTATTTTTTCGCCGCCACCGCCCTCGTCGGCCTCTCGCTTCTCCCCAGCTTCGCCGCGGCGATGTTCGCCGGTTGGACGTTTGGTTTCGGCCTCGGGTTGGTCTGGGCCATGGCGGCCTCCACCGCCGCCTCGCTCGTCGCCTATGCGATGGGGCGGTGGATTGCCCGCGATCGCGTCATCGCCCTCATCGCGGAAAACCCCGCCGCGCAGGCCGTGCACCGGGCCCTGCTGGGTGATTGGCGGCGGATTGTACTCGTGACCGCGCTGCTGCGTCTATCGCCGCTGCCCTCGTTTGCCGTCGTCAACTTCAGCCTCGCCTCCGCGCGCACCCCGCTTGGCGGCTGCACCGTCGGTACCGTGATCGGCCTCATTCCGCGCACGGCCGCCGCCGCCTTTGTCGCCGCCGGGATCGAGAAATTGCACGCCGAAAAACTCACCGATCCTCCGCTGTGGATCTCCATCGCTGGCTTGGTGGCCTTCGTCTGCACCAGCCTCGCCATTGGGCTGCTCGCCCGGCGCGCGCTCACTCGGATGTCTCGCGGTTGATTTCGCCGCTGGCGCCCGCGCCGCACTTTCCATTTTCCTTCCGCGCCAACCGCGTGTTGCGTACGACGCCCATGGATTTCTCCCTCGAAGCCCGCACCGCCCGCCTGAGCGTCGGCGAGTTTTCCGATTTCACCCTCGGTCCCCGCGAAAGCTCCGGCGGCCCCCAGGGCATCTGGCGCGCGCAACTCGGCACCTACTGGCACCAACAGCTCCGCGCCCAAGCCACCGCCGAGCACGGCTCCGCCGCCGAATTTGAAGTCTCGATCGAGGGTCGCTTTTTCCACCGCG
>CAMBRG010000214.1 GCA_945869845.1 Opitutus sp. GAS368 | reverse complement strand
AGCCAAAGGAAACGCAGGACGACATTGGAGCGATCGATCCACGCATAGAGGCTGCTCCAGAGACGCGGGGCGCGATTGATGGTGCCGATGTAAGCGTGGCGCGTAAACGGGTTCAACCGGGGGTGGGCCAGCGCGAAGACATCGACGATCCGGGAGGTGCCGGCGCCGTGAGTGGTGTCGCAGGCGGCGGCGAGGGCACGCGCCGCCGCGTTGTGGCCTTCGCCGTAGCCGGCGGTAAGAATGAGGATGCGCGCGGGCATTAATTAGGTTGGGTGAACTAGAGGCGGGCGGGGTTGAGCTTGGTGTGGCCGTCGGCCTCGGCGACGACGTCGGCGAGGTCGGACTCGAAGCGCGCAATCACGGTGGTCCATGATTGAGGTTCGACGATGGCCCGGGCTGCGACGCCGAGCCGGCGACGGAGTGCGACGTCGGTCGTGAGGCGCACGGATGCGGCGACCAGAGCGTCGGGTTGATCGCAGGGCACGGCGAGACCGGTCTCACCGTCGCGGACAAATTTCAGTGCAGCGGCGTAGTTGAACCCGGCGACGGCGAGACCGCTGGCCATGGCCTCGGTGAGGACGTTGCCAAACGTCTCGGTCAAACTCGCGTGAACGTAAACGTCGGCCGAAGCGTAGTAGCGGCCGATTTCATCGCGGGAGAAAAAGCCGGCGAAGATGCACTCCGGGTGCTCGCGGGCGAGTTTCGCCCTGAGCGGACCGTCCCCGGCGAGAACAAATTTGCAGCGGGGATTGGCGGCGCGCATCGCGTCAAAACACCGAAAGAGCAGGTTGTAGTTTTTTTCCGCGGCCATGCGGCCGACGTGGATGACCACGGGGTCGTCGGGCGCCGCACCCCACGAATCGCGCAAGGTGGCGGAGCGTTTCACGGGGTTGAACTGCGTGGTATCGACGCCGCGGGAGAGGACCATCATGTCGCGGAAGCCGAGCTGGGTGAGTTCGGCGCACAGCTCTGGCGTGGGGGCAAAGGTGCGGCGGGTGCGGTTGTGGACGTGGCGTAACCAACCGAGCGTGAGCCGGTGGAGGGCGCTGAATCCATAGGAGCGGGTGTAGGCGTGGAAGTTGGTGTGAAAACTGGACGTGACGGGAATGCCGAGGGCGTGGGCGGCGGAGATCGCGGTGGCCCCAAGCGGACCCTCGGTGGCGACGTGGACCAGATCGGGGCGGTCGGCGCGCCACGCGCGGCGCAGCGTGGAGCCGGCGGGCAAACCGAGGCGAAGAAGGGAATAACCGGGAATGGCCATTCCCGGCATCGGCACCACGCGATACTCCGGGTGGTCGCCGGCAGGCGGAAGATCAGCCCGGCGGGGCCGGTAAACGGTAAGGGTGTGGCCCCGGCGGCCGAGCTCGCGGGCGATCACCCCGAACGTCATCGCCACGCCGTTCACTTCGGGCGGGAAGGTTTCGGTGATGAGGGCGAGTTTCACGTAGTTGGCGGTAGCCGGCGCGGAGGGTTGAGCTAGAACTTTGTGAATAACTACCCGCCCTGTGTGTCGGATTCATGGCGGTTACGTTACGAATCAGCGAAAACGCCCGAATCGGTTCGCAGCGTGAATTCGTGGTTGCAGCACGTCGGCCGATTTCTAGGGTTTAGCCTTTTCCGCGAATGCAGTCCCACGGCCCGAAGCGCGTCTACACCCCGCACTCTCTCGAGTTTTGGTTTGGAAAGCTTGAGACTGATTGGTCGGAGCGATTTAGCTCCAGCCAATTGGAAGTGGGTCGGCAGATTTATCGCGACGGTCAGGTCCGTGAGTTGGAGTTGACGGTCCACGACGCGATCGTTCACCGGCGGGTGGATAAAAAAGACGAGTATGCGGTGATCGAGTGGTCGAACGAAGGCTTCTCGGTGCGCTCATCGACGACGGACTCGGAGTTGGCGCACGCCTTGGCGGTCGCGGGCTTGCACGAAATCGAAGAACTCGTGGCGGACGAAATCTCGCCCTTGCCGGAAGATTTGCCGGCGCCGGTTCCCGTGCCCGTACCGGCAGCGTTTGGCAGCCGGCCCGGCGTTTCGCCGTCCGGGACAACCGGGATGATGAATCGGTCGTTTGCCGCTGGAAACGGACACCCGCCGGCGCGGCCCCACGTGGTGCCGGCGGCGCGGCTGAGTGCGACGTCGCGGCCGCTGCTGTTGGTCTTCAAAACGAAGACGGCGGGACTGACCTTTCAGGCCTTTTGGGTCGAGGCGGACAAGAAGACCCGGCACCCGGCGCTCGGCCCCGACGCCCACACCAACGGCAACGGTCTCGTCTCCCCGGGTGAGCGCGCCAAGTTGATCGGCCTCGCGGCCTATGCGCGGAAAGCGCACTTCCACTATGGTCAGGAGAACGGGGCTTACCTGATGGAGTCGCTCACGGAGATTCCAAATTTTCTGAAGACGACGCTCGCGGCGTGGCGGCGGATGTTTGCGTTGGAGCTCGATGACAAGTCCGCGAACTTGCTTAAGGGCACGCGTGCGATCGAGGTGGAAGCGGTGGCGGAGCGGGCGACGGGAGCCGATGGCACGACCTCGGCCGACGGACACGCGGCGCTCAATCTGCGTTGGATCTTCCGCGCCGGAGAGCGGCTTTTGACTGACGCCGAGGTGAGTGCGTTGCTGAAGCGCAAAGGCCAGCCGGTGATTTTGCCCAACGTGGGCATCGTGGCGATGCCGGCGGATCGATGGGAGTCGTTCAGCGCGTGGCAAAAAAACGTTGCCGAGACGCATGGCGCGCACGCGGCGGGGGGCGGCCCGCTGTCGCCCTATTTGGTATTCTCGCTCTTTAACGACACGAAGCTGCGCCTCACCCTTTCGCCGGAAATGGAAGCGTGGCGTCGGCAGGTGCTGGCCCCGCCAGCGCAGCCTCCGGAGTTGCCTGAGCTCTTGCGGCCGTATCAGCGGCGCGGCGTGGAATGGATGCACCACCTGTGTGACGTGGACTGCCACGGTTTATTGGCGGACGAAATGGGGTTGGGGAAAACGCTCCAAGTGCTGGCGCTGTTGACCGCCCGGCCGGCGGTGGGTCTGACCAACTTGATCGTGTGTCCCGCGAGTGTCGTGCCGGTGTGGCGTGAAGAGGTCGCGAAATTCTTCCCGGCACTCACAGTCGACGTGTTGAAGACCGGGCACGATTTTACGAATCAAGCGCCGGTGAACATCTGGATCGCGAGCTACACCCAGCTCAGAAAACACCGGGCGCTGCTGGCCGGGGTGAATTTCGGCTATGCCATCCTTGATGAAG
>CAMBRG010000213.1 GCA_945869845.1 Opitutus sp. GAS368 | reverse complement strand
AGAGGGGCGAAGCGGACGGGAGTTTTCATCGGTTGGGGTGGGCGGCCATGGCGGCGGCAAGTTTCAGGGCTTCGTTGAGGCTGCGAGGATCGGAGCGGCCGGTGCCGGCGTTGGCGAAATCGGTGCCGTGTTCCACGGAGGTGCGAATGATGGGCAGGCCAAGCGTGACGTTCACCCCGCGCCAGATGCCGAGCATCTTGGCGGCGACGTGGCCTTGGTCGTGATACATGGCGACGCCGGCGTCGAACTCGCCCTGGAGCGTGCGGAAGAAAATCGTGTCGCCGGCGAAAGGGCCGTGAACATCCAGGCCGAGGGCGCGGGCTTGCACGATGGCGGGGGTGATGAATTTTTCCTCTTCGTCGCCAAAGAGACCGTTTTCACCGGCATGGGGATTAAGACCGGCGACGGCGAGGCGGGGTCGATCGATACCGAGGCGTCGCACGGCATCGTGGGTGAGCCGGAGGACGGTGAGGATGCGGTCGGGTTTTACGCGGTCGATGGCGACGCGGAGCGGGACGTGGGTGGAGACGTGGCTCACGCGAAGTTTGTCGGCGACGAGCATCATGGTCGCGTCCGGTCGGTCGCAGAGATGCGCGAGCAGGCCGGTGTGGCCGTCGAAGTGGTGGCCGGCGGCGTTGAGGGATTCCTTGTTAATCGAAGAGGTGACGACCGCGCTCACGCGGCCGGCGAGGGCGAGTTCGGTGGCGAGCTTGATGTATTCGTAGGCGGCGTGGCCGGCCTGCGGGTCGACGTGGCCGAGCTTGAGCGTGGCGAGGTCGAGGTTGGCGAGATCGAGAACGTCGATTTCACCGTGGGCGGAGGTGGCTTCGGCGACGTCTTTGATCGCGCGGATTTTTAGCGACACACCGGTAAAGCGAAGCGCGCGGGTCATGGCAGCGGCGTCGCCGATGACCAAGGGACGGCAAACCGCGCGAAGCTCGGGGAGGGCAAGAGATTTGGTGATGATCTCGGGACCGGTGCCGGCGGCGTCGCCCATCGTAATGGCGACGAGCGGAAGGGACTTGGTGTTCATGCGGAAAGTGGCGCGAGAGCGGCAGGCCAAGGATAGCTGCCGGGTTTGAGGGTTAAGGTGAAAAGAGGAGCGGAGATTGGGCGGAGGGAAGCCACTCCTGACGACCAGGCATGGTGCAGGCGGAGTTCGCTCCAGTCGAGGGCCTGGGTGATCGCGGCGGCGGTGGAACCACCCTCGACTATGAGGTGCGTGAAGGCGCGGTCGGCGATCAGTTGGGTGGCGACGCCGGCCAAGGTGGCGCGCAACGCCAGCGACAACGTGGGGTCATTCGAGAGCGGGCCGTCAAAGTAAGCCAGCGCGAGGCCCTGTTGCACCAAGCGAAGCCGGAGTTCGCCAGCCCATGCGGCGATGTCGATCGGGTGCTCGGCGGTTCGCGCCACCGCCTGAGGGCACACGTGGCGCAAGACCACAGCGTCGGGATGGGTCGTGCCAGATAGGATCAGCGTGGGTCCCGGCGGGCGCGCGGCGCTGGGGCGCGCGGTGGTCGCAGTGTGGCCGCGCTGACGAAGCAGCGAGGCGAAGAAATCCGAGGCGCCCGCAAGCAAAGCGGAGGAGACGTGGGCGATGGCTGCCCACGCATCGAGGTCAGTGACGTTGGAAGCGTCACCGACCACGATGCCACGAGAGGGTAACGGTTGGTCGGCCGAACGGCTGTGCAACGCTAGGGAGCCGATGGTGCCGAGGAGAGCACACACGTCGTCGGATGTGGCGGGATGGTGCGGGTCCTGGCCGAATGCGCTGCGGTGAAGCGGCGGGCCGTTAATCGAATAGCGACCCGCTCGCACGGTGCGACCGAGCGTTGGATTCGCCGGCACGAGCAGAATCCGGGTGAGGCCTAGAGCATGGGCCAGTGCCTCCAACTCGGCGCGTACCGGACCGCGCAGGACCGAGTCTGTCTTTTTAAAAATGAGGGCCGGTTGCAGCGCGCGGAGCGTCGGAACCAGTCGGGTGATTTTGGCCGCGGCGACGGCGGCGGAATCAAGCCGACTGTCGGTGTCGAACACCCAAACGTCGGCGGGAGAGGTCGGCGCGAGCCCGCGCGTCAGGACCGTGGCGCTGAGGCCATGGCGGTGGGCCGAGGCCGCCATTTCGGCCGCGCCGGTCAGGTCGTCGGCAATGACGATGAAGGGCGGTCGCGGCATGAGAACTCAAACGAGGCCGAGGGTGGCACAGTCCTGCTGCATGGTTGCAAAAGCGGCGGCGTCGAGCGGAACGAGGGGCGGAAGTACGTTCCGGGTGCAGAGGCCCTGAGCGGCGCAGGCCGCTTTGAGCGCGGCGAGAGATTGGGCGAGAGACCGGCCCTTTTGGACAATTGCGCCGAGGGTATCGAGTTGGGTTTGGAGTGCATCGACCTGAGCCCAATCACCGGCGAGGGCGGCGGCATCTAAATCTCGCCATGGGGCCGGAGCGATATTGCCCGAGCTCGGCACCACGCCGTCAAATCCGCAGCGGTAGGCGCGGGCCCCGTTGGCGGCGACGCCCATAAAAATGGAGAAATTCGGCCGCCCGGCAAAACGTTGGGCCACGGCTTCAAGGCGCTCGGCGGAATTTTCGGAATCTTTGAGGCCGACGACATTGGGCAGCGCGCTGAGACGATCGATGGCATCCAGCGGAATCGACATGCCGGTCGTGAGCGGCATGTTGTAAATCAACAATTCGCCGGGGGCGCCGCGGGCGATGTGCGCGAGACAGGATTCTATCTCGGCGGCATTGAGTTGGAAATAAGACGGGAGCAATGCAACCACGGCATTGGCGCCGGCGTGGTGGTAATCGCGGGCCATCGCGATGGAGTCGGGCACGCAATCGGTGCCAATGCCCCCGTAAACCAGCACGCGACCGGCGGCCACTTTGACCGCAATTTCGACGAGCCGTTGGCGGTCGGCGAAAGGAATCGAGGGCGCTTCGCCAGTCGTGCCGAGCACGAAGACGCCGAGGCGATGGTCGGCGAGTCGCTCGACCATGCGGGCGGCGGCCGTTTCGTCGAGTTGGCCGGTGGAAGTGAAGGGCGTGGCCATGGGAACCATGACGCCGCGGTGGCGCTTGAGGGAGGACATGTTGGAACAATCAGAAGGCTTGGCGGAAAATGGTCTCGGCGTCGGCGAGCGTGAGCCCGCGCGGATTGTTTTTCAGGAGGCGCGTGACTTTCATGCCTTCGACGGCAAGGCGGGAAATGGCGTCGGCCGGAATGCCGTGGTGGGCGAGGCCGGGGCGGATACCGCATTCGGCGCAAAGAGCCGCGAGGCGATCAGCGCCCTGGGCGGCGAGTTCGGAATCGGTGTGGCTACCCGTAACCCCGAGGGCGCGGGCGAGGTCGGCGTAGCGAGCGGGCGCG
>CAMBRG010000212.1 GCA_945869845.1 Opitutus sp. GAS368 | reverse complement strand
AAACGGCCTCGGGAGGTGCGCTGGTCGGGATTGTCGGACTCCCAGTAAACGTCTTTTTGGATGTCCTCGGCGGTGGGGTAAGGGCTGGCGTCCGCGAATTCGGCGGCGGCTTCGGCCTCGGCGACGGCGGCCTCGTCGATCTTCTCGGCCGAGGCTTCGGTCAAGACGCCCTCGGCCAAGAGAATGGCTTGGAAAACCTGGATCGGGTCCTTGCTACGGCGGTAGTCCTCGATCTCGGCTTTGGTGCGGTAAGTGTTATCCGGGTCGGCGACGGAATGGCCGCGGTAGCGGTAGGTGTCGATTTCGACGACGGCTGGTTTGCACTCCTCGCGGGCGATGGTGAGATACTTGTCCATCGTGGCCCGGACTTCGTAGACGTCGTGGCCGTCGCAGACCGCCCAAGCGATCCCGTAACCCTCGGCGCGTTTGGCGAGTTCGCCGGCGGAGGAGCGCGCTTGGCTCGTGCCCATGGAGTAGCCGTTGTTTTCGATGACGAAAACGCACGGCAGGTTCCAAAGCGCGGCGAGATTGTAAGCCTCGTGGACGGCACCCTGGTTGACCGCACCGTCGCCCATGAACGCCATCGCGGAGCCCTTATGGCCTTTGTATTTCACGCCGTAGGCTAGACCGACACCGAGGGGAATTTGGCCGCCGACGATGCCGTGGCCGCCCCAGTAGTTTCGCTCGGGTGAGAAAAAGTGCATTGAACCGCCCTTGCCCTTGGAGCAACCGGTGATCTTGCCGTAAAGCTCGGCCATGAGAGCTTTGGTATCCATGCCGACGGCGATGGCGTGGCCGTGGTCGCGGTAAGCGGTGATGACGTGGTCGTGTTTGCCCATCAACGAGCAGCAACCGACCGCGATCGCTTCCTGGCCGTTATAAAGGTGGAGAAAACCGCCGATATTGGCCCCGCCGGCGGCGTTCTTGCCGGTGTAGGCGCGATGACTGCGTTCCTCGAAGCGGCGGATCCGCACCATTTGGCGGTAGAGCTCGATCTTGTGCTCGGCGGTGAGCGAGGCGTTGACGGGGGCCTGACCGTGGAAGACGGGGGCAGCGGGTTTCTGGTCGATGGTGGCGCTCGGTTTCTTGCTCACGGGTGTGTTGTTTTCGGTGTTAAAGGCCAAAGTGTTCGGCGGAAGTTTTGGAAATCAAGCGTTGTTTCGCTCCGAGTTTTATTCTCGTCTCAAACGGCGGCCGGGGTGATCTGCTCGATATCGATGTGGACGGGTTGCCCGGGCGCGCAGTCGGCTTTGAGCGCGACGAATCGGTCGCGGTATTGATCGTAAATGGGCCAGAGGGCCCGGCGGTCGGTTTCGGGAATGGGTAAGGTGCTGCCGATCGCGGCCCGACTGAAAAACCCAAACTTACCTTCCTCCATGTCGGCCGGGAGCCCGGGGATCGGGCGGCGGCAGCGAAACAGGAACATCAACCAATGTGACTGCGCCTCGTAGGCTTTTTCGGCGATCATGGCGAAGAGATGGAGGTCGCCCGCCGTGATGGTGAAGCCTGTCTCCTCCTGCGTTTCGCGCACGGCGCACTCGAACGGGGATTCCCCGGTGGCGGTGTCCAATTTGCCGCCGATTGGGCTCCAAATTCCCAGATTGGGCGGTTTCGCCCGCATGAGGAGCAGGTGTTCGCCGGCAGCGTTTTCCAAAAATACAAGGACGGCAATTTTGTAGGGGAGGGTGGGGTCGGACGACATGGTGAGTGGTTACACCCGGGACGAAAAAATAGTGCCGCAGGTGGAGAAATTGAGCGTGACGCGGTCCGGAGGTCGCACAACTTTTTTTCAACCGTGCGCGCCCCTCGCTTATTCTTTCTGGCTGTTTTCCTGCTCGGTTTGCCGGTCGTTTCGATCGGGGCCGGCAGTGAAGTGATCGAGGTCTCGGTCGCGCGCTTTGGCTCGGCCCGCGCCCCCGGCGGCGCCACCGAACCGTGGTTCGAGGCTGAACTGGTTTTGGCGGTGAATGTCCCGCCCGACAGCGGCAGCCGAGCGATCAGTCGGGTGGGTGTGACGCTGACGTTGGGCTGGGAATTGCCGGCGACGGCGGGCGGTTTTCGGCGCCTGGATTACTACCGGGCCGAAGCCGAGTGCGTGGCTTTGGCGACCGGTCGGGCGAACGTGCGGTTCTACCTGCCGCCGGAGCTGGTGAAGCGCGATCAACTGAGGGGAACGCCGAAACTCTGGACGGTAGATCTGACCGTGGCCGGGCAAGCGATCCCGGCGGCCAAGGCGAATCAGGCCGCCGCGTTGACCGATGGCTTGGCCCGCCGGGCCTTTCTCAGCACGGCCGCCGCCGCCGCGCTCGCGAATGCGGGCTTGTTACTGCCCCAGTATTTGACGCCGTTTGCGGGCGAGTATCCGCGGGCCACGCCCAGTTTTGTGCGGCGGGAAACGCTTGGTCATGTCCCGGTTCGGGCGGAGCCGTGAGTTTCCGCTTGCCGCGCGCGCCCATCTGAAATCGCTTCGCCTCTCGTCTATGCGTTCCCCTCGCCTTCTAGCCCTCGATTTGGGCGCAAGCCATGTCACCGCCGGCAGCTTTGGCGTGAGTGCGACCGGTCGTATCGTGCTCCAGCGTTTTGTTTTTGAGGCTCAGGATGCGGATCCGGCGCATGAGGCGCGTTGGAACGATCACACGGCGAACGCGCTCGGGTCCATTGCCTCGCGGGAGAAGCTAGCCGGGTCTTGCGTCGTCACGGTGCCCGGTCATCTCGCGTTGACGAAGTTTATCAAGACGCCGGCGCTTGATCCCGCGAAACGCACGCAGAGTCTCGCGTTCGAGGCCTCGCAACACATTCCCTATCCGCTCAGCGAGGTGATTTGGGACCATGTCGTGATCGCCGACGACGGTTTCGATCTCGAGGTCATGTTTGCCGCGGCCAAAATGGACGCCCTTGAAAGCCTGTGCGCGGCGGCGGATAGCGCTGGATTCGCGCCGGAGCGGGCCACGCCCAGCAGCTTGGCCCTGCGCGCGGCGTTCCGTTACAGTTATCCGGAGGCGCCCGGCAGCGCGCTCGTGATCAGCATCGGCGCGCGCTCGACCAACCTGCTCTTTCTCGACGGCGAGCGTTTCTATATCCGCACGTTTCCGCTGGCGGGCAACCAGGTCACAGCAGCGATCTCGGAAGAACTGCGCATCGATTTTTCCGCGGCCGAAGCCCTCAAGGTTGCCGTGCTCTCGGATCGCTCCGAGTTGCCCGAAAACTCTCCGGCTCGGGCAGCGGTGCAGCGCGCGGCGGCGGGGTTTGCCGGGCGCCTGCATCTTGAAGTCGCACGCTCGATCGTGAATCACCGGCGGCAGATGGGCGCACCCCAACCGGCGAAGGTTTACCTCACCGGTGGCGGATCACTGATCGCGGATTTGCTGCCCACCTTGTCCGAGCGCCTGAAGCTGCCGGTCGAACGCTACGAGCCGTTGCGGGGGGTCGAGGTGTCCG
>CAMBRG010000211.1 GCA_945869845.1 Opitutus sp. GAS368 | reverse complement strand
TAGTTCTGTTCGATGAGAAAGTTGATGCACTCAGTGGTGAACTTCCCTTGCGAAACCTTGAGGAGGCCGAAGACGATATCGCGGGTCTCGATCGGGTGGGTGGCCAAAATGAGTTCAAGGAACCGACTCTGGAAGTGGACCAGGATCTTTTCGGCGATTTCGGGCAGGTCGCGCTGGTTGGCGATGAGGCTGGCTTGAGTGGGTTCGTAGGCCGCCTCCGAGGCGACAAGCTTCGCGAGATCATCGCGGACGGCCGCTCCGTAGAGACGTTCGGCGGCGTCGAGCTGGTTGCTGTCCCGCACGGACTCGGCGAGGCCAGCGAGAACGGTGACCAAATCTTTTTGGGAGGTGGCCGTGTCGGAGCCGTCGACCAGTTCTTCGGCGAGAAGGATGCGGCGGCGGGCCGACCGGGTACCGGTAAATTGCTCCACCAGCTCGTCTTCGGCTGAAACCGGAGTCTCGCGGATCACGTAGCAATCGGTCTTCTTAACCGGAACCGAGATGCGAGCGTCCTTGGCGATGAGTTTCTTGGCGGCGGACCACCATTTCTTGAATTTCTCTTCACCGAGCACCTGGGACAGAACGATCTCAATCTCGATGGCGGTAGCGGCGTTGTTGGGGTAGCCTTGGAGGGTCTCGACGAGAAGTTGGGCGGGATTCTCCGCGATCAACTCATTGATCGTCTTGGTGTCGGTCTCTTTTCGGACGAGCAGATGTTTGGGCGGCAGCACATCCATGGTCGTGATGCAGAACGAAGGATCCATGGAATGGCCCTTCTTGCCCTTAAAATCGATGATGAGCTTTTGGGCAGCATCGTCATAGCGCTTGATCTGGCCGAATCCCCAGCTCCGGTGCACCACGTAGGCGTTAGCCTCCATGGACTCCAACTTGGCTTTGGACGCCTTAAGCGTAGGGTTCTTGGCGATGAGCGCGGATACTTCAGCGGAATTCATGGTTGCGTGAGTGATGGCCTGAACGGGAGAGTTGAGCGGATAATGACTAACGCTGTCAACCCGAGTCTCGAATCCACGCGCCCATGAGCCCACAAAATGAACCATTACGGCTAACGGCGTGGCCCGCAGCGGCGCAATTGGTAGCCCGTTGGCTTGAACGCCGCGAGCGAATCGACGCCCTGTTTGAGACGTTGCCCGGTAAGTTGGCCGGTCCGGAGCGGGCGCGTTGTCAGCACCTCGTTTTCGGGGTGGTGCGTCACGCCAGTCGGCTCGAAGGGGAACTGGCGAAACTGATCGCCCACCCGCCGCGTTACTCGACCCGATCGGTGCTTTATCTCGCGGGCTTCGAGCTCATCGAGGCCGAAGGTGAGCACGCGGACAAAGGATTGGTGGCAAAGATTGTCCACCATGCGGTCGATCAAGCAAAGCAGTTGGCGAGCGCGGCGGAGGCGAGGTTGGTGAATGCGGTCGTCCGTAAGCTCGCGATCGCGTTGCACGCCCAGCTCGCCCCCAACCGCCTCGCGGCGGCGGATGTGCTGGCGAGCTACTACTCGCATCCCGAGTGGATTGTGAAACGCTGGCTCACCAACTACGGGGCCGAGCATACGCGGGCCTTGCTGAAGTGGAATCAATCGCCGGCCCCGGTCTATGCGCGTTGGCGCGACTGGGCGGCGGCGCCACCGGATTGGCTGAAGGCCACACCATGGAACGGGTTTTGTGAAGTTCCGTCCGGACGTTGGAGCGACGTCGAGCCGTTGCTAAAAAAGGGGAAACTTTACCTCCAAGATCCCGGGACGCGGTTGGCGGTGGAGTTGCTCGCGCCTCGCGCCGGCGAGACCGTGCTCGATGTGTGCGCTGCGCCGGGTGGAAAGAGTCTGCAAATCGCCGACGCGATGGTCGTCTCGGGAGTCGGCGCCCCGTCGGCCAAAGGCCCGGGCCGCGTCGTTGCGATGGACCTGCCCGGGGAGCGGATCGCGCGCCTCAAGGAAAATCTGGCGCGGGCCGAGGTGGTGGAGGTGGCCTTGGTGCAGGCGGATGTGGCGAGGGATGGATTTGCGGCGCTCGACGCATCGCGGCTGCCGACGAGCTACGACGCGGTCTTACTAGATGTGCCGTGCACGAATTCCGGCGTCATGCGGCATCGGGTGGACGTGAAATGGCGACTGCAAGAAGGTGATTTTCACAAGCACGGCCGGCAGCAACTCGAGTTGTTGCATGCGGCGGCACGACTCGTGGCTCCGGGCGGACGGTTGGTCTATTCGACGTGCTCGATCGATCCCGAGGAAAATGAAAGCGTGATCAAGGCCTTCTTCGACAGCCGGGCGGGCGGGCCGTTTAAGCTCGAAACTAAGAGCATCAGTCAGCCTTGGGTCACGGGTCACGACGGAGCGGGTGCGTTCTTGCTGCGCAAAAACCTCTGAAGAGCCTCACGCCGCTACGGCACGAGGTCGAAGACCGGAAGACGTTTTTCGGTTTCGCTCGTGCCGTTGAGGAACGTAAAAGTGACCGCGTTCGCGGTGTTGATGAGCTGTTCGTAACGGCTGAAATCCCAGCGGGCCACCGGCTCGCCATTGATGCGGGTCACCAAGTCGCGTGACTCCACCTGAGCGGTGGCGGCAGGCGAGCCGGGCACCACGCCGGCGACGCGCCAGTAGGCGGGATTTTTGGCGAAGCTGACGCCGGCACTACGGCGGCGGGGCGTTGGGATCGGGGCGGGCGAGTCGCGGTAGAAGGTCACCCGATCGCGGTCTTGGTCGAAGGTGACACTAAAATTTTTGAGAATTGAGCCGCCGATCGAGGACAGCTCGTCGGAGAGTTCGACGATGGGGGTGGGAAAAGCGTAGTCGGCGACGATTAGGGTTTCGGCGAGCCGCCCGATTTGCTGGGGCCGGTCGCCGGCCAACGTGCCCACGGTGCTGCCTTCGCGGGGGCCGAAGGTGAAGTTGGGCCGTAAGCCCACGGGATTCAGGCTCAGACCGCCGTCGCTGCCGCTGTCGATGAGGGCAATGAAGGTGCGGTCGGCGAGCCGGATGGAGATCAGCGGAGTTTTATTGGCGTGGCTGAACGGTACGGAGAGCCCCGGGACCAACGCTTCGCTGCGATTGGGGGTGAGCACGACGCGGTTGCGCGGGTAGTCGAGGGTGAGTCGGGTCTCGCGAAACAGCGGGAAGCCGAGGACTCCGTCGATCTTGACGCCCAAGTGGGCGGAAAGCGCGGTGCAGTCGTAGATCCGCGCCGCGATGCGTTCGAATCGGGCGCCGCCGAGCTCAAGCTCGCGAATTGTGACCGATTGCAGCGCAACCGGAATACCGTCGGCGCTGAAAACGGTGACGGGCGCCGCTGGGGCGGCGAGGTCGTCTTTGACGCCGTAGCGCTTGGCAAATTCCGGCGTCACCAACGTGGTGTTGGCGCCGGTATCGACGAGGAAACGCCAAGGGCCGCCGCGATCCCATTTGCCCTCCACGACGAGATACGTGCCCAGGCGCTGGGCGGGTAAAATCACTAAAGGTGAATCAAGGGTGGTGCGGCCCGGCCGCGGCGCTTCGCGCCGAAACGTCG
>CAMBRG010000210.1 GCA_945869845.1 Opitutus sp. GAS368 | reverse complement strand
CTCGCCGTCGCCACGCCCCAACGCCGCGCTTGGTGGCACGTTCTCCTGCGCCAATTGAGTGCCGACGAGCACTGCGATGCAGTTGCCGCTCTCTCCGCCAGAGCCGGTCCTCACCAACTTATCCTACCCTCAATTGCATGAGTCCGGCTCAGGCGGCGAGACCGGCGGCGAGGGCGAGGGCGCTCTTCGCGCGGTTCATGATGTAGAGGTGGTAGCCGGGGGCGTCGTGGGCGAGGAGATCGCGGATCTGGGTGAGCGCCCAGTCGAGGCCGATGATTTCGACGACCTCGGTGTTTTCGGCGGCGACTTCAAGGCGCTTGATCAGCGCGGGCGGCAAAGCGGCGCCGCACATGGCGGTGAAGCGGCACCGCACATGGCCGTGAAGCGTTGGACCTGTTTCAACGACAGCACGGGCATCAGGCTGCGGGCGGTGGGGGTTATGATTTCCAAGGCGCGATCAGCCGCGGCGGCTTAATTGACGCCGGGACCGAGATTTTTTTCGAGGAAGGCGGCGATGCGTTTGAAAATTTCGGTGCGGGGTTTTTCGCGCCCGTAATTGTGGCCGACGCCAGATAGGATCAGGCTTTCGGCTTTGTGCCCGTTTTTTTCGAGGGCGACGAGCATGCGGCGGGCTTGGTTTACGGGCACGCGGCGGTCTTCTTTGCCGTGAATGATGAGCGCGGGCGCGGTGATTTTTTCAGCAAAGCTCAGGGGTGAGATAGATTTGAGCAGGTCTTTTTCTTTGGTGAAGTCGCCGATTTGTTCGGTCCAATAGCGGCGGGCGGCCTGAGATTCGGCGACATCACTGTCGGCGTAGAGCCCGGGCCAATCGGTCACGCCGGCAATGGAGATGCCGCAGCGGTAAAATTCGGGGTTATGGCCGAGGGCAAACAGGGCGGAATAGCCCCCGTAGCTCGCACCCATGATAGCGACCCGTTTGGGGTCGGCGATACCGGCGGCGATGGCCCAGCGGGTAGCGTCTTCGATGTCGTCCTGGATTTTGAGGCCGACTTGGCGTTGGCCTTTTTCGAAAAACTCTTGGCCGTAGCCGGTCGAGCCACGGTAGTTCATTTGGAGGACGGCGTAGCCGCGGTTGGCGATCATTTGCACGAGTGGATCGAAGCCCCAGATGTCGCGCACCCAAGGGCCGCCGTGAGGCATGACGACGAGCGGGAGTTTTTCGGGTTTGTGACCGACGGGCACGGTGAGGAAGCCGTGGATGCGGAGGCCATCGCGGGCTTTGTAGACGATCGCGAGCATCGGCGCCATCTGCTCGGGTTTTATCCAAGTCATGCGTGAGAGCAGTGGTTTGAAGGTGCGTTTTTCGAGGTCGCCGAGGTAGTAGGTGCCAGGGTTTTGGTCTGAGAACCCGAACCAGAGCAGGCGCTTACCGTCGAGGGAGGTGTCGACGAGGAGATTAACGGTGTCGGGTAGGGCGCGGTCGACCGAGGCTTGGTAGCGGCTGTAAGCCGGATCGAACCACATGACCCGTGGAGCATCGGTGACGTAACGCACGCCGAGGAGTTTGTCGTTTTTGCGCGAGAAAATCGGGGCAGCAAGAGGTTGACCGTCGAGGCTCGGGATGAAGCGCTCGGGTAAGATATCGTATTCGGGATCGGAGAGGAGCGGTTCACCGATCACGCCCGTGTTGGGGTCCAGAGGAGCGATGGTCCCGCGTTTCTGAGCGGTCTGGGTTTTGAGTAAGATGCGGTCGCTGGCGGGTTCGTAGCCGACCGGGCTGAAGCCGGCGGGACGTTGTTCGAGTTTGAGCACCGTGCGCCAAGGGGCTTTTTCGTTTTCGCGGTAAAGGGCGCCGGTTTTTTCGCCGCTGGTTTGGATGCCTAAACGCACGACGCCTTCGCTGTCGGTGCTCCAGTGGCTGACTTTGCCCGGGTTCTTCACGGCGACGGTCCAAGTGCCGTCGGTGGTGTCCATTTTCAGCACGTCGGGCCGGGAGCTGTCGCCATAGCCGTCTTCGCGGCGGTCGAGCATGAGGACGTGTTGGCCCGGATCATAGAAGCGGTGGATGACTTCGCGGCTCCAAAGTTTACGGTCCTGAAGGGAGACGCGGCCGTCTTCCATTCCGCTGATCGCGGCGGATTGGGTGCCGTCCCAATTGGTGGCGAGGACCCCAAACAAATTATCCCAGATGGTGGTCGTGATCAGCAGGCGTTGGTTGCTGATCCAACTGTAATTTCCTAGCTCTCTTTCTGCGCCATTGGCGAGGGTAGCGCTGCCGAGATTGAGGCGGGAAATATCGTTTGAATCGATGACGGTGACGTGGAGTTTGTTGATCTCGTCGTGCTGGCGGACGAACGCGAGGCGTTTGCCGTCGGGCGACAGTTGGGCGCGAGAGGCGTTGGACTCGCGGGCGAAATCTTCCACGGGGATGCGCGGGGCGGAAAAAAGGCTGGCCGTAAGCAGCCAGCCCAAAAGTACACCAAACACGCGACAGGTTGTCATCGCGGGTCAGCTAAACCGTGCCAGGGACTTGCGCCACCCCAAAAGATTACGCAGCGAGACCGTCGGCGAGGGCGAGGGCGCTCTTCGCGCGGTTCATGATGTAGAGGTGGTAGCCGGGGGCGTCGTGGGCGAGGAGATCGCGGATCTGGGTGAGCGCCCAGTCGAGGCCGATGATCTCGACGACCTCGGTGTTTTCGGCGGCGACTTCAAGGCGCTTGATCAGTGCGGGCGGCAAAGCGGCACCGCACATGGCCGTGAAGCGTTGGACCTGTTTCAACGACAGCACGGGCATCAGGCCGGGCACGATCGGGACGTTGATGCCGGCGGCGCGGCACTTTTCAACGAAGCGGTAGTAAACGGCGTTGTCGAAAAAGAGCTGCGTGGTGACGAAGGCGGCACCGGCATCGACTTTGCGTTTCAAGGCGTCGAGGTCGGCTGCGAGCGTGGTGGCCTCGGGGTGTTTTTCTGGATAACCGCCGACGCCGAGGCAGAAATCGGGGTGGCGGGATTTGAGGAGCTCAACGAGTTCGTTGGCGTAGCGCAGGCCGTCGGCCGTGGCCGTGAACGTGGTCGCACCCTTGGGCGGATCGCCCCGGAGGGTCATGATGTTGCGGAAACCGCCGGCGTGGATGCGATCGGCGAGGTCATGCAACTCGGCCCGGGTGTGGCCGACGCAGGTCAAGTGGGGCATAACCGTGAAGCCGAGCTCTTGGCGCAGCAGCGCGCTGACTTGCGCGGTGCGTTCCCGGGTAGTGCCACCGGCTCCGTAGGTCACGGAAACAAAGTCCGGGGATATGCTGCGGAGGGCGGTTGCGGTGGCGCGAAGAGCCTCCACGCCGGAGTCGTCCTTGGGCGGGAAAAACTCGAGGGAGCGCAGCGGTCGGTCGAGCGCGAAAAATTCGGAAATAGGGCGGTCGGGCGGGGCGGAGGCAGAAGGAGGCGACATAACGTATCAACACATGGGTAAGTGATGATATGTGTAAAGATCGGAGTTAGGAGACCGCAGTATCTCGGGGGCGCGGCTCCTGTTTTTAAGGTTTTTTAGCCTCGGCGGCGGGCGCGGGCGGCGGGGCGG
>CAMBRG010000209.1 GCA_945869845.1 Opitutus sp. GAS368 | reverse complement strand
GCCTAGCGCGGCAGCTCCGCGAGTATGCGGCCAGCGAAGGGGTGACGATGGACCAACTGCTGTCTTCAGCTGCGGGGGAAAAATTGAGCGCGCTGCTGTCGGTCGAGCACCTCCGGCAGAGGGCCGCACACGGTAAACGCGAGGACTATGCTGCTTTCTTGGCGGCCTCGCCGGATGTGCCGCCGGAGACCGGCGATGAACGGTAAGCGCCGGGAGTGGGGCGGGGGAGACGGAGAGGGGGTAGGAAGATTTTTTAGGTAGGAAGATTTTTCGATCGGGGAAGTGGGGGGCGATCGGGAGACGAAGAGGCGAGATTGGGGGCGGTCTGTCTCTTGGTTAAGGCCGGGCAAACCCACGGGCGGGACGCCCGTGCCACTTTCGGAGGTGCTTAGGATTTTTTCTGTGGGGCTTTGGCTTTTTTCGAGGTGGGGATGTCGGGATCGTTGACGGGGCCGGACATGGGCGGGGTTTCGAAGAATTTGCCGTGGTCGATCAGGCGCGGGTCGCCGGTGCGCGTGAGCTCGTCCATCAGGCGTTTTTCGAGGGCAACGCGGGCGGTGGCGTAGGCGGGCTCGGCGGCGACGTTGCGCAGTTGTTGGGGGTCGGATTTGAGGTCGTAGAGCTCTTCACGCGGGCGTTTGCCGTAGGCCCACTCGAAGTGGCGTTTCCACTGCGGGTCGTTGCGGTGGGTGACGAGCCAGGCTTTGGTGGGGCCAGCGTCTTCGTCGGGTAGGGTGGCGCGCGTCTCCTCGGTGAGTTCTTCGATGGTGGGCGGGTTATCACCGTCGAGCCGGTAGGGGTCGCCGATGGGCCAGCGGTCGGGGCGGAAGTTGACGATGTAGAGAAAATCGTGAGTGCGGATCGCGCGCTGCGGATAAGGCATGAAGTCGGCGCGGGCGCTCTCGACGTGGCGTTCGCGGCCGATGTAGACGGCGTCGCGGGCGGCCTCGACTTGGCCGGATTTTGACGAGCGCAGAAGATTCACGAGGCTGCGGCCGGTCATGACGGCGGGCGGTTTGAGGCCGCCGACTTCGAGGAAGGTGGGCGCGAGGTCGGGCAAGGTGACGAGATCGTCGACGACCCGGCCGCCGGTGACGCCGGGGCCGCGGATGGCGAGGGAGACGGAAGAGCCGAAGTCGTAGAGGTTGCACTTGCCGTGGGGGAAACCGGGCGCGCCGTGATCGCCGCTGACGACGATGAGGGTGTTATCGAGTTCGCCGATTTCCGTGAGGCGGGCGACGAGCAGGCCGAGGGCGGTGTCGAGGGCCTGGGCCTCGCCGAGGTAGTCAGCGAAGTCTTCGCGGACCTCGGGGACATCGGGTAGAAACGCGGGCATTTTGCCTTTGAGGGAGTCGGGTTGGATGCCCCAGAGCTTTAGGCCGGAGCCTTTCATCCACTTGCGGTGAACGTTGGTCGGGCCGAACCAGTAGCAGAACGGTTGGCCGGGTTTACGGTCGGCGAGGAAGGCGTCGAAGTTGGCGCGGACCTCGGCGTAGATTTCGTTTTTCGCGGCGGCGAGCGGCTGGCCTTTGGCGACTAAGTTTGTGACGTGGGTGGAGAACTTGTTGAAGCGACTGCCGGCCTTTTCGTAGGCGTGTTTGCCGGCGCCATAGGGGGCGTCGTTGGGCGTGCCGGGGCCCCAGACCTTGTAGGTTTCGCCGAGGTGATAGCCGGATTCGCCGAGAAGGAGGGCGTAGGAAGGATTGGTGTAATCCCAGACGGCGCCGCGGAGAATCGAGCCGCGGCCGGTGCGCCAAAAGTGTTGGCCGGAGAGCAGAGCGCTGCGGCAGGGCGTGCAACTCGGAGCGGAGACGAAGGCTTTGCGGAAGAGCACGCCCTCGCGGGCGACGCGGTCGAAGTTCGGCGTTTGCACGGCGTCGCTGAGGGTGCCCGGACCGTCGAGCTTGGCGTAGGCGCTGGCGTAGCGGCCCCAGTCGTCGGCGAAGACGAAGAGGATGTTGGGGCGTTTTCCGGAGGCCGAGGCCGAGGCGGCGGTTGCAGCGGAGGCGGCCGAGGCGGACGCCGAGGCGGAGAAGGAGAGAAGGAGGGAAAGAGAGAGGGGGAGAAGAAGGGCGTGGGAGAGGAGTCGTTTCATGGGGAATGGGGTGATGGCGGAGGGACGAAGGGAGAGAGGCAAACGTTGCTCGGGGCGGCGAACGATTTGGGACGTCTCGGATTGATGTTCCGACGATTGCAGCGGTTTGCGGAGCGGCTCGAGGTATAAATCACGGGCAAGATGCCCGAGCGACATTGCGGAGCGGACGGGTGCGCTCGCGCCGGCTACTTCGCGTTTTGGTTCAGCGGTTTTTCGACGACGAACGGCGCGGGGAAATCGGCGCCGGTCTGGCCGCCGCGGTCGCGCAGGCGTTTGTTGCTGATGCCGCCTTTGGGTGCGTTGAGCGGGATGCTCATGCCGCCGAGTTCGTCCATGCGGGCGTAGAGTTGGGCTTCCATCGCTTCGGCGGTTTTGCGGTGAGCGGGATCGTAAAACAGATTTTTCGTTTCGTGCGGATCGCTCTGGAGATCATAGAGTTCATCGACGTCCCAGAGGCCGTAGTAGCTGATGAATTTATAGCGGTCGCCGCGCAGGGCGAAGACGGTGGGGGACTGCGGGAAATTTTTCTCCCAGTAGTAGACGTAGAGGAAGCTGTCGCGCCAAGGCGTCGGCTCGCCGCGGGCGAGCGGCAGGAAGTTCAGGCCGTCCATGTGGGCGGGCGGCTTGAGGCCCATGGCCGTCATGACGGTGGGGCCGACGTCGAGATTGGCTACGACCTGGTCGATCACGCGGCCGCCGGGGAAGAGCGACGGGCACTGCATGAGCATGGGGATGCGGATCGACGGCTCGTAGGCGACGCGTTTGTCGATGAGGCCGTGTTCGCCGAACATGAAGCCGTTGTCGCCCATGTAGAGGATGAGGGTGTCGTCGTGGATACCGAGGGTTTTGAGTTCGGCGACGATGCGGCCGACGCTGTCGTCCACGGCGAGGAGAGTCTCGCAGTAGCGGCGGTAGTAATTCGTGATGTCGAGGTCGCTGTGGTAGGGAAAATCAACGCCGTGCCAGGAGTTGCGCTGGTCGCGGAGCCAGCGGGGCTTGCCGGCGTAGTTTTCCGGGGTGTTGGCGGCGGTGGCGGGCAGAACGAAGTTCTTGTTCGCGAACTTGCCCTCGTGGCGAGGAGCGGGGGTGAAGTTGGCGTGGACGGCTTTGTGCGAGAGATAGATGAAGAATGGTTTCTCGGCGGGCTTTTGTTGGCGGAGCCAATCGACGGCGTAATCGGTGAGCTCATCGGTGATGTAGCCCTTTTGTTTTTCGCGGCGGCCGTCGACGTTGAGGGTGTAGTTGGGGGTGGGCGGCAGGTATTCGCCTTGGCCGCGGAAACTCACCCAGCGGTCAAAGCCGGGCTGGGGCTGGTCGCCCTCGCCGCCCATGTGCCACTTGCCAAAAAAAGCCGTGGCGAAGCCGGCGCGCTGGAGATACTGCGGGAAGTAAACGGTGCCGGGAGGTATGGCGCGGTTGTTGTCGATGACGCGGTGGCGAAAGGTGTAGAGGCCGGTGAGAATGGAGGCGCGGCTGGGCGAGCAGAGGGCGGTGGTGACGAGGGCGTTTTTGACGT
>CAMBRG010000208.1 GCA_945869845.1 Opitutus sp. GAS368 | reverse complement strand
CTCTCTTCTTCCCACAAACTCTTCGGCCGCGAACGCGAGACCGTCGACGAGGCGTGGCCCGGCGATGTCATCGGCCTCGTGGGCCACAGCGAGTTTGGCATCGGCGACACGCTCACCAACGACCGCAGCATCACCTACGACGAAATCCCGCGCTTCCCGTCCGAGGTCTTCACTTACATTTCGAACCCCAACACCGGCGACGCCAAAAAATACCGCGCCGGCGTCGAACAACTCCTGCAAGAGGGCGTCGTCCAATCGTTCAACGCCCGCAACGCCCCGCCCGGCGCAACCCTCCTCGCGGCCGTCGGCCCGTTGCAATTCGAAGTCGTACAATGGCGTCTTCAGAGCGAATACAACGCCGAGTCCCGCCTCACGCCCACGCCGTGGACCGTCCTACGCTGGCTGCAGCTCCCGGCCGATCAGGTGCCCGCACCCGGCAAGAGCTTCGACTATTCGCGCCTCATCGTCGCCACCGGCGTGAGCTTCGGCACCGACAAATTCGAAAACCCCATCGCCCTCTTTCCGAACGATTGGACGATGCGTTATTTCACGGAAAAAAACCCCGATTTCAAACTGCTCGAGATGCCGCCCGAGCTGGTCGGCTGAGCGCGCTCCTGCGCTCAGGCTTAGCGCTTGCGCCACATATCGCACCGCGGAATGTCGTCTCGTGAAGTTTCTCCCCCGTCTGCACCCGCCGCGCGCCCTGTTGGTATTACTCACGATCGTTGCCCTGCCGTTTTGCCGCGCGACCACGATCATCCCCCCCACGTTTCCCGAACTCGTGGCCAAAGCGGAAACGGTCGTCCTCGGTGAGGTCACCGCCATTTCAAGCGAGCTCCAGACCCGCGGCTCCGAGCGCGCAATCTTCACCCGCGTCACCTTCGCCGTTCGCGACCCGGTCCTCGGCGTCGCTCCAGCGCTCCTCACTTTGGAATTTCTCGGCGGCACCGTCGGCGAACTCACAATGGACGTCGACGGCATGCCCGCCTTCGCCATCGGCCGCAGCGAGATTCTCTTCGTCCAAAACAACGGCCTCCAGATCTGCCCGCTCGTCGGCATGGCCCACGGCCGCTACCGCGTCGAGCGCGACCCCGTCACCGGCGTCGACTTCGTGAGGCGCGAAAACGGCGCCGCCCTTACCAACGTCGCCCAAGTCTCCCTCCCGCTGACCCGCGGCACTCTCACCGACACCTTGCAGCGCCTCGGCGGAACCGTCCCGCTCACCGCCGCCGCGTTCATCGCCGAGATCCGCGCCGAGCACGCCCGCCAACAGACCGCCGTCAGCCGCTGATCTGCTATGAGTCATTTTTCGTTCCCCGCCCTCCTGCCGGCGTTCCTCGCCCTCGCCTGCGCCTCCGGCCTCCACGCTTTCACCACGACCACCGGCAGCGCCGTCTGGCCCGACGGGCCCATCGTCATAAACCTCCAGCTCTCGCCCAAGGCCCCGCTCAGCGACGGCCAGGCCAACTGGAACGCCGCCGCTGCCACCCAGCTCGCCGCTTGGAACCAGCACCTCGTGCGCTCCACCTTTCTGTGGGTTACTGACTCCACCGCACCGGTCGGTAACGGAAATTTCGCCAACAACGTCCTCTTCGCCGCCGACAATTTCGGTCGGGCCTTTGGCGACAGCACGCTCGCCGTCACGAGTTCGTTCCGTATCGGCACCCGCATCATCGAGGCCGATGTCACCTTCAACACGAAATATAGCTGGGATTCCTACCGCGGCCCGTTGCGCGCTGCGGCCGGCTTTAACGCCGAGTTTTCCCGCGTCGCCCTCCACGAGTTCGGGCATGTGCTCGGCCTCAGCCATCCCGACCAGGCCGGCCAGTTCGTCAGCGCCGTCATGAACAGCACCGCCGGCGATATCGACGGCCTCACCGATGACGACAAGGCCGGCGCTGCCTTTCTTTATGCTGCTAATATCGGCGCTATTGCTCCCGCGATTTTGATCCCCCTCGGCGACCAAAGCCCCGTTCGCGGCGACAGCGTCGAGTTCTCCGTCGGCGTCAGCGGCACCGCCCCGTTTTCCTACCAGTGGCGTCGCAACAACGTCGTGCAAGGCGTGAGCACCGCGAGCTTCGTGCTCTCTAACATCACGGCCGCCAGCGCCGGCACGTGGACCGTCACCGTCACCAACAGCCGCGGTTCCGCCTCGAGTTCGATGCTACTTACCGTCACCGACGGCTTCGTCGCCCCCACCATCACGACCCAACCGGCCGCCGCCACGAGCCTCCCTGGCCGCAATGTCGTTTTCGGTGTCGCCGCCACCGGCAGCACCCCGCGTCTCTACCAGTGGCGGAAAGATGGCGCCAACTACGGCAACTCCAGCGCGAGTGACACCCTGACCATTGCCGACGTGCAGGCCTCCGACGCCGGCCGCTATTCCGTGGTCGTTAGCAACAACGGCGGCGCCGCCACCAGCGCCGAAGCTGTCCTAACGGTAAGCGCCAGCTCGGTAGCCCCCGCCTTCACGTCCGCCCCTACCTCCCGCACCGTCTCCGCCGGCAGCACGGTCGTATTCTCATCTCTCGCCGCCGGCACGCCGACACCGACTTATCAATGGCGGCGAAACAGCACCCTCATCTCCGGCGCCACGTGGCCTAACCTCGTGCTTTCCCGCGCCGACCTTTCCGCCGCTGGCACCTACACCTGCACGGCGACCAACTCCGCCGGTTCCGCCACCAGCAACTCCGCCACGCTTTCAATCGCTCCCGCCGGCACGGAACCCAGCCGACTCGACGGCTTGTCCGTCCTCACCACTCTCGCGACTGGCGAACCTTTTTTCACGGTCGCCACCGTGATCGGCGGTGCGGGCACCGTCGGACTGAAACCGCTGCTGGTTCGCGCCTCGGGGCCAACGCTGGGTTCGCCGCTCTTCGGCATTCCCGGCACCCTGCCGGACCCACGGCTCGAGCTCTTTTCCCCGCCAACCTCCCTCGCGACCAACGACAATTGGGGCACGCCGGCAGCCAACGTTCCCGGCATCAGCGCCGCGCTTGCTTCCCGCGCGATCTTCCCTTTCTTCGCCGCGAACTCGCGCGACGCCGCCGTCTACAATTCCGGTCTTTCCGCGGGCAATTATACCGTTCAAGTCGGTGACACCGGGGGCGGCACTGGCCTCGTGCTGGCCGAGATCTACGACGCCGGCACCGGTGCATTTACTGCCACCACGCCCCGCCTCGTCAGCGTCGCCGTATTGAAGACCGTTCCGGCCGACGGCCTCGTCACGCTGGGCTTCAATATCGGCGGCACCACCGCCAAGACCGTGCTGATCCGAGCGCTCGGTCCCACGCTTGGCGCGCTGTTCTCCTTGCCGGATACGATGCCGGATCCGCGGGTGGCGCTGTTTGCCGCCGGGGCGACCACGCCTTTCGCGGGCAACGACAACTGGGGCGGCGACGCCCAAATTCTCGCTCTCAACAATTTAGTGACCTTCCCGCCCGCGTCGGCTGCCAGCCGCGACGCGATCATGGTCATCACCCTCAATCCCGGTGGCTACACCGTTGAGGCCAGACCGGTTGCCGGATCGGCCGGGGGCAGCGTCTTGGCCGAAGTCTACGAGCTCCCCTAAATCCGCCCCGGCGCTTGACTCACCTTTGGCGCTCTGAACACTCTCCCTTTTCACCACACTATATCCATGGGCCAACAACTGAATAAGCACATCAAACGTAAACGCCGCGCCGCCTACAACAAGCGCCGCAAGCTCCTCGCCAAGAA
>CAMBRG010000207.1 GCA_945869845.1 Opitutus sp. GAS368 | reverse complement strand
GCGGCCGCATCGACCGCGCGCGCGATTTGGGGCGCGGCGGCGTGAACCACATTTGCCGCGAAGACTTGGTCTTCGGTGAAGGCGCGGATGAGTTCGGTCGTGGCGTAAAGATCGAGATCCGGGTGCCGGCCGCTGGGGGTTTCCGTGTTAAGCATCGGTTCAAAAATGATCGGGGCCGACGGGTTCGGTTCAACCGTAGATTCGCTCGGAATCCTGATTTTTTAATCGCGGATGGACCCGAATAGACGCGAATCAATCCGCGGATGAATTGGCTGCGAAATTTGCGTTCATTCGCGGCAATTCGCGGCAATTCGCGGTTTCCCTCCGTTGATTGCTCGGATTGATTCGCCTGATGGAATCCCCGCCGCCACCCCCCGAATCCGACCTGTTCGTCGGCACGCTTTCCGGCACGAGCGTCGACGGAATCGACGTCGCCCTCGTGCGCTTCGGCGCGCGGCCCGAACTGATCGCTGACCACTCGCTGGCGTTTCCCGTTAAGCTGAAGGCCGAGTTACTCGCGTTGGGCCAGCCCGGGGACAACGAGATCGACCGGCTCGGCCGCGCCGATGCGGCGCTCGGCCGCCTCTTTGCCCGCGCGGTCAACGAGCTGCTCGCTAAGGCCGGCGTCGCTCCGCGAGACGTGCGCGCGGTCGGCAGCCACGGCCAGACGATCCGACACCGTCCGGGCTTCGACCCGGCGTTCACCCTCCAGATCGGCGACCCCAACGTGATTGCGACCGAGACCGGGATCCCGGTCGTCGCGGATTTTCGCCGCAAGGACATGGCCCTCGGCGGTCAAGGCGCACCGCTCGTGCCGGCGTTTCACGAGGCGGTGTTTCGAACGAAAGAAAACGACCGCGTCGTGGTGAACATCGGTGGCATCGCCAACCTCACTGCGCTCCCCGCCGCGCCCACGGCTCCGGTGCTCGGCTTTGACACCGGGCCGGGCAATACCCTGCTCGATGCGTGGGCGCGGCGGGTGCTCGGCACGCCGATGGACCGCGACGGCGCGTTCGCGGCCAGCGGGCTAGTAGTGCCGGAGTTATTGCGGGGGATGTTGGCCGAGCCGTATTTCGCGCAACCAGCGCCGAAGAGCACGGGGCCGGAACAGTTTTCAACGGCCTGGCTGGAAACGCGCTTGGCCGGATTGGCGGAACCGCCAAGCGATGCCGATGTGCAGGCGACCCTCGTCGGGCTGACCGCGCGGAGCATCGCGGACGCGATCAAGGCACAGCCACGGGGTGCGGCACCCGAGGTTTTTGTGTGCGGCGGCGGCGCGCGGAATCCGGTGCTGATGCGCGCACTGCGGGGCGAATTACCCGGAAGCGAGGTCGCGACGACGGACGCGCTCGGCGTGGGGGGCGATTGGGTCGAGGCGATGGCGTTTGCGTGGCTCGCGCGGCAACGCGTGCTTGGCCTACCGGGAAATTGTCCGCGGGTGACGGGGGCGAGCCGCGCCGCGGTGTTGGGCGCGGTGTTTTTGCCGGAGTGATCCTGTAGGCCCGACCGTTGGTCGGGCTGTCTGAAACCGACCGGCGGTCGGTTCTACAACTCGGACCGGGCGCGGTAGCGCTCCTCCTGTAGGCCCGATCGCTGGTCGGGCTGCCTGAAACCGACCGGCGGTCGGTTCTACAACTCGGATCGGGCGCGGCAGCGCTCCTCCTGTAGGCCCGACCGCTGGTCGGGCTGCCTGAAACCGACCGGCGGTCGGTTCTACAGTTTGGGTGCTCCGAGCGTGATTTCCCCCGCCGCGACGCGGTGCAAAAAGAGCGCCACAATCTGTGCGCGGGGCGCGATCGTTTCGACGCGGCAAAATTCACGGTCGCTGTGCAGATTATCGCCGATCGGGCCGATACCATCGAGATTGGGCAGACCGCCGGCCGTGAGAAAATTACCGTCGGAGCCGCCACCGCCATGGACCCAGGTGAATTCCGGCACGCCCACATCGCGCGCGGCCCGTTGCCACTCCGGGAAAACGGCTGCCTCGGCGGGGAGACATTCTTTGGGCGGGCGATTGAAGCCGCCTTTGAGCGTGAGCTTGAGGCCGTCGCGGGCGTTGATCCGATCGGCGAGCGCTTGGAAACGGGCGAGCAGCGGCGGTCCGTCGGCGGTTTGGGTGATGCGAATATCGATCTCGGATTCGGCGAAATGCGGCACGACGTTGGTCGCGGCCGCACCCCCGCGGATGTTGCCGACGTTGACCATCACGCCGGGCATCTCGGTGGGGATTTTTGCCGCTTCGAGCAGAAACTCAGCGAGGGCGAGGATGGCGCTGCGGCCGTCGTTGGGAACTTTTGCGGCGTGAGCGGCGCGGCCGTGGCAGGTGGCGACGAGCCCACCGGTCCCTTTGCGAGAATGGATGATGTTGCCGGTGGGGCGGCCCGGCTCGAAGACGAAACCAAACCGATGGTCGCGCGCCGCGGCACGGAAGAGGTGCGCGGTGCCGTGTGAACCGGTCTCTTCGTCGGGCGTGATCAGGACCTCCCAACCGACACTCGCGGCGTGCGGCGTAGCTTCGAAGGCCTGGAGCGCGGCGAGAATCGTGACGAGGCCGCCCTTCATGTCCGCGACCCCCGGACCGTTGAGCGTGGTGGCATCGAGCCAGCGGCAGACTTGAAATGCGTCGGCGGCTTCGTAGACGGTATCGTAGTGACCGCAGAGAAAAACCTGGGTCGGTGCGGCCGGACGCAGTCGAACGCGAAGCGCGCGCGAGCCGGGCGGATTGAAACCCGGCGCGTCGGTGCCGATGTCGTCGATTGTGGCGGAGGGAAACGCGCGGGAAAAATCGGCGTGCAGGGTGTCGGCCATGCGGGCAAGGCCGGCGGCGTGACCGGAGCCGGAGTTGATATTCGCCCAGCGCTCAAGGAGCGCGCCGAGTTCGGCGGTGCGGGCGGGAAGCGCGGCGATCGAGGGCGGGACTGGAGAGGAGGTCATGCGAGACGGGAGGAAAATTTCGGCGTGGTTTTGCAGATTGTAGGACTGACCGTTGGCCGGGCTCCGGATTCAGGCAACCGACAACGCCACCGGAAACCGACCACCGGTCGGTTCTACAACGGAGCCACCGGAAACCGACCACCGGTCGGTTCTACAACGGAGGAGGAAGGAAGGGCTTTACCCCACGCCGCGCCAGTAGCAGCACGAACCGGTGATGCCACGCCCGGCCGCGTCGCGGCTTGTTCAGGTCGCCGGCCGCGCGGCGCTGGAAGCACACGAGATTGTCGGGCAAAATCAACCCCTCGGCCAAGCGACCCTGCAACGGGTGCAATGGTTGGGCAGGCGATCGAGGAGCTGACCTCGATCGGGCCCGGAAGAACGTGGCATAAACATTAAAAACTTCGTCATTTTTGCCATTTGTGCCGCTGCCCGGCAGCCCTATTATCCGCCGAACTCTCCCTCTTTGCTTCCAATCACCCTTCGCCCCTAAAAACCATGCTTTCGTCGCACCTCCTCCCCCGCAGCCGCTACGAACAGGCCGCCATCGCCGTCCTCCCCGGCAGTCTGGCCGCCTCGCGCGCCGTCGCCGCCGAAATCGCCGCGCTCATCCGCCAGCGCCACGCCGAGAAACGCCCCGTCGTCCTCGGCCTCGCGACGGGCTCCACCCCCGTCAGCCTTTACGCCGAACTGGTGCGCCTGCACCGCGAGGAGGGCCTGAGCTTCGCCAACGTCACCACCTTCAACCTCGACGAGTATTACCCACTCTCGCCCGAGCACGCGCAGAGCTACCGGTCGTTTATGCGGCGGCATCTTTTTGACCACGTCGATCTCGACCCGGCCCGCACCCACTTGCCTTCGGGCACCGTCACCAAGCACGAGGTCGACGCCCATTGTGCCGCCTACGAAGCCGCGATCCGCGCCGCCGGCGGCATCGATTTTCAAATCCTCGGCATCGGCCGCACCGGTCA
>CAMBRG010000206.1 GCA_945869845.1 Opitutus sp. GAS368 | reverse complement strand
TTCTCCGGCGCCTTCACCCCCACCGAGATCATCAACGCTTGGGAGGCCGGCGCCGACGCCGCCAAAATTTTCCCCGCCGAGTTTTTCGGTCCCGGTTACATCAAATCCGTCAAAGCCCCGCTCCCCCACGTCGAAATGCTTCCGACTGGCGGGGTGAACGAATCCAACGTCGGAGAATTTCTCAAAGCCGGAGCATTCGCCGTCGCGGCCGGAAGTTCACTCGTTGATACCAAGGCGATGAAGGAAAAAAACTGGGCCGCCATCACCGCCAAGGCCAAAGCCTTCGTCGCTGCCGTCGCCGCCGCGAAGTAATCGCGACCGCGACCGCCGGTCTCCTCAGCTCCGACCACGCGGTCGGAGTTTTTTTATTTCAGGTCCCCGCCGCCGGCTCAATCTTCGGCAAAAACTCCGCGATCTCCACGATCCGCTTTGCCCGCCGCCCGGCCGCGTCGCGCACAAAATACGGCTCCTCCTCGCGGGCAACTTGCACTTCTTCTTCCACGCCGATCTCGGCGTCGCTGCCGTCGTCTTCGGACCCTTCTGCATCGACGACCAGCCACTCCAATTCGTCGTCGAAAACATGGGTCATCCGCCGCGCCTGCGGATCAAGAATGAGCGCGGGATTCTTCACTCGGCCCCCTTTTACAAACTCAAAAAGGCACGGCACGAACTGGTCGTCGAAAAATCCCCGGAAGTCGCTTAGCCACTTATTTTCCACGCCTTCCCTCCGGTTGAGCAGCGCCACATCCGAAAAATGCACGCACGCCTCATACCACGCCCGCAACGACGGGTGCTGCGCCGCCAGTTGGCAATTGATGACCGTCAACACCCGCCCCAGCTCCACGGGCTTCAGTTCAACCCAAGCCTTAAACGCTTCTATTTGGTCCACCGGACTCCGTCGTCCATCGGTCACAAAAAAAATGTGGGTCGCTCCCTCGGGCAGGTCCGCCTCGATCGAGCTCGCCTGCGTCCACACCCAGCGCGCAACTCCGGGCAACTTCGCGTCAATCTCCGCCGCCGGTTCTGCGGCGGCCAACAGCACCACCGGCCGGTCGTCGTCGCCAAATCCGCCCGCGATCAAATCGAGCAGCACCTCGCGTCGGCCCGAGCCGGCCGCGCCGAGAATTACATAGACCAATGGTTTTTCCGTGCTGTTCATTTCCCGATGACTCAAACGCCCCGCCGTCCAAGTGCCAGCGCTTCTTTTTCGGTGCTCGCGCGCTCGCTCAAAACTTAAAGGTCCCGCACTGCGCGCTCTGCCGCAGCCAGTGGTCCAGCAGCACCAGCGCCGTCATCGCTTCGACGATCGGCACTGCCCTCGGCACCACGCAGGGATCATGGCGCCCCCGTCCCATCAACTCCGTCGCCGCGCCGGCTTTGTCCACGGTCGCCTGCAACTGCAAAATCGTCGCCGTCGGTTTAAAGGCCACGCGGAAGATAATTTCCTCTCCGTTGCTGATCCCACCTTGCACGCCGCCGCTGCGGTTGGTCACCGTCCGCACCGCACCGTCGCGATTCTCAAACGCGTCGTTGTGCTCGCTCCCGCGCAACGTCGCGCCGGCAAACCCGCTCCCGATCTCAAATCCCTTTGTCGCCGGCAGCGAGAGCATCGCCTTCGCCAAATCCGCCTCCAACCGGTCAAACACCGGCGCCCCCAATCCCGCCGGCACCCCGCGCACGCGGCACTCGATCACGCCGCCCACCGAATCTCCTTCGCTGCGCACCGCTTTGATCCGCTCGATCATCGCCGCCGCCGTTTCCAAGTGCGGACACCGCACCGGCGTCGCTTCCACCTCGGCCAAGGTCGGAAACTTCGCCAACGCCCCTGTCGGCACCGCGATGTCATGCACCTGCGTCAAAAACGCCCGGATCTCGACTCCGCCCGCGCCGGTCCCGGCCATTAAAATCTTCTTCGCGATCGCCCCGGCCGCCACTCGGCCGACGGTCTCCCGCGCTGAGCTCCGCCCACCGCCACGGTGGTCGCGCAGGCCGAATTTCTGCTGATAGGTGAAATCCGCGTGCGATGGCCGAAACTTGTCCCGCATCTCGTCATACGCCCCCGGCCGTTGGTCGCCGTTGCGCACCAGCAAAGTGATCGGAGTGCCCGTCGTCTTGCCCTCAAAGATTCCGGACCAGATCTCCACTTTGTCCTCCTCTTTCCGCGGCGTCACGATGTCGCTTTGCCCCGGTCGACGCCGATCGAGTTCAGCCTGAATCTCTTCGGCCGAAATCGCCAGCCCCGGCGGACACCCGTCGATCGTCACGCCGACGCCAGGTCCATGGCTTTCGCCCCAAGTGGTGATTGTGAAAAGTTTTCCGAAAATATTGCCCATTTCAGCGCGAAACCGTTGGCCCCGCTCCGGCCTCCCGCAAGCGGCAAATCCTTCCGATGCCTTTCGGCAACTTTCCGCGCCCCGTGCCGTCATGAGCACATCATCGTTTACAATCCCCGCTCCATCCTGCTTCGTTTTTTCCTTTCGCGCATCCCGCGCTCACCTTCTCTTTCCTCCTCTAATTGCATGACCTCGCGTTCCGTCCGCCTGCGCTTCACCGCCTGCTTTTTTGTTCTAGCTCTCGCCCTTCCCGCGCAGACCCCCGGTCCCGGATCTGCCGTTACCCCCGGCGCGAAAGCCCCGGTCGACTTGAAACCACCGGGCGACGAACTGATTCCGTCGTTCAAAATCAGCGGACTCCCCATCGACGGCGTGCTGTCCGCCCTCGAGCTTCACACCGGCCGCAGCATCCTTCGTCCCGCCGCGCTGCCCACCGCCGAATACACGCTCATCATCGACCGCCCGATTCCGCGCTCAGAGCTGATCCTCGCCATCGAAACGCTCCTCGCCCTGAACCAAATCGGCGTCGCCCCGCTCGGCGACCGTTTCTTAAAAGTCGTCGCCTTAGCCCAAGCCAAGACCGAGGCCCCTGAAATGATCTTGGGCTCGGCATCTGACCAACCCGCATCGGGCAAGATCGCCACGAAAGTCTTCCAACTCGATTTTCTCCGCGTCAACGAGTTCATGCCCCAGCTCCAAGGCCTGCTTACCCCCGGCGTCGGCGGCGGTGTCGTCATCTTGGAAAAAACCAACGCCGCGCTCATCACTGATTCCGTGAGTAATCTCCAGCGCATCGAGAGCCTCATCAAAACCCTCGATCGCCCCGCGACCACCGGCCTCAACCCAAAATTCTACCCGCTGAAATCCGCCAAGGCCTCCGACCTCGTCAACAAGCTCCGCACCATCTTGCAGGGCACGCTTCAAAACCAGCTCGGCACCAGCACGACCTACAACGCCGACGACCGCACCAACCAGATCATCCTCATCGCCGACCCTCGCCAGTATCCGTTCTTCGACGAGCTCATCGCCAAGCTCGACGTCAAAGCCGACCCCAACACCCGCAACGAGGTCATCTACCTCAAACACGCCGCCGCCAAAGATGTCTCCACTCTGCTCACGCAGCTCGTGACCGGCCAGACCAACGCCGCCCAAAAAACCTCCGCCCAATCTATCCGCCCCGGCCAGATCACCCTCCCCGGCCAGCCTGCTGCACCCCAACCCGCAGCCGGCCCGCAACCTGCCGTCATGAACAACGCCGGCCCCGAGCTCACCTCCCTTGCCGGATCCAACGAGTTCAGCACCCTCGTCACCGTCACCTACGACGAACGCTCCAACGCCGTCATCGTCTCCGGTACCGGCGACGATATCCGGCTCATCAAAGACCTCGTCGGCAAGATCGACATCGTCCTCGCTCAGGTCCGCATCGAGGTGATCATCGCCGAGGTCACCCTCTCGGACTCCGACAAAACCGGTCTCTCCGCTCTCAATCTCACCGTTGGCACCAACGCCACCACCGGGGTCCGCTCCGTCACCAATTTCGCGGGCGCCGTCGCCGGCTGGACCGTCAGCGACGGGATCGTCGACCCGCT
>CAMBRG010000205.1 GCA_945869845.1 Opitutus sp. GAS368 | reverse complement strand
CGATAGTCGGGGCGGTGGCGGTCGGGGCGAAAAGCAATTGGGCGGTATTGGCGGGGAAGGCCGCGTCGTTCAGGATCTCGGGCAGATCATCGATGAAGTGCGTACACTCGCAGGCAGCGATGCGGGCGAGTTTGGCGGATTTGGTCAGTTCAAAGTAGACTTTTTCTGGGCCCAGGCCAGCGCCGTCGGGCGAGAGAAAGCCTAGGCGCTTGAGCCAATCTTGCGCGGCGGCATGCAGATCGTAAGGTTCGCCGATGAACGGATGGCGGGTCTTGTGACTGATGATGACGACGGTGATGCAGTGCTCACGGCAGGCGCGAAAAAAATTCTGCACGCCGGGATAGGGTTCGGCCTCGGCCATGCGTGGGCCATAAACGTAGCCTTGCAGGGCGGTCCACTCCGGTTCGCGGCCAGCGGCGCGGAGGTAGTCGCGGACGGCGTTCTTCGTCGCGGCAACACTGGCAGGCACAAGCCCGCGCTCCACCGCGACGCGAGGGAAGAGCGCGTCGTAGCAGACGATGGTGTTGTCGAAATCTACGCCAATAATCATGGGGAACAGGCGACGTTCAGGCTACGGCGGAGCGCGGTGGTGATCGCCTCGGCTGTAAGGCCAAAGTGCGCACGGGCTTCGTCCTGATCGCCGATATCGTGATAAAAATTGTCGGGTGTGCCGAAGCGGACTAGCCGCGCCTCAGGATGCGGATGATCGGCGAGCCATTCGGCTACTGCGCCGCCAAAACCGCCGAGTACGCTGTGTTCCTCGATGGTCGCGATGAGAGTGTGGGAGGCGAAGATGCGACGGAGTGCGGCTTCGTCGAGCGGCTTGACGGTCGGGAAGCTAATGACTTCGGCTGTGATCCCTTCGGCCGAGAGTTGGTCGGCGGCTTGGAGTACGATGGGTAGAAGGACTCCGTTAGCGAGAAGGCAGAGATCCTTGCCCGCGCGCATGGGGATGGATTGGCCGAGTGCGAGTCCGGCGGGTGGAGCGGCGTGTACGATCGGCTCACCTTTTTTGCCAATGCGCATGTAGGTGGGCTGGTCCTGCTGGAATGTGGCGCGCAGTAAGGCGCGGACTTCCATGGCGTCGGCCGGCGTGAGCACGTTCATTTCTGGCAGGAGCCGGAGCATGCCTACTTCCTCGCAGGAATGATGCGTGCCGCCGAGAGAGGCGTAGGCGAGACCGGCGCCGGTGCCGACGATAGTGACGGGCAGGCGATGATAGCAAAGATCCACGCGAATCTGCTCAATGCAGCGGTAGGTGACGAACGGGGCGATCGTGTAACATACGGGACGCAAGCCACACATCGCGAGACCAGCGGCGACACCGATCATGTTGGCTTCAGCGACGCCGCAATTGTAGAAGCGGTCCGGGCAACGGGCTTTGAAATCGTCGAAGAGGCGGTTGCCGATATCGCCCGAAAGAAGCACTATGCGCTCATCGGCGATGGCCAGTTCGGTGATGGCTTTGGCGAAGGCGTTTCTCATGGCGAGCAGAGGAGTTGGGCGGCATTTTCTACTTCTCCGGCATCAGGGATGCGATAGTGCCAGTTGTTATCGTCTTCCATGAAGGCGACGCCCTTGCCCTTGACCGTGTGGGCAATGATGGCGCGCGGACGGCCAGTGGCTTCGCCGCGCGGCGCGATGGCAGTGGCGAGGGCAGAGATGTCGTGACCGTTAACTTCGGTGGCTTCCCAACCGAAGGCGGCCCATTTGTCGCGGAGCGAGGCAAGAGCGAGGACTTCGTCGCTGCGTCCAGTGGCTTGCCATTTGTTGTAATCGATGACGACAGTAAGGCGGCCGAGTGATTTTCCCGCAGCAAACATCGCGGCTTCCCAGACGGAGCCTTCATTGCACTCCCCGTCGCTCATGACGACGATAGTCCGGTAGTCGAGATTTTGAATACGACCTGAAAGTGCGAGGCCGCAGCCGACGGGCAGACCGTGTCCAAGCGAGCCCGTGGCGAGTTCGACCCCCGGAGCGCAGTTCGGCGCAGGTTGCTCGGCGAGTTTTCCACCGTGAACGGCGAAAGTATCAAGCCAAGTCTCAGGGAAGAATCCGCGGGCGGCGAGGCAGGTGTAGAGGGCAGGAGCGGCGTGGCCCTTGCTTAAGATGAAGCGATCACGGTTCGCCGCGGTAGCGTTTGTCGGATCGATACGCAGGGTTAGCCAGTAAGCGGCGACGAGAATATCAATGCAGGAGAGCGAAGAACCTAGATGCGGCGCACCGGATGCGTGCGACATTTGCACGACTTGATAGCGGAGCGTGCGGGCGACGCTGGCGAGGTCGGCGTAGGACGCACCGAAGGGAACATACGAAGGGCGGGAATGTTTGGTCAGGAGTTTCACGCGGCGGATAAGGGAAAGTGGATCATGGCGTGGATGATTTCTCCGGAGCGCATGCGGCCGATGGCGTCGTTGATCCCGTCCAATCCGAGGCGGTGGGAAACCATCCCGCGCGGATCAAAGCGGCCGCCCGCCATCATGCGCAGGTAGCGGGGGATATCGCGCGCGGGTTCGCTCCCGCCGCCGTGAGAGCCGGTGAGGGTTTTGCCAAAGTGGAGAGGTAGCGTGTTGAGCGA
Source organism: Opitutus sp. GAS368 (assembly GCA_945869845.1). Classification (GTDB taxonomy): domain Bacteria; phylum Verrucomicrobiota; class Verrucomicrobiia; order Opitutales; family Opitutaceae; genus Tous-C4FEB. The sequence goes on along the minus strand of CAMBRG010000205.1, from coordinate 1,352 downwards.
GAGTTTGCGGTCAGCGGGCATCACGCCGAAGACGACACAGCGGCCGGCCGGCGAGGTTAGAGCGAAAGCATCTTCCAGAACCGCGGGTAGCGCGGTTCCGTCTATCACCACGTCGGCCTTGCCCTTTAAGATCGCTTCGGCGGCGGCGGCGAAGTCTTCGCGGGCGGAATTGATCGCGTGGGTGGCGCCGTATTCGCGGGCCTTGGCCAGTTTGTGATCGTGGAGATCGACCGCGATGATGGGATAGGCCCCGGCCAGTTTCGCACCGAGGATGACACCTAGCCCGATCCCGCCGCTGCCGATCACAACCACGGATTCGCCGAAGCGGACCTGGGCGTCGTTGGTGATGACGCCGAACCCCGTGGTAAGGGTGTCGGCCAGCAAGGCGCAGACTTCAAAGTCCACCGAGGAGGGCACGGCGGTGAGCCGATTTTCCGAAACCACGGCGTACCGGCTGAAGGTGGCGACGCAGCCCGCGTTGCACGGGCGTCCCCGCCAGGTGTAGACGGGAGGCCGGGCTTCGATGCCGTGGCCGGCCCGCCAGTGGAGGACGACGCGATCACCGACCTTGACGTGTCTCACCTCGGGGCCGATCTCGAGAACCGTGCCGCCGCCTTCATGGCCGAGCAGGTGAGGGAGGAAACGGTCGGGGCCTTTCACCCCGTCGATTTCCCCGAGCTGGGAGCCGCAAATGCGTGTGACCGCGACCTCGACCAGCACTTGGCCATAACCGATCGCGGGCACCTCCACCTCATCGATGACGAGGGGTTGACGTTGTTGGACCAAAATGGCGGCGGAGGTTTTCACGTTTCAGCGTGGGCGGCTTAGCCGAGGGCCGTGAGCCTCTTCATCGTCTTGATATTGTAATAGCGTTCCTCGTCGCGGAGGCGGCCGTCGCGATAGGCGGCGATCACGTCTTGGATGCCATCGTTGACGCTGTGCTGCGGAGCGAACCCGGTCGCGAGGAGCTTCTTGGATGAGAGGCGGTAGGAGCGCGGATCGTTTGAAGGCGTAACGATGACCTCGGAAGGGATCTGGGTGTTTACGCGGGCGGCGATGTCGAGAATGGAGATGTTCTCAAAGCCGGCGTTGAAGACGCCAGGGAGCTTCATGCCGTGCTCGAGGAAATGATGATAGACGCGGATCATGTCCTTGAGGTGGATGTTGGGCCGGGTCTGGTTGCCGCCGAAGACGGTGATGCGCTGCTTCACGAGCGCCTGCATCGTCAGCAGGCTGACGGAGAGATCGAGGCGCATCCGCGGCGAGTAGCCGCAGACGGTGGCGGGGCGGACGATGTTGACGCGGATCTTGTCGGCGTAGCTGAGAAGTACGCGCTCGCTGACCATCTTGGT
>CAMBRG010000204.1 GCA_945869845.1 Opitutus sp. GAS368 | reverse complement strand
CGGGAGAACCGCCGACCTCGAAGGTGACGGCAAACGGTCCGGGCTTGTCAATTGGCGGGAGCCCGGGGCCGCCCTTGACGCGGGCGGTGCGGTGGGACCGGATGACGGGCTATGGCGCGCAGTGTGGTTCTTGCAGGCACGGTACGGTGTGAGCGATGTCAGCTCCCGCCGCGTTGGTGCGTGTGCGCGGGGCTGGGGCCGGTTGAGAGCGCGTTGCAGGTCGACGTGTTGATGCACTCGCGGGAACAATGGCGGCCGAGCAGCACGGGGAAACTGATCGAGCGGGTGGTAACGGGGGCGCGGGCGCACGTTTACCGGCGGGAGGCACCGCCGGAACGGGCGACGGTCGCCGCGGCGGGACGCGAGCTGTGGGTATTGCATCCGCTGGGCGAATCGCTTGCGACCATGACGTTGCCGCCGGCGGCGAACGTGCAGGTGTTGTTGCTCGACGGGAGCTGGGGTGAAGCGGCGGAAATGGTGCGTGCGGTGGAACCTTGGGGGCGGCGAGTGAGCGTGCCGATGACGGGAAAGAGCCGCTACTGGCTGCGCGAACAGCAGGGCGAAGGAAAATTTTCCACGATCGAAGCGTTGCTGGCGGTCTTGGCGGTTTTGCAGGAACGCGACGCCGAGGCCCACCTGCGGCTGCATTTCGAGCTGCTGGTCTATGCTACCTTGCTGGCGCGGGGACGAAAGTGGCCGGCGGCTGAGTATCTGGAGGGGTCGCCGATAAAGAAAGCCCTGCCTGAATTTCTCGCCCGGTTGGTGCAGCCCCGAAGAGGCGAGCCGCACGCGGCCCGACGGTCGCCCACCGAGCGGCCGGGTGAAGCAGAATAACGCGCCGCGACCGCGTTTGCCCTCGGCCCAGATCCGGATGCGAGCAGGACCCGTGGCTTAAAGCGGAGATGTTCGCCGGGGGCGTTGGAATTTCGATTGAGTGACTGCCCGGTCCGGGCTTTTTCATCAGCGGATGAACTTCCGGATTTTATTGGCGGGTCTTTTGCTCTCAGTGGTCCAGCCGGTTCGGGCTGCCGAGGCGGCTTCGCCGGAAAAGCTCGGCTTTTCCAGTGAGCGTTTGCAGCGGCTCGATGCGGTCATTCAGGCTCAGGTCGAGCAAAAGAAAATTGCAGGCGTGGTGCTTTACGTGGCGCGCGAGGGCAAGGCGGTGCGGTATCGGGGCTACGGGATGGGCGACCTCGAGGCGGGCAAGCCGATGACGACGGATGCGATTTTCCGGATCGCGTCGATGAGCAAGGCGGTAACGACGACGGCGATCATGATGCTCTATGAAGAGGGCAAATTGATGCTCCGTGATCCGGTTTCTAAGTACATCCCAGAATTCAAGAACTCGATGGTGGCCGTTGCGGCGCCCGACGGCAGCGCGGAGAAATTTGTGACGGTGAAGGCGAAGCGGCCGATCCAGATCCGCGACTTGCTCACCCACACGGCGGGACTCACCTACGGCACGGGCCCGGCGGCGGAACTTTACCGGCAGGCGAAGTTCACGGGTTGGTATTTCGCCGATCGGGACGAGCCGATCGGCGATGTGATCAAGCGGCTGGCGGCGCTGCCCCTGAACGGCCAGCCGGGTGAAGTGTATCAATACGGTTACTCGACGGATGTGCTCGGTTATCTGGTGGAAGTAATTTCCGGAATGCCGCTGGACCGGTTTTTCGCGGAGCGGATTTTTGGGCCGTTGAAAATGGTCGATACGAGTTTCTTCCTGCCGCCGGAGAAAGCGGCGAGGCTTGTGCCGGCTTACGGGATCGATGCCAAAGGTGCGCTCGGACGCGGTGACCAAGGCGACTTCGTGACCGGGCCGCGGAAGTGTTTCTCGGGGGGCGCGGGCTTGCTGTCGACCGCCGGCGATTACGCGCGGTTGTTGCAGATGTTTTTGAACGAAGGTGAGCTCGACGGCGTGCGGCTGCTTTCGCCGAAGTCGGTCGAGCTGATGCGGGCCAACCATACCGGCACGAAATACGCGGGCGACACCGGCGCGTTTGGTCTTGGTTTCTGGGTGATGCCGGATGTCGGCGCCTTCGGCGAACTGGGCAGCGTGGGCTCGTATGGCTGGGGGAGCGCTTACTTCCCGCAGTATGTCGTCGACCCGAAGGAAAAGATCGTGGCTCTGCTCATGACGCAGTTGCGACCGGCGGGCGGGAACGATCTCAACCAAAAGTTTAAGGTGATGCTCTATCAGGCCCTGATCCCGCCGAGCGCAGGCAAGTGAACATCGTCCGCGCCGCGCCGGTGGAGGCGGTCAGCGGCGGAACGGGCCGCGGCCAAAGCGGGGGTCGGAACAGTCGTCGCCGAAATAGGTCAGGCCTTGGCCGTGGTATTCGGCGTAGGTGAAGGCGACGGAAAAATTGCGCTGCGCATCTTCGTAAACGGTGGTGAAGGAGCCGCCGTAAAATGTGCGACCGCTGCCGGCGGTGCCGACGGTGAGGGTGACTTCGCCGTGGAGTTGGGGTTTGTAGGTAACGGTTTCGATGACCGTGTCGTCGGATGTTTTTGCGCGGGTGGCGAGAGTGGGAACGAGCACGGCGGGGCGTTGGGCGACGGCGCGGGCGACGAAGCGGTCGAGTGTCGCACGTTCCTCGAGGCTGAGGGTGGCGAGGCCGGCGGCGGCAACCTGATCGGAGGTGCGGCGCTGGAGAAAAGAGCGGGAGAAGGCGACGACATTGCCTTGGCGTGCGACGGTGAGTTCACGTTCGACCTGGGCGTCGAGTGCGGCGCGTTGGTCGGTCGAGAGTTTCGCGAGACCGGCGGCGGCGTGGTCGGTCGCATCAAGTTGCGCGGAGAACGGGGCGGACGCGCGGGCGAGGGCCGGTGAAAACAGCAGCGCGAAAACGAGCAGCGAGGCCGGGAAATTGGGGGCGAGCGACGGCATGGATTATTTTTTGGGCGGGGTAAGGCGGCTCGACTTTTGATTGTTGGACGGGTCGGCATCGTTGACCCCGATGGGCGTGTTCAACGTGGTCCGGTAGATTAGAGCATCCTGGGACGTGAGGCTCTTTTGGTCAACGGGCAGGATGAGAACGGTGCTCGCGCCGGGGGCGAGCGTTGGCACGTGCTGCGTGGTGGTGAAGCCGTTGGTGGCGATGTCGAGGGTCAGGCCGGAGACCGGGAGGGCCCCGCGATTTTGAATGACGAAGTCCATCTGGTTTTTGATGGCGTCGAAGTGGTGACTGGAAATGGCCGGGTCGACGCGGGTGGGATCATGGCGACTCATGGCCCAGCCCACGTTGAGGATGCCGCGGCCGTAGTCGGAGTCGGTGCCGGGTGCGCCCGCGTCATTGGTGGTGGCGGCGAGGATTGCCCAAGCTTGCGTCGCGGTGAGCCGGGGATCGGCGGACATGACGGCGGCGACGCTGCCGGCCACGAGAGGGGCGCTGGCCGAGGTGCCGTTGACGGTGACGCGTTGTTGGTCAAGCCACGCGGTCTGCACGCCGTAACCGGGGGCGGAGACTTGGAGTTGCGGGCCGGAGTTGGAGAACGTGACCTGTTGGCCGATGGCATCGACGGCGCCCACGGAAACGACGCGAGTATCAGCGGCGGGCCAAGTGAGTTGAGTGGCTTGGTCATTGCCGGCGGCGGCCACGATCAACGCGCCGCGGGTGGTGGCGTAGTCGATCGCGGCCTCGAGCACGTGGGTGGTAGCGTAACCGCCGAGCGAGATGTTGATGATTTGGGCGCCGGCATCGGCGGCGGCAACAATGCCGCGGGCGACGGTGAAGATGTCACTGAGGCCGTCGGCCGCAGTGACGCGGACGCTGAGGACATTGGCGGCGGGAGCGACGCCGGGTGCGTCGCTTGAGACGCCGGCGGCGAGGGCGGCAACGCCGGTCCCGTGCCCGGAGGAAGTTTCGGCCCCCGGCAGGTTACCGGCCCCGATGTCGAGGCTGCGGACGCGGCCGGAGAAGGTGGGGTCGAGCGCGTTTACGCCGCTGTCGAGGATGGCGATGGTGATGCCGCGGCCCCACGTGCTGCGGTCGCCGGTAGCGCCGAGGAAGGTGA
>CAMBRG010000203.1 GCA_945869845.1 Opitutus sp. GAS368 | reverse complement strand
GATTACCGCGGCGGTGTTTGCCGCGGCGCCGCTGTTGAAAGTGGTCGGTCGGGCCGGGGTCGGGGTGGATAATGTCGATGTCGAGGCGGCCACAGAGCGCGGCGTCATCGTCATGAACACGCCCTCGGGCAACACCATCGCGACGGCTGAGCTGACGTTTACCCATATTCTATGCGGCGCCCGGCCGGTGCCTCAGGCTGCGGCTTCCATGAAGGCGGGCCAATGGGATCGGAAGAGCTTTTCCGGCATCGAGCTTTTTAAGAAAACCCTGGGCGTCGTCGGCTTTGGCCGCATCGGTGGCGAGGTCGCGAAGCGCGCCCAGGCTTTCGGCATGCGCGTCATGGCTTACGATCCCTATCTCGCACCCAGCCGCGCCAAGGCGATGCAGGTGGAGGCGGTCACTTTGGATGAACTGCTGGCCCAGTCGGACTACATCACGGTCCACATGCCGCTCACCGATGATACTAAATACATGATCGATGAAGCGGCTTTCGCGAAGGCGAAGAAAGGCCTGCGGATCTTCAACTGTGCCCGCGGCGGGATTATCAAGGAAACAGCTCTGATCGCGGCGGTGAAATCCGGACAGGTAGCCGCCGCCGGTCTCGACGTGTTCGAAGACGAGCCCTTGGCCAAAGACAGCGAGCTGCGCAGTCTGGCCAACGTCACGCTCACCCCCCACCTCGGCGCGTCGACCACCGAGGCCCAGGAAGCCGTCGGCATCGAGGTCGCCGAGCAGATCGCCGATGTGTTGCTCAACGGTGCGGTCCGCAACGCCGTCAATCTGCCCTCGGTCGATGCCGCCACCGCCAAGATCCTCGGGCCCTACCTCGATCTTGGAGCCAAGCTCGGCACCTTGGTGCAGCAACTCGCGCTCCCGGCCGTCGCCAAGCTCCGCATCACCTACTACGGCAAGATCGTCGATCTCGACGCCAACGCCATCACCCGCGCCATCCAGCGCGGCTACCTCGCGCGCATCAGCGGCGACGGCGTCAACGTCGTCAACGCCCCCGTGATGCTCGAGCGCCTCGGCCTCGGCCTCGAAGTCGTGAAGTCCACCGACGACTCCGATTACACCGAGCTCATGTTGGTCGAGGCGGTCGCCGCCGATGGGGCCGTGCGCAGTGCTGCGGGCACGTTGATCACCAAGGCCAACAGCCCGCGCATCGTCGCGGTGAACGGTCGCGCGGTCGAAGTCGCCGCCACCGGCAAGCTCCTGATCATCGAAAACGCCGACGCTCTCGGGATGATCGGCTACGTCGGCACGCTGCTCGGCAAAGATAAGGTCAACATCGCCAACATGTCGCTCAGCCGGCAGCAGGCGGGAGAGACCGCGCTCATGGTGATCAACCTCGACAGCGAACCGAGCACCGCCGCCCGCGCCGAGTTGAAGTCCCACGCGGCCATCAAGCTCGCGAAGTTTATCCAACTCTAGTCCTGCGCCGCCCATGATCGTTCCGCTCCTCCTCGCCGCCGTCGTCGGATACCTGCTGGGCGCGTTGCCCTTCGGATATCTCGTCGCGCGCGCCAAGGGCGTGAACATCTTTGAGGTTGGCAGCAAGAATCCCGGTGCGACCAACGTGCGCCGCGTGCTCGGTAACGGCCCGGGTAACGTTGTGCTGTTTCTCGACGCGGCGAAGGGCGCGCTGGCCGTGGCTTTGTTTCCGCTTATCCATCTTGTCGGCCCCCAGTATTGTCCCTTCGACGCCGACGGGCTGCTGATTCTCGAACTCGTTAGCCTTGTCGCCTCCGTTCTCGGCCACAGCTTCTCCTGCTTCACCGGATTCCGCGGCGGCAAGGGTGTGGCCACGGGCGCGGGTGGGTTTGCGGTGTTGTTTCCCGTCGGGGCGCTCATCGCGTTCGGGGTTTTCATCACGTGCCTCGCGCTCAGCCGTTTCATTTCCCTCTCGTCGATTTTGTCGTCGATCACGCTGCCGATCGCGGCGTATTTCCTGGACCGTTCGCCGCTGCTGGTCGGCGTTTCCGTGGTGATCGCGTTGTTCGTGATCCTCCGTCACCGCGCCAACATCGGGCGTCTGCTGGGCGGCACGGAAAGTAAAATCGGCCAAAAGAAACCCACTTCCCCGCCGCCCGCGCCATGATTTCCCTCCCGACTTACACGATCGGTATCTGCGGTTTTGGCACGGTCGGCCAAGGCGTCTGGAAACACCTCACCCGCGCCCGCGCGACGATCGAGGCGCGGCTCGGAGCCAAGCTCGTGCTCGCCCGCGCCTCGGTGCGCGACCTGAAGAAGGCCCGCGGGGTAAAGATCCCCGCGGCCAAGCTCACCGTGGATCCGCTCGCCATCGCGACCGATCCGGAAATTGACATCGTCTGCGAATTGATGGGCGGCACCGGCCTCGCCCGCGAGGTCACTCTCGCGGCGCTCGCTCGCGGCAAGATCGTGATCTCAGCCAACAAGGCCCTGATCTGTGCCCATGGCGCGGAAATTTTCGCCACGGCGCGGAAGCACGGCGGGCATTTCTTTTTCGAAGCCAGCGTCGCCGGCGGTATTCCGCTCATCAAGGCCCTGCGCGAGGGCCTCGTCGCCAATCGTTTCACGCGGATCTACGGCATCCTCAACGGCACCTGTAACTACATCCTCACCCAAATGGAGGAGCACGACGCGCCCTATGCGAACGTACTCGCCGATGCCAAACGCCTGGGCTACGCCGAGGCCGACGAGTCGCTCGACGTCGACGGTTGGGACACGGCGCACAAGGCCTCCGTCCTCGCTTGGCTCGCCCACGGCATGTGGGTCAAACCCGACCGGATGATCGTCGAGGGCATCAGCCGCATCACGCCCGCCGATTTCAAGACCGCATCCACCCTCGGTTACGGCATCAAGCTCCTCGCTGTCATCACGCGCGACTTCGCGACCAACGAACTCAGCGTGCGCGTCCAACCGACCCTGCTGCCCGAGGGCAACGTGCTCGCCAATGTGAGCGGTGTCTTCAACGCCGTCTCCGTCACCGGCGACGTGGTCGGCACCACCCTCTATATTGGCCGCGGCGCCGGGCAGGATGCGACGGCCAGTGCCGTCATCAGCGACATCGGCGACGCGGTCGCGTTGCTGCGCCATGGCAAAGGCGCCCATCACATGGGCGACGATGCGCCGTTGTGCACCGATTGCCGGCTCGCTCCCCCCGAGCGGATCCGCGGCCGTTATTACGTGCGCCTTTCGGTGAAGGATCAGCCCGGGGTGCTGGCCCGAGTCGCTTCGGTCATGGCGAAACACCATGTGAGCATCGCCAGCGTGATTCAGACACCGGCCGAGCGGGCGGGCGCTGCCTCACTCGTGCTGACCACCCACGAGAGCGACGAGCGCGCGATCCGCGCGACCCTCAAGAACCTGGGTGGCCTCGCCAGCGTGCTGGAGGAACCGGTGCTCCTCCGCATCGGAGACTTCAACGACTGATCCTCTTTTTTAAACCTGACCATGGCCCGTATCGTCCAAAAATATGGCGGCACCTCCGTTGGTGACGTCGAACGCATCAAGAAAGTCGCCGAGCGCATCAAGGGCACCCGCGATGAAGGCAACGAGGTCGTCGTCGTCGTCTCCGCGCGCGCCGGCGTGACCAACGAGCTCATCGCCCGGGCCAAGGCGGTGTGCCCCGATCCCAGCGAGCGCGAACTCGACCAACTCCTCGCCATCGGCGAGCAGGAGACGATCGCCCTCGTCGCGATGGCACTGCAGGGCATCGGAGCCGACGCCGTGAGCTACACGGGTCAACAGGCCGGCATTTTCACCGACAAGGTCCACACCAAGGCGAAGATTCAGGGCATCAACCCCGAGCCGATGGAGAAAGAACTGAAGGCGGGCCGCGTCATTATTGTCGCCGGTTTCCAAGGCGCCGACGACGAGGGCCGCATCACCACACTGGGCCGTGGCGGTTCGGACCTCACTGCGATCGCGCTCGCCGCCGCGCTCAAGGCCGACAAATGCGAAATCTATACGGACGTGGACGGCGTCTACACCGCCGACCCGCGCAACGTGAAGAACGCGAAGAAAATTCCCGAGATCAGCTACGACGAGATGCTCGAGCTCGCGTCCTC
>CAMBRG010000202.1 GCA_945869845.1 Opitutus sp. GAS368 | reverse complement strand
TGCAGAGTCCAGTTGGGGGTTAAGGGCACTCGTAGGGAGAACTTCGGAGGTGGAAGCGTCATCTTGTTGCGAAGTGCGGGGCAACTTTGCTTTAGAGGGCATAGTGAGGTGCGTTTGTTATGAGAGGTTCAAAGGACTGAGTTGTTCCTAACCTTAGCGGAAACTGTTCCAATTACCTCTACGAGTGAGCGCGAACGCTGGTTGCATACCGCCGGGACAAATTTCGTGTATTTTTGGCGCAAGCCGTGAGCGACTTGGCCCGAATGCAGGCTCACGACCGTCTCGAACGGGCAACGACGTGCCCTTCCTATCAGAATTCGGAGGCGATGGCGGCGGCTTTCAGCAAAGCGGTCGCCTTGCTGATCGTCTCTTGATACTCTGAGGCGGGGACCGAGTCGGCGACGACACCGGCGCCTGACTGGATGTGTAGCTGGCCGCCCTTGAGCAGGGCGGTTCGAAGCATGATGCAGGTGTCGGAATTGCCGTCGTAACCAAAGTAGCCGAGGGCGCCGGCATAGAATCCGCGCTGCGACGGCTCGCTTTGAGCGATGATTTGCATGGCGCGGATTTTGGGGGCGCCGCTCACGGTGCCAGCAGGGAACGTAGCGCGCATGAGATCGTAAGCATTATAGCCCTCGGCGATGATGCCTTCCACTTGCGAGACGATATGCATCACGTGCGAGTAGCGCTCCACGACCATGAACTCGGGAACGGTGGTTGAACCGTAGCGACAGACCCGGCCGATGTCGTTGCGAGCGAGGTCAACGAGCATGAGGTGTTCGGCGCGCTCTTTTTCGTCGGCGAGCAAGTCTTTCTCCAAGGCGAGATCATCGGCCGGAGTGGCGCCGCGTTTGCGGGTGCCGGCGATTGGACGGATTTCGACGCGGCCGTCGGTCAGCCGAACGTGAACTTCAGGCGAAGCCCCTACGATCGCGAAGTCGCCAGTATCGAGCACAAACATGTAGGGTGACGGGTTGACGGTGCGCAGCGCCCGATAGAGATCGAGCGGCGTGCCGGCAAACGGACGGGTGAACCGTTGGGACGGGACAAATTGAATGATGTCGCCGGAGCGGATGAATTCCTGCCCGGCCGTGACCGTGTTCTCAAATTGGGCCGGGCTGAAGTTACCGGGTGGAATGGTGAGCGGGCCGGGGTCGATCAACGGGGCTGGCGCCAGTTCGCGCGGTTGTTTGAGCAATTCATAAAGCGCCCGCAGTTCGGCGACCGCCGAGGCGTAAGCGGCGGCGGGATCGGACGCGATGTGGGCGTTGACGCAGAGTCGCAGGGTTTGTTTCGCGCGATCAAAAATCAGCAGCGAATCGGAAAACATGAAATAAAGCAGCGGCAGCTTGAGTTCGTCGTGCGCGGCCGCTGGCACGGTCGGTTCAATGCGCGTGACGTATTCGTAGCCGACGAAACCCACCGCTCCGCCCGTAAAAGGAGGCAGACCGGGAATTTTTACGGGGCGGTAACCCTTCATCTCGGTTTCAACGAGAGTGAGGGGATCGCTCGGCGTCGCGACGGCTTGAGTCGGCTGACCGGGGATGCGGATCTCGGTCGTCGTCGGGCCGCAAACGAGCACCTTACGCGGCCGGCAGCCGATGAAACTGTAGCGCGAAAGGCGTTCACCGCCCTCGATGGACTCGAGCAAATAGGAGGGACCGGCTTCCTTGAGTTTGGCGTAAGCGGAGACCGGAGTTTCGAAATCCGCCATGAGGTCCGTGTAAACGGGCACGACGTTACCTTGGGCAGCGAGACGGGCAAATACTTCAGGGCTCGGGTGGATGTTCATCGGCGAGAACTTGGGCTTATGCGTAGCGGTCTGGGTGCGAGCAAGGCGGATTCCGCGTCGCGCAGATTGTTCAGCCTAGCGGCCGGCCCGTTTCGACGTCGCGGTCGGCGACGGCTGGGGGTCACTCCACCGTGACGGATTTTGCGAGGTTGCGCGGTTTGTCGACGTCGCAGCCTCGATCGACCGCGATGTAGTAACTGAGCAACTGCACGGGGATCGCCGCGACGATGGGCAAGACCGCTTCGTGGCAGTCGGGAATGGTGATGACTTCGTCGGCGAGGCCCGGCGGGAGTTCGCAGCCCTCGGTGATGATCGCGATCACAGGGCCTTTGCGCGCCTTAATTTCCTGCATGGACGACACGACCTTGTTGAAAATTTCTCCCTTGGGTGCAAAAAACACGCTCGGGCATTTCTCGCTGATCAGCGCGATCGGACCGTGCTTCATCTCGGCCGCCGGGTAGCCCTCGGCGTGAATGTACGAGATTTCCTTGAGTTTGAGCGCGCCCTCCAGGGCCAATGGGAAAAGCGAAAGGCGGCCGAGAAAAAGAAAATCCGAATGGTGGGCGAAGCGCTTCGCGATGGCCTTGATGTGAGGGGCTTGCTTGAGCGCCTCGCGCACGAGGTCCGGGGCCCCTTTCAAGGCGTTTACGTAAGTTACGCCGTCGCTGAAGCTCATGTCGCGCAGCCGGGCAATGTAGAGAGCGAGCATGGCTCCGAGCAGAATCTGGGAGGTAAAGGCCTTGGTCGAAGCAACGCCGATCTCGGGGCCGACATGCTGATAAATTCCGCCGTTGGCCTCGCGGGCGATGGTGGATCCGACGACGTTGTTGATGGCGAGCACGCGGTAACCTTTTCGCTGGGCTTCGCGCAGCGCGGCGAGGGTGTCGATTGTCTCGCCGGACTGACTCATGACAAAAAAGAGCGTGTTGCGATCGAGCGGCGAGTTGCGGTAGCGGAACTCCGAGGCGTAATCCACCTCGACGGGAAGGCGGGCAAAGCGCTCGATCAGATGCTCGGTCACGAGGCAGGCGTGCCACGCGGTGCCGCAAGCGCAGAACATAAAACGATCAACCTGGCGCAGCTCGGACGCAGTCAGATTTAACCCGCCGAAATTGGCGGTGCTGCTGTCCTCCGAGAAACGACCGCGCATGGAATTCTCCAGCGCGAGTGGTTGCTCGAAGATTTCCTTCTCCATAAAATGCGCGTGAGCCCCCAGCTCCGCATCGGCAATGCTCCAAGTGACTTTGTCGACAAACGGCGACACTGGTTCTTGATCGAGCGTGGTGATTTGAAATTCCTTCGGCGTGAGGCGGACGATCTCCCCGTCTTTCAAATACACCACGTTTTGGGTGCGCGCGACGATCGCGGACACATCGCTCGCCACGATGTTTTCGCCGTCGCCCAAGCCAAGAATCAGCGGCGAGCCCTTGCGGGCGGCAACCATTTCGCCTGGGAGATCGACGCACATGGTCACGATCCCGTAGGTGCCTTCGGCGTGGAGCAGGGTTTTTCGGACGCTGGCGAAGAAGCGGTTCTCGCCCGCGACCTCGGGCTCTTTGGCGTAGTGGTAGGCAATCAGATTGCAGAGGACCTCGGTGTCGGTCTCGGAGGAGAAGGTGTAACCCTTCGAAACCAGAAACTTCTTCATCGAGGAGTAATTCTCGATCACGCCGTTGTGGATGAGGGCGATTTTCCCGTCGCTGCTCACATGGGGGTGGGCGTTTGCATCCGTGACGCCGCCATGGGTCGCCCAACGGGTGTGGCCGATTCCGAAGGTGCCGTTGAGGCTAAACTTAGCCACTTCGCGTTCCAAGTTCGCCACTCGGCCCGTCTTCTTGACGAGGCTGAACGCCCCGCCCTGGAGGATCGCGACACCGGTCGAGTCATAGCCCCGATATTCAAGGCGCTTGAGGCCTTCGAGAATAAACGGGGATGCTTTTTGTTTTCCAACGTAGCCGACGATTCCGCACATAGATTTGATTATTGAATTGCGACCCTGTTTGGGCGCCGAATTCTCGCAAGCGTTTCCCGAAAATTACTTTAAACTATGACCGAACGACGCAAACAAACCTTGGCTGTGGTTATGGGTGGAGGCCGGGGCACCCGGTTGTCGCCGCTGACGCTGGAGCGCTGCAAACCCGCGGTTCCGTTGGCCGGCAAGTATCGGCTCGTCGATATCCCGATCTCCAACTGCATTAATTCCGAGATCAACCGCATCTTTTTGCTCACCCAGTTTCAAACGGCGTCGCTGCATCGCCACGTGCAGGGCACCTACCATTTTGATCCTTTCGGCGGTGGCTTCGTTGACATCATGTC
>CAMBRG010000201.1 GCA_945869845.1 Opitutus sp. GAS368 | reverse complement strand
TCGATGTCGTCGCGCAGGAAGTCCTTGCCCGCCACCGCGCGGCCTACCCGGACCGCACGGCCAACGCCGCCGTGCTGCCTTCCGGCGGCCAATACCAGTGGCGCAGCGACGGCGAAGCCCATCTCTTCACCCCCGAGTCGATCCACCATCTCCAGAAGGCCGTGCGCACCACGAGTCTCGCGGCCTTCCGCGGCTACTCGAAAATCGTCAACGAACAGGGCACCAAGCTCTGCACGTTGCGCAGTCTGCTCGAGTTCAAGTCTTCGACCGCCGTTCCGCTTGAGGAAGTCGAGTCCGTCGAGGCGATCATGAAGCGCTTCAAGTCGGGTGCCATGTCCTACGGCTCCATCTCGGCCGAAGCGCACGAGACGCTCGCGATCGCGATGAACCGCATCGGCGGCAAGTCCAACACCGGCGAAGGCGGCGAAGATCCTTTGCGCTACAACCTGATGGCCAACGGAGATTCGAAAAACTCCGCCATCAAGCAGGTCGCCTCCGGCCGCTTCGGTGTCACGAGCGAATACCTCACCAACGCCAAAGAAATTCAGATCAAGATGGCTCAGGGTGCAAAGCCCGGCGAAGGCGGCCAGTTGCCCGGCGCCAAGGTATATCCTCCGATCGCCAAAGTCCGCGGCACCACCGCCGGCGTCGGCCTCATCTCGCCTCCGCCTCACCATGACATCTACTCGATCGAAGATCTCGCGGAGCTCATCCACGATCTGAAAAACGCCAATCGCCACGCCCGCGTCAGCGTGAAGCTCGTCTCGGAAGTCGGCGTCGGCACCATCGCCGCCGGCGTCGCCAAGGCGCACGCGGACGTCGTTCTCATCTCCGGTTACGATGGCGGCACCGGCTCTTCCCCGCAGACCTCCATCACGCACGCCGGTCTCCCCTGGGAACTCGGCCTCGCCGAGACCCACCAGACCTTGGTCTTGAACAACCTTCGCTCGCGGATCGCCGTCGAGACCGACGGCCAGCTCAAGACCGGCCGCGATGTGATCATGGCCGCATTGCTCGGCGCCGAGGAGTTCGGTTTTGCGACCGCGCCATTGGTGGCCTCGGGCTGCATCATGATGCGCGTCTGCCATCTCAATACCTGCCCGGTGGGCGTCGCGTCCCAAGATCCCCGGCTCCGCGCGAAATTCGCCGGCAAGCCTGAACACATCGTGAACTTCATGACGTTCGTTGCGACCGAGGTCCGCGAGCTTATGGCGCAGCTCGGTTTCCGCACCATCGAGGAGATGGTCGGGCGCACCGACCGGCTCGAAGCGCAGCGCGCCGTCACGCACTGGAAAGCCAAGGGGCTCGACTTCTCCAAGATCCTTTACTCGCCGGATGTCGGTCCCGAGGTCGGTCGCTTCTGCTCGATCAAGCAGGACCACGGCCTCGACAAGAGCCTCGACCTCACGACGCTCCTCGGCCTCGCCCAACCCGCCATCGACCGCGGTGAAAAAGTGATCGCCGAGCTGCCGATCAAAAACGTCAACCGGGTCGTCGGCACGATCACGAGCTACGAGATCACCAAAAAACTCGGCGCCAAGGGTCTGCCCGAGGATACGATCCGTTTCCGTTTCAAGGGCTCCGCCGGCCAAAGCTTCGGCGCCTTCGTCACGCGCGGCATGACGCTCTCGATCGAGGGCGACGCCAACGACTACTTCGGCAAAGGCCTGTCCGGCGGCAAACTCATCGTCCACCCGCCGGCCAATGCCGGCTTCAAGGCGGAGGACAACATCATCATCGGCAACGTGGCCCTTTACGGCGCCACCGCCGGTGAGATCTACGTCAACGGCCGCGCCGGCGAGCGCTTCGCCGTCCGCAATTCCGGCGTCACCGCCGTGGTTGAGGGCGTGGGCGACCACGCCTGCGAATACATGACCGGTGGCCGCGTCGTCGTGCTCGGCCCCACCGGCCGGAACTTCGCCGCCGGTATGTCGGGCGGTATCGCTTACGTGCTCGATGAGTCGGGCAAGTTTGCCGAGCAGGCCAATGTCTCGATGGTCGGTCTCGAAAAGGTGGAGACCAAGGCCGAGATCGCCGAACTCCGCGCGATCATCGAGCGTCACGTCGGTTACACCGGCAGCGCCCGCGGCAAACAGGTGCTCGCCGCCTTCGACCTATTTTTGCCGAAATTCGTTAAAGTCTTCCCGAAGGACTACAAGCGGATGCTCGGCTGTATCGAAAAAGCCGAGGCTCAGGGCCTCACCGGCGAAGAAGCCATCATGGCCGCCTTCGAAGAAAACGCCCGCGACCTCTCGCGCGTCGGCGGCAATTAAAACGATCCGTTTGAACCGCTAATCCACGTCAATTCACGCCAATCACCCAACCGATGCTACTAAACCGGGCGCCCGATCTTTCCCAAGATTAGCGTCTATTAGCGTTCATTAGCGGTTAAAAATCTTCCTCCCATGGGCAAACCAACCGGCTTCATCGAATACCTCCGCGAACTTCCCGTCGACCGCTCGCCGCTCGAACGCACGAAGGACTGGAAAGAGTTCCACGTTCACATGGAGGAAAAGAAACTCCGCAATCAGGGCGCGCGCTGCATGAACTGCGGCGTGCCGTTCTGCCATACCGGCAAAGTCGTCAGCGGCATGGCCAGTGGTTGCCCGATCAACAACCTCATCCCCGAGTGGAACGACCTCATCTATCGTGGTCTCTGGAAAGAAGCCCTCGACCGTCTGCACAAGACGAACAACTTCCCCGAGTTTACCGGCCGCGTTTGTCCCGCGCCCTGCGAAGGTTCCTGCGTGCTCGGCATCAATAACCCTGCCGTCACGATCAAAAATATCGAGGCCGCCATCACCGATCGCGGTTGGGACGAGGGTTGGGTCGTTCCGGAGCAGCCCAAGGTCCGCACCGGCAAGAAAGTCGCCGTCATCGGCTCCGGCCCCGCCGGTCTTTCCACCGCCGAGCAACTCAATAAGGCCGGCCACACGGTCACGGTCTTCGAGCGCGCCGACCGTCCCGGCGGCCTCCTGATGTATGGCATCCCCAACATGAAGTTGGATAAAAAGGAAGTCGTCCTCCGCCGCATCAAGTTGATGGAAGACTCCGGCATCAAATTCATCTGCAACGCCACCGTCGGCGAAAACGTCGAGGCGCAGATCTTCCTGAAAGAATACGACGCCACCGTCATCTGCACCGGGGCGACCAAGCCGCGCGACTTGCCGATCGAGGGTCGAGACCTGAAGGGCGTGCACTACGCGATGGAGTTTCTCAGCGCCAACACGAAGGCCGTCCTCAACGGCGGCGCCGATCACGCCGCGATCCATGCACTCGGCAAGGATGTGATCGTGATCGGTGGCGGCGACACCGGCACCGACTGCGTCGGCACTTCGATGCGCCACGGCTGCAAGGGCATTGTGCAGATCGAAATCTTGCCCAAGCCACCGCTCGAGCGCACGGCCGACAACCCGTGGCCCGAGTGGCCCAAGACCTACAAGATGGACTACGGCCAGGAAGAAGCCGCCGCGAAATTCGGCGCCGATCCCCGCGTCTATCTCACGACCGTCAAAAAATTCGTCGGCGATGAGGCCGGAAAACTGAAGGAGATCGTGACCGTCGAAATCAAGTGGGAGAAAAACGACAAAGGTCAGTTCATCCCGAAGGAGCAGCCCGGCACGGAAAAGGCGCGCCCCGCGCAACTCGTCCTGCTCGCGATGGGTTTCCTCGGGCCGGAGCAGTCGATCCTCAAAGACATCGGCGTCGAAGTAGACGGCCGCACCAACGTAAAAGCCGAGCACGAGAAATACACGACGAACGTCCCGCGCATCTTTGCCGCTGGCGACTGCCGCCGCGGTCAGAGCCTCGTGGTCTGGGCGATCAACGAAGGCCGTGGCGCCGCGCGTGAAGTCGACCGCTTCCTGATGGGCTCGACCGACCTGCCGTAACGCGGCGGGTTGGGAGGAAACTAAGACTCCGACGGGTTCTCGGCCGTCGCGGCCGAGCGCGAGCGCTCGGCCTCCAACCACGGAGCCTCAGCTTAACCCGAGTTCCGCAGTTGGAGCAGGGAGTGAAAATAGTTTCAGAGGAGAGCGATTTTTCCAGCGGGGCGGTTTACGAGGGAAGTTGATTTTTTGGAGCGATGTAGTGCCGAACACCCCGTTGTGAGCCGGCGGGTTTTCTGCGAGG
>CAMBRG010000200.1 GCA_945869845.1 Opitutus sp. GAS368 | reverse complement strand
GCGATCGCGCTCGCCGCCGCGCTCAAGGCCGACAAATGCGAAATCTATACGGACGTGGACGGCGTCTACACCGCCGACCCGCGCAACGTGAAGAACGCGAAGAAAATTCCCGAGATCAGCTACGACGAGATGCTCGAGCTCGCGTCCTCCGGTTCGAAAGTCATGCAGTCGCGTTCGGTCGAGTTCGCGGCGAAGTATGACGTCGTGTTCGAAGTCCGCTCCTCCTTTAACCACAATCCAGGAACCATCGTGAAAAAAGAAGTCGCCTACATGGAAAAGGTCGTCGTCCGCGGCGTCGCCGTCGACAAGGACCAAGCCAAAGTAATCGTCAGCAACATCCTCGATAAACCCGGCTCCGCGGCGCGTGTTTTCCGTGCCCTCGCCGACGCTTCCGTGCTCGTCGACATGATCGTGCAAAACGTCGGCCGCCACGGCGTCGCCAACCTCACGTTCACCGTCCCGCAGACCGATACGCGGAAGGCCGTGAAGGCCCTCGAGCCCGTGCTCGCCGAGATCGGCGGCGGCCAGGTGGCCGTGCACGAACACATCGCGAAACTCTCCGTCGTGGGCGTCGGCATGAAGACGCACAGCGGCGTGGCCGCGACGCTCTTCCAGTCGCTGGCCGACGCGGGCATCAACATCGAACTCATCAGCACCTCGGAGATCAAAATCTCCGTCGTGATCGACCTCGACCGGGTCGACGAAGCGGCGCGGGTCGTGCATGGCGCGTTCGAGTTGGACAAGGTCTGATCCCGGGAGGCGCGGCTCGGCCGTGCCCTCGGGCGTCGTCAAGCGACGCCCCTACACCGATGAAATTCATCTCTACCCGCGGCCAGACCGAGCCGCTCGGATTTTCGGATGCGGTTGCCACGGGGCTTGCGCCCGATGGCGGGCTTTTTTTGCCGGAAACGATGCCGCAGTTTTCGGCGGCGGACTTGGCCCGGTTCGAGCCGCTGGGCTACGCCGAGCTGTGTTTTGAGTTTTTACGGCGCTTCGCGACCGAAATCCCGGCCGAGACGCTGCGCGCGCTCGTCGCAAAATCCTACACGACTTTTGCCGATCCCGGTATCGCGCCGCTCAAGCCGCTGGGGAAGAACCGTTACGTCCTCGAACTCTTTCACGGGCCGACGCTCGCGTTCAAAGACTTCGCGCTGCAGCTCCTCGGCAACCTCTACGGCCACCAGTGCGAGGTGCGGCGCGAGACGATCAATGTGCTCGGTGCCACTTCCGGCGACACGGGTGCGGCGGCGATTCACGGGCTGCTCGGCAAGCCAGGCACGGCGATTTTCGTGCTTTACCCCGATGGCCGCGTGTCGCCGTTGCAGGAGCGCCAGATGGCCTGCACGGGCGCGGAGAACGTCTTCGCGCTCGCCGTGGACGGTTCGTTCGATGACGCGCAGACGGCCTTGAAGGAAATTTTTGGTGACCAGATTTTCCGGAAGCACCACCGGCTGTCGGCCGTGAACTCCGTGAACATCGCGCGCGTGCTGGCACAGTGCGTCTATTATCTTTGGGCGTGGCTGCGGTTGCCGGCGGGCGAACGCCGCAACGTCGAGTTCGTGGTGCCGACGGGGAATTTCGGCAACGTGCTCGCCGGTTGGTGGCTGCAGCAGATGGGCGTGCCGATCGCCGGGTTCAAGGTCGCGACGAACCAGAACGATATTCTCCACCGCATGTTCTCGACCGGGGAGTATCGCATCGGTGCGGTGCAGCCCAGCGCGGCGCCTTCGATGGACATCCAAGTGGCGTCGAATTTCGAGCGTTTCATCTACGCCAGCGTGGGTCGCGACCCGGCGCGGGTGCGTGAAGTGATGGCGACGTTCAAGGCCACGGGCGCCTATCGGTTTGAGCAGTTCGACCGCGGGATTTTCTCTTCGTCGCGCTGCACGGATGCTGAGATTCCCGCGATCATCGCCCGCGTCTTCCGCGAAGATGGCTACCTGGTCGATCCGCACACGGCGTGCGGGTTCAAGGAGCTGAACCCCGATCGCGTCAGCGTGGTGTTGGCGACTGCCAGCCCGGCGAAGTTTCCCGAGACGATTCAGGCGGCGGTTGGAATTGAGCCGAAGCATCCCAGTTTGGAGGCGCTGAAATCGCGCCCGATCAAGAAGCACCTGATTAAAGCGACGCCCGCGGCCATCACCGCGTTCATCGAGCGACACGCGGTGTGACCGGCAAGCTGGACCACGCGATGCGCGCTGCGCTCCCACCGAGTTTCGCACCGATCAATTTCCTAACTCAGGCCTGCGCCTAGCGCCCTGCCGGAATTGCCTTGGCCTCAAACCGCTGGAAGGATTCCTCCGCTCGCGATCCGTTGCACCGCCGACAGGCCCCGGTGTGCATTATCTTTACTCGGCTTTTTTGGAGCTAGAAACCAACGAGCGATTGGACGTCGGTTAGCGGAGAAGGTCGCGCAGGTCGGCGAGGGAGAGTTTGGCGGCGGCGGCGTCGCTGGCTTCGAAGACGTCGGCGAGGAGGGCGCGTTTCTCAGCTTGGAGCGCCAAGACTTTCTCTTCCACCGTGCCAGCGCAGATGAGTTTGTAGCTCGTCACGGTGCGGGTTTGGCCAATGCGATGGGCGCGGTCGGTGGCTTGCGCTTCGGCGGCGGGATTCCACCACGGGTCGAAGTGGATCACGGTGTCGGCGCCGGTGAGGTTGAGGCCGGTGCCGCCGGCTTTGAGGGAGAGCAGGAAAATCGGGGGAGGCTGAGAATTGAGAGCAGAGAGTCGAGCGCCGGACTTCGGAGAAGTCGTGCCTTGGAAACGGTCGACCTGAGCTTGGCGGGCGGCAGGAGTCATTGAGCCGTCGAGGTAGCAGTAGTTGATGGACTGGGCGTCGAGTTCTTTGCGGAGGAGGGCGAGGAGGGAGGTGAACTGAGAAAACACAAGGAGGCGGTGGCCGTCGTCGATGGCTTCGGACAAGAGCTCGGTGAAGGCGTTTAGTTTCGCGGAGTCGGCGAAGTCAGTTGGGGAGTTTTCGGGCGGAGCGGAATCCGGACGCTGCGACGCGAGGTCGCGCCCCACCTCCTGGTTTGCGGCGGGTTTATTGATCAGTCGGGGGTCGCAGCAGATTTGGCGGAGGCGGAGCAACTGGGTGAGGGCGGCGAATTGGAGGCGGTTCTCGCTGGCTCCGGCGGCGGCGAGGTCGAGCAACTGGCGTTCGGAGTTTTCCTGGGTGTCGCGGTAGAGTTTCGCCTGCGCGGGGGTGAGGTCGCACCAGATGATCTGTTCGATTTTTTCGGGAAGCTCGGGGGCAACGGCGAGTTTGGTGCGGCGGAGAATGTAGGGCGCGGTCTGGGCGCGGAGGCGTTGGTCAAACCAACCACGTTCGTCGCCGCGGAGGCCGGCTGGCACTTTTTGCAGATAGCCGGGGAGGAGAAATTCGAAAAGCGATCTAAGGTCGTCGAGGGAGTTTTCCAGCGGCGTGCCGGTGAGGAGGAAGCGGCTGCGGGCGCGAAGGGCCCGGAGGGCGGCGGCGTTTTGGGAGCGGCGGTTTTTGATGTGCTGGGCCTCGTCGGCGATGACGACGGCGAAATCGACGCCGGTGAAGAGATCTTGGTCGCGGGTGAGGGTGCCGTAGCTGGTGATAATGAGATCGGCGGCGGCGAAGTCGGCGGCGGTGGCGAGGCGGTGGTCGCCGTGGTGGATGAAGACGCGCAGCGCGGGGGCGAAGCGGAGCGTTTCGCGGCGCCAGTTTTCGAGGAGACTGGCGGGGGCGACGACCAGCGAGGCGCTGGGAAATTTCGATTTGGGATTTTCGATTTTCGATTCGGTGGGCGCGCTGGGGGTGCGGCGGAGTTGGAACAGGGGGCGGCTGGGTTCTCTCAACTCTGCACGCTCAACGTTCAACCGGGTTTGCAGGGCAGTGAGCAGGGCGAGGGCTTGGAGGGTTTTGCCGAGGCCCATTTCGTCGGCGAGGATGCCGCCGAGTTCGGAGCGGTGGAGGTGCCAGAGCCAGGCGACGCCGAGGCGTTGGTAGGGGCGCAGTTGGTCATTGAGCGCGGTTTCAACCGGCGCGGGCGCGAGGGTGGAAAGGTTGCGCAGGGCGGCGCTGCGGATCTTCCACGTCTCGGGCGGTTGAAAGCCGGGCGCGAGTTCCTCGAGGATCGTCTCGGCCTCGGCGACGCGGGCGGCGCTGACGCGTTGGGCGCGGCGGGGGGCGACGGAGGCGGAGGG
>CAMBRG010000199.1 GCA_945869845.1 Opitutus sp. GAS368 | reverse complement strand
CGCAACACGCAGAGCTCACCGAGCCCGACATTCGGTCCCTCGGATTCAACGATGAGCCCCGAGACAGAGACCACGCGGCCGTAGCGTCCAAAAGTCGCAGCCTGCTGCACTTGGCTGCGGACCAAGGAAACGATCTCTTCCACGCCGGAGTTCATTTGCGTGAAAGCTCCCGCCGCAAGGCTTCCAGCTTCGCACCATGGCGCGCATCGATCACCCCGAAACGACTGCGCACCTGACATTCGCCCGAAGCAAACGCCGGATCGATCGTAACCGAGATGCCAGGATACGTCACCCTCCACTCCGGCACCAAACTGGCGATGATCTCATGATCGCGTTCGCCAACAACCAACTCGAGATTCTGGACTTCGGGAAAAAGCGCGACCAAGGCTTCCTGACACAGTTGCGCGACCACTTCAGGTGGCGGCGTGAAACCCGCGAGCACGCGCTTGGCGACTTCGACCGCGAGCTCGGGCAGAACCACCCGAATTTGATCAGCGATCATCTTCTCCGCCTCGCCGAGGCGAGAAAAAATTCCCGTCTGCACCGCACTCACCTCCGAGCGAAATTCCACGAACCGACGGTCCACGCCGGTATCAGCCTGGAGCGCACCTTCGCGTCGGCCTCGCTCGAACTCGGCCGCAAGTTCGGCCGCCGAGAACGGCCGCACGGACTCAACTGCTTCGGCAGCCAACACGAACGGTCCGGTGAACGAAATCGAATGACGTGAAACAGCCATGGGATTAAGCCGCTCCCTCCACGTCGTCTTCGTCGAGGATGATATCGCCCGATTCCTCGAGCTTGCGGAGCATATCGACGACGGCGGCCTGCGCCGTCTCGACCTCCTTGGGGCGCACGTTGCTGAGCATTGCGATATCGTCGCGCAAGCCTTGTCCGGCCCGTTTCGAAAGTGCGCCGAAGATTTTTTCCTGCATGCCGTCTGAGGCACCTTTGAGTGCGAGCGCCAATTGGGCCGAATCCACATCGCGCATGAGGCGTTGCATGTCGCTGGGACGCAGCCGGGAGAGATCTTCGAATGAGAATAATTTCCGCCGCACTGCGGTCGCAAGCCGGGGATTTTTCTCTTCGAGCTGGGCCATGACCGCACGGGTGGCGTCTTTCGAAACACCTTTGAGCATGTTGGCGACCGTTTCGGCGCCGCCACTGCGATGGAACGCCGGCACCTCGGTCTGCGAGATGTGAGCACCGAGTTGGTTGGCAATCTTTTCGATGTATTTTAGCGAAGTACTATCAATCAGACCGATGCGCATCGAAATATCCGCCTGCAGCTCAGGGGAAAATAATTTAAAGGCGTCACGGGCCTTAACCTTGTCGATGTACGAAAGCACGAAGGCGATAGTTTGCGATTGCTCCCGTTTCAACAGGAGGAACACATCGCGGCCTTCCATCTCGGAGATACGTTCCAGCACTTTGGCGGAAGCGAGGCTTATGCTCGCACCGATTCGGCTTAACATCGCGCCCGTTTTGAATTCGCCGCGCGAAAGATCGAGGGCCTTTTTGGCAAAATCGAAGCCACCTTCGATCGATTTCAAACCGCCGATAATGAGCGGCTCAAACTCCGCGATGAGAAAATCTTTCAGCTCCTGGGATACGACTTCGAACTCGCCCATCAAACGGCAGATTTCCTCCACCTCGCGATCGGGAAAGGTGCGCAGAATGTCTGCCGCGGCGTCCGGCCCGGCCACGATCAGCAGAGCAGCAAGTTTTTGCGGTCGGCTAAGTTTACTGTATTCGATGGAAGTCACGGGCGGTCAAATTTAGGTCTTAGACTCGGCGGACCAATCTCGCAGCGCGGCGCCGATGTTGCCGGGTTTGCGGCGGAGCAATTCGTTCAGCGAGGCTGCGGTCACTACGGCGGGCAGCTCGGACTCTTCTTCTACGCGCGGTGGATTGATGACCTCCATCGGCACGGTCTCGGGCCGTTGGGTGCGTAGGAGGCGGAAGAAAAATCCAAAAGCGAGCACGGCGATCAGCACGGGGGTGTAGTTAGCGCCGAGCTCGATCCAGGTGCGCACCTTCGTCGGCACGGTCGCTTCTTCGACGGCGGTAGGGAAGGATGATTGAAACGCGGCTTCTTGGATCGTCACCAGATCCTCAACGTTAGCATTGGCGTTCGCCCCGGCAAAAGCTTTGAGGCCAATCGCGTTGATCACGAGCTTGCGCAAGCCCTCGAGTTCTTCCGCGGTGCGGGGTTGCGGCTTAGCTTCGGCGCCGGTGCCTACCAGGCGTTGGGCGACGAAGACCGAGGCCGAAAGTCCGCGGATCGTGCCCGGTGTGCGGGACGAATTGGTCAGGACGCGATTGATTTCGTAACTGGTGGTCCGGTTTTTGGTGTTCTGGTCGTTGGCCACGAGCGGCGCTTCTTCTTTACCCGCGGCATCCGGGGTGTTGGCGGTCACGCCGGCGATGCCGGACTTCTTCTTTTCCACCGCGGTGGAGGTTTCTTCAATATTAGTTTGAGAGCGGATGACTTGGCTTTCGGGGTCAAAACGCTCCTCGCTCCGATTGCCGGTCTCACTGTCGATGTCGGCGGAGACTCGCACGACGGCGTTGCCGGGTCCGATTACAGGGGTCAGCAAGGATTCGACTTTGCGCGCAAAGTAATCTTCGACCTGTTGGCGGTAGCGCATCTGGCTAGTTGCAGCGCCCAAGGTAGGGTCATCCTTCAGATCGGCGGAAAGCACGTGGCCCTTGTGGTCAATAACCGCTACCTCGTCGACGACGAGGCCTTGGACAGAATTAGCGACGAGATTACGGATCGCGTTCACCGCCTCAACGGGCAGACGGTTGCCGCGGAGCTCCACGAAGACTGAGGCCGTGGGCTTAATGCTCTGACCAATGAGTAGGAGTCGGTTTTCGGGTTGCACAATCATGACGCGCGCCGCGGCGACGCCGTCGAGCTGCGCGATCGTGCGGGATAACTCACCTTGGAGCGCGCGGGCGTAATTGGTGCGCTGCGCAAAATCACTCAGACCAAACTGGCCCTTATCAAAAATTTCAAAGCCCACGCCTTCACCGCTCGGGAGCCCTTTGCTGGCCAAATCCATGCGCAAGCGGTGAATGTTTGCCGCCGGCACGAAGACCGAACTGCCGTCCGTGCTGGTGCGATATTTGATGTTCTGCGCCTGCAGGGAGCTGATGATAATCGCGGCGTCCTTCTGCGCGAGTCGGCCATAAAGGAGCTGGTAATCAGGCTGACTGGACCAGGCGGCCGCACCGATGAGCCCACCCAGCACCAGAAAAGCCGCGAGGAAGATCGAGGTTTTTTGACCGACGGTGAACTCGCGCCAAACACGCAGAAAGGAATCAATAAAAGGTTTCATTTATTCGAACTTCGGGGAAAATTATACGGGCATGCGCATGAGCTCTTGGAAGCCCTCGACGACCTTATTGCGCACCTCAACCATGAGGCTGAATGCCACCGATGCTTCCTGCATCGCGATCACACTTTGGTGGAGCGGAGTGCCTTGGCCGAGGAGCACAGATTTGGTCAAAGCCGCAGCTTCACTTTGCTTGTCGATCAGCGGGGAGGCCAGTTGCGAGAGCACGCCGGCGAAATCCGATGGCCCCGTAGCCGACTTGTCGACCGCGCCGCCCGGGTTGAGACCTTTGAGATCCAGCGCAGGCAGCCGCGTGACAGCCTGAGAACTAATTCCGCTCGCGGTGATGGCTCCAATGATCGACATGGGGAAGGGAAAATATTACCGGCCGATATCGATCGTTTTCTGCGCCATCTGGCGGGCAGCTTTGACGACGGAGAGATTGGCTTCGTAGGTGCGGGAGGCCGTGATCAGATCGACCATTTCGGTCGAAACGTTGACGTTGGGCATCGCCACCATGCCTTGCACATCGGCATCGGGGTGACGTGGGTCGTAGATTTTTTGTCCGGGGGTCGGATCGCTACTAATGGAAGCAACTTTAACGCCGGTGGGGCCAGCGCCTTGACCACCTCGGGCGAGGCGGTTGGCGAGTTGGGCTTCGAACGTGACGACCTGACGCTTGTAAGGACCGCCGTCGGCCGAGCGCGTCGTCTGGGCGTTGGCGATATTTTGGGCGATGAGATCGAGCCGGGTTTTTTGAGCGTTTAACGCGCTGCCGGTGGCACCTACGCCAGTGATGAGTTCCATGGTTGGGCGAAGGCGGATTAGAAGCTGCTCCGGCCAGTGATAGCCATTTTCAGCGACTTGAAGTTGGAG
>CAMBRG010000198.1 GCA_945869845.1 Opitutus sp. GAS368 | reverse complement strand
GGGATTTCGTCGTAGGTGATGCTGCGGTCGTTGGTGAGCGTGTCGCCGATGCCAAACTCGCTGTGGCCCACGAGGCCGATGACATCGCCGGGCCACGCCTCGTCGACGGTCTCGCGTTCGCGGCCGAAGAGTTTGTGGGAAGAAGAGAGGCGGACCTGTTTGCCCGTGCGTTGGTGGAAAACCTGCATGTCGCGGTCGAATTTACCCGAGCACACGCGGAGGAACGCGATCCGGTCGCGGTGCTTCGCATCCATGTTGGCTTGGATTTTGAAGATGAAGCCGGAGAACTTCGGATCGGTGACGGGCACTTCGCGGGCCACGGTGGATTGGGGAAGCCCGGGAACGGTCACGGAAACGGATTTGCGTGGGGCGGGCGGGACGGAGTCTTTCAGGAAGCCATCGAGCAGCAGTTGGATGCCGAAATTGTTCACGGCGCTGCCGAAGTAGACCGGCGTCTGTTTGCCGGCTTGGACGGCGGCGAGATCGAAGGGGTGGCCAGCGCCGTCGAGCATCTCGAGTTGGTCGCGGACGTCGCGGTAGGTATCGTCGTCCATTTTAGAACGGACAACGGGATCGTCGAGATCGGTGACGCTGACGGGCGCTTGGAATTTGCCGCCCGGAACGCGCTCAAAAAGGTGGACGTCGCGCGTGCGGCGATCAAAAACGCCGCGGAATTGAGGGCCGTTACCGAGTGGCCAAATGACGGGCGAAGCCTGGAGGCCGAGCACGTTTTCGAGTTCGTCGAGAAGGTCGATCGGGCTGCGCGTGGGCCGATCGCATTTGTTCATGAACGTGAAAATCGGGACGCCGCGGCGGCGGCAGACTTCGAACAGCTTGCGGGTCTGCGCTTCTACGCCCTTGGCGGCATCGATGACCATGAGCGCGGCATCGACGGCCGTAAGCACCCGGTAAGTATCTTCGGAAAAGTCTTTGTGCCCGGGCGTATCGAGGAGGTTTACGGCGCAGCCCGCGTAATCGAATTGCAGGACGGTCGAACTGATCGAGATGCCGCGTTGCTTCTCGAGTTCCATCCAGTCGGAGGCGGTCGCGCGTTGGTTTTTCCGGTCTTTGACGGCGCCTGCGAGGTGAATGGCGTTGCCGTAAAGCAGGAATTTTTCGGTGAGCGTGGTCTTGCCGGCGTCGGGGTGCGAGATGATCGCGAAGGTGCGACGGCGGGCGATTTCCTGGACGGGCGTCATGGCGGGAGGGGGTGGCGGCTTGGACTTAGCGACGCACCGGAACGCCGCGGTCGCCGAGGTAGTTTTTCACCTGCGGGATCGTCAGAGTGCCGAAGTGGAAAAGGCTCGCAGCGAGCACGGCGCTGGCGCGACCGGCGGCGAGCACATCGGAAAAATGGGAGAGGATGCCGGCGCCGCCGCTGGCGATGACCGGGACTGTCACCGCGTCGCTGACCGCGCGGGTGAGGGCACAGTCGTAACCAGCCTGGGTGCCGTCGGCGTCCATGCTGGTCAGGAGAATTTCGCCGGCACCCAGTTCGGTGGCTTGGCGGGCCCAAGCGACGACATCGAGGTCAGTGGCGTTGCGGCCGCCGTGGGTGTAAACGCGCCATGATTTGCCGTCGGGCTCACGTTTCGCGTCGATCGCGACCACGATACACTGGGCACCGAAGCGGTCGGAGGCGCGGCGGATGAGTTCGGGCTCTTTGATCGCGGCGGTGTTGAGGGAGACTTTGTCGGCGCCGGATCTGAGCATGGCTTCGATGTCGGCCACGGTGCGGAGGCCGCCGCCGACGGTGAGGGGCATGAAGCACTGTTCGGCGGTGGCGGCCACCACATCGTGCATGATGCTGCGACCGTCGCTCGACGCGGTGATGTCGAGGAAGACGAGTTCGTCGGCACCTTGCGCGTCGTAAGCTTTGGCGCATTGCACGGGATCACCCGCATCGCGCAGAGCTTGAAAACGCACGCCCTTGACGACGCGGCCAGCGTTGACGTCTAGGCAAGGAATGATGCGACGGGTGAGCACAGGGATTCTCGAATTTTGAATCTCGATTTACGATTCCCAGAATCGCGGTCGCGGACCGAATCGAGAATCTGAGAATTGAGAATCGAAAGCAGTGACGGCTCAGACGTGCGCGATGTCGGGGTCGAAATTGACGGCCAGACGATACACGTTGCCCGGGCGCATGATCAGGGGGTGATCGCGCACGAGGTGCTGCAAGAAGTGGATCTTACCATAATTGGTCCGATAAGTCGGATCGGCGCTGACCACTTCAGTTTCCTGCCAGACGGCTTGGAAATCGTCTTTCGCGACCGTGCAGCGATGGCCCTCTTGGCCGAGCGCTAGGGCCCCGACGACGTGATATTTCGAATGGGGGGCGGCGATGGCGAGGGTGTAGCGGAACTTATCGAGCGTGACCTGCTGCTTCACGGTGTAGGCGAACTCGCAACTGATCTTGGTGCCGGTGAACGTCCACTGGACTTTCACACTGCCGAGATTTTTGACGAACTCCTCCTGCGTGGTGATGAGATCGGGCTGTTCGTAGCGGAAATAGAATGCGTTTTTGAGGCCGAGGCCGGTGACGCAATTCTTGCCGTAGAACGCCGGGATCGTGACGTCTTTGCCGAAGGTCAGCTCGGGGAGCATGATCGGCGCGTAGACATTGTTCGGCCAATCGAAGACGCCGGGGCAGTGAGGGAACGGCAGGGCGTCGGAGGAGAGATGGCCGCCGCTACTGACGAGCGGAATCTGCATTTGAATCCCGCTTTCGGCGTCGCGATAGAGAAAGAGACCCTGCTCCTTGCGGTTGGATTTGTCGAAAATGACGTAGCGACCGCTGGTGCGGAGGGGTTCGACTTTCGGGCCGCCGACCGGCATCTGGATGGTCTTGGCGAGGCGCGACCATTGGCAGAGATAGCGGGCGGCGTCGAAGTTCGCCATGCGCGTCGTGTGGGCGTCGTAAGCGGTGCGCTCTTCGTCGCGCAGATCGAGGAAGCCGTGCTCTTGATCCAGATAAGTCTGGTAGAAAAACATGAACAGCCGGCGGAGGATATCGTAATACTTGATCTTTTGGTCGTCGGCGATCCAGCCGTCGCGGAGACCCTGCAAAATCAGACTGATGCAGTGCATCTGGCCGTAAGCGCCGGCGGCGCGGCCGAAGGCCCAGCCGAGGCCGTCGGCGCGGACGAGGTCGGGCATCGTCTTGATGTATTTCTCGGCGTAGGTGCGGAGGGTGGGGAGTTTGCGGTCGCGCACGCCGCTGTTGGCGTGGAGTTGGAGGGCGGAGCGGATGAAGACGAAGCTCATCACGCCGTAGAGATTGAAGTTGCCGCCCATGCCTTGGCCGGTCGCGTCATCGAAAAAACCGGCGGAGCTGGTGGCGGTCATGCGCTCGACCATGCGCTCAATGAGGCGGGAGGTTTCGTCTTTCTTGGAAAGACCGAGGGAGAAACGGGCGACGGCCTTGGCGACGTTGAATGCCTGCCAATGATTATCGTAGTCGGAACGGTGCAGCAGCGCTTTATCGATGCGTTCGCGGGTCTCGTCGACGAGGCGTTCCCAGACGGGATTGCGTTCTTTGGAGGGGCCGAAGCAGAGGAGGCCGAGCGAGGCGTAGGCGAGGCCGTTTTCGGCGGGAGGCTCGGTGAACATCTGCGCGGTGATGCAGCGTGCGGCGAGATCGACGATGTCGTGGCCCTTGAGGGTGGTCTCGCCGGTGGCGCGATAGAATTCGCCGAGCGCGAGCGCGACGTGACCGGGTTCGTCGGGCCGGGATTGCTCGCCGTTGGCGGGCAAAATGGTGCCGTCGGGCTGGATGGATTCAAGATTGTGGCCCAACATTGAGCGGGCCATATCGAGACATTGCTCGGAGAAACTATGCATGCGGTGGTTTTGGCGGACTGAACTGAGTGGCGGGAGGTGGAAGATGCTGAGCCGAACAAGTGTGCGGCAAGAGCTAAGTTGGGTGAGTTGCGGGTGAAAAGTTAACGCGCGAGCAGTTTCAGGAACTCGGCGTTGGTCTTGGTTTTGGAAAGTCGCGCGATCATCGTGTCGGTGGCTTCTTCGATCTTCTGCGCGACGAGGGCGCGGCGGAAGAAATGGATGCCCTCAAGGGTCTTGGCGTCGATCAGGAGTTCTTCCTTACGCGTGCCGGAAGCGGCGATGTTGATCGCGGGCCAAAGGCGCATCTCGGCGGCCTTGCGGTCGAGCACGAGCTCCATGTTGCCGGTGCCTTTGAATTCTTGGAAGATCACATCGTCCATGCGACTGCCGGTCTCGACGAG
>CAMBRG010000197.1 GCA_945869845.1 Opitutus sp. GAS368 | reverse complement strand
AAGGGTATGGCCATGCAAGACGGCGCCCGCAACGAGACGATCCGCATCCGCAATCTGCAATCGAACCGTGAATTCACCGCCCAAGTTACCGGTGAGAGCCGCGCGGTTATCCGTCTCTAACTCATCATGAAACTTTGTCTCATCTGCTTGTTTTTCGCCTCGGCCGGCCCACTTGCGGCGCAGTCGCTTTGGCTCGCCGCCGGTTCGCGCGAGCTGTCCCTGACGTCCGATCCCAAAGCCTGCCGGGTCGGTGATATCATCACCATCATCATCGCGGAATCCACCTCGTTGTCCTCGTCTTCCAACAAGACGACCAACACTTCCGACGCCGCCCAAGGTGCGGTGACGCAATTTCTTTTTCCTCCCTCCGTCAGCGGCCTCGGCACGCACGGCGGTCAGCTGCCCGGCTTCGGCTGGGGCGGCAAGTCCGACTACAGCGGCGGCGGTAAGGTCAATAATTCCCAAGTCGTCACGGGCCGCGCCGCCATGCTGATTGCCGACGTACTGCCGAACGGCAACCTCGTCCTAGAGGGAGCTCGCCGGGTGAGTTTCTCGGGTGAGACCCAGCACGTTGTGCTCCGCGGCATCGTTCGCCCCGCGGATATTTCTCCGGCCAACACGGTCCTCTCGACCAACATCGCCGAGGCCCGGCTTGAATTCTTGAGCGAAGGCGAACTCAGCAGCGCGCAGAAACGCGGCTGGTTGAGCAAACTCTACCAAGCGCTTCGTCCCTTCTAAAAACGTCCCATGTTTCTCCGATTTTTTATCGCTTTGATGGTTCTGGCTCCGGCGCTACGGGCGTCGCGGGTCAAAGACATGTCGTTTGTCAGTGGCGGCCGTTCCAATCAATTGATCGGTTACGGCATCGTGGTCGGCCTGGCCGGCGACGGCGATTCCAACGCGGTCACGACGCTGCGCTCGGTCGCCAATATCCTGCAACGCAACGGTCTCACCGTCGATCCGACGCAGATCAAAGCCAAAAATTCTGCCGCGGTCATGATCACCGCGGATATCCCGCCGTTTCTCAAACCCGGCGCGCGCATCGATGTGACCGTGTCTTCCATGGGTGACGCGAAAAGCCTCCAAGGCGGCGTGCTGCTCCAAGCCCCTTTGCTGGGCGCCGATGGCCGCGTCTACGCGGTCGCCCAGGGCGGCCTCGCCGTCGGTGGGTTCATCGGCGGCGCGGGTGGCGCCGGTGGTGCAACGGTGCAGAAAAATCACCCCACGGTCGGCGTCATCAGCAGCGGCGCGATCGTCGAGCGCGAGATCCCCTCCGAGACGGTGCGCGACGGCGCCATTTCGTTCGAACTATTCAACCCCGATTTCACCTCCGCGAGCCGTTTGGCTGATGCCGTCAACGCCGCTTTCCCCGATGCAGCTACGGCCCTCGATGCGGCCTCGATTTCGGTGATCGTGCCTCCAGCTTACCTCGGGCGCGAAGTCACTTTTCTGGCCGACGTCGGCACCATTGAAGTGCGGCCTGATTCCATCGCCCGCGTCGTGATCAACGAGCGCACCGGCACCATCGTCGCCACCTCGAGCGTGCGCGTTTCCCAGGTCGCCATCAGCCACGGCGCTCTCACCGTTTCCATCGCTTCCACCTTAAACGTTTCCCAGCCCAACGCACTCGCCGGCGGCCAGACGGCCGTCACGCCCACGACGCAGACCAAGGTCACGGAAGCCAAAGGTAAATTTTCGGTGGTCGAGGACGTTCCCACCATCGACCGACTCGCCGGCGCTCTAAACGCCCTCGGCGTCACCACCCGCGAGATGATGGCCATTCTGCAAGCGCTCAAATCCGCGGGCGCGTTGCAAGCCGAGCTCGTCATTAACTAACCATGAACGTCGCTTCGATTAATACCTCAGACGCCAACCTCAGCGCCCTCATCGCCCAGAACGGTCGGGCGGCCGGCCAAGGTCATGAGCCGCTTTCCGTCGCCGACCGCGCGAAGGTCGCTTCGAAATTTGGGTCTTTGCTCATGCGCGAGATGATGGATCCCGTCATCGAGCCGATGCTCAAGGGGCTTCAAGGCTCCTCCGGCGGCGGCGGTGGCATGTACTCCCACCTCATCAAGGACGCTTTAGTTTCTTCTCTCAGTCAAAACGGTGCGGGCGGCCTCTCGGCCGGCTTCGAGCATCACTTTTCTCCTCCGACCAGCGCGGCGCCCAAGCCCGTGCCCTTAAAATCATGATCATGGAATCATCCGAAATTGTAAGCTTACTCCGCCAGGAAATGGCTGGCTACGGCAGCTTGCTCGCGCTTTTCGACGAGCAGCAAGGCCACCTTTGGCGGCGCGATGTGGACCACGTGTTACACACCGCGGCCATCATCGACCAACAAGTCATCGAAGCCGGCCAGTACCGCGAAGCCCGCGAGACGTGGTTGGTCGCCTTCGCCCGTTCGCACGCGCAGCCCGGTGGTAGCACGCTGCGTCAGCTCCTGCCTTTTTTCCCCGCTGATGAGCGTCCGATGCTCGAAGCCTTTATTGATGAGATTAACCACCTCATCCACCGCGTGCGCCGTCGCGCGCGTCAGAATCATGCCTTCATGGAAAAAATGTTAGAGCTCCACCGCGAACTCGTCGGTGGTACTATGCCCGGTTCCGCGGGCGCGACGTACGCTCCTTCAGGCCGCGTGGCCGACGAGGCCGTCTTGGCGCCTTCGCTGCAGCAGGTCGGTTAAACTTTTACGACCATGGCTGAAACCGGACTCTACGATGTACTGCGCATGGGGCTTTCCTCCCTGCGATCGCAGTCGCGCGCGATTGAAACGGTGGGCCGTAATATGGCCAACGTGAACAATCCCACGTACGCCCGTCAGCGCGTGATTTTCGGGGACCTTTCCCCCACGGGCGGCGCCTCCACGGGCGTCGATGTCCTCGAGGTCCAGCAGGTGCGCGACGCTCTTTTGGACCGCCAGGTCGCACGCGAGAAGTCCAACGCCGCCGCCTTAGAAGCCGAGAGCGCCGCCTACGAACGCGGTGAGGCGGCCATGGGCGAAACGATCTCCAACGTCAGCGATCCCAGCCTCGCGGCGACGACGGGTGGCAACAGCTTGACCAACGCGATGGCCGGGTTTTTCGGCGCGGCGCGGCAACTCTCCGCCGATCCGACTAACTCCACGCAGAAGCAGATGTTCGTCCAGACGGCTAAGACGATGACGGAGCGTTTTCAGTTTTCCAATGATCGTCTCGCGGAAGTGCAGTCCGATCTTTCGGATCAAGTGAGCAACGATATGGACAAGGCCAACTTGTTGCTCACGACGATCAGCGACTTGAACGTGATGATCGCCACGCAAGAAAGCGACACGGGCACCAAGGCGCTCACGTTGCGCGACCAG
This sequence comes from Opitutus sp. GAS368, assembly GCA_945869845.1. GTDB lineage: Bacteria > Verrucomicrobiota > Verrucomicrobiia > Opitutales > Opitutaceae > Tous-C4FEB. The sequence goes on along the minus strand of CAMBRG010000197.1, from coordinate 994 downwards.
CGTCAGGCTCGCTTGGAAGATTTGGCGCAGGTGATGAATTTCAAGAGCACCACGTTGCCCGATGCGCCGAACCAGATTCAGATCACGGCCACGTCGGCCACCGGCGTAGACACGGTCATTCTCTCCGCTGGCACCACGCTTGAGACGCTCACCTTCGATGGCGATGCCGTCCGGGTGGCCTCGAGCGCTACCGCGCTGGCGCTCACCGGTGGTTCGATCAAAGGCCACCTCACGGCGCGCGATGGCCCTTTGCAGACGTTGCGTGATAGCCTCGATCTTCTGGCCAGCCAGATGGTCACCTCCGTCAACGCGGTCTATAATCCCGGCGGCACTGGGCAGAACTTTTTCGATCCTGCGGGCACCACCGCCGGCTCCATTCAAATCGCCAGTGGTTTGTCCGGCCTTAACGTTCGGGCCACCGTCGCCGGCGGCGCGGCCGGCGATGGGTCCGTCGCCCAACTGATTTCCGAACTCGATATTCAAACGTTCTCGTCAACCGCCGGTGATGCCATCGACGGCACGATGGGCGAGAGTTACTCCGCGGCGATTTCGCTTTTTAGCTACAGCCTGTCGCAGTCGCGGATGAAGCATGAAAACCAGACCGGCGTGCTCAGCGCCGTCCGCGGCCAGCGCGAGAGCATGAGCGGGGTCTCGCTCGATGAAGAAGCGGCCGAGCTAATGAAGTTTCAACGCGCGTACCAAGCTTCGGCCCGCGTGATCTCCGTCATCGATCAAATGCTCGACATCGTCGTGAACAGCATGGGTCGAAACTGATCTAACCTTTCACCATGCTCCGCGTTTCCACTAATTTTGTTACCACCACGGCGATTAACGATCTCCGCCGCCTCAGTGAAGAGCAGGCGCGTCTGCATCAAACCATCGCCACCGGTCGCCGCTTGCTCAAGCCCAGCGATGACCCCGCCGCGACCAGTCGCGTGCTCAACCGCCAGATGGAAGCAGAGCGCGTGGGCAATTATCAGTCCGCCGCGTCGAT
>CAMBRG010000196.1 GCA_945869845.1 Opitutus sp. GAS368 | reverse complement strand
TGCACGCCGAACTCGGCGCAGAGTTGGACGACGAGGGCGAGTTCCTCGGCGGTGTCCGTGGGGAATCGGTTGATGACGACGACGGGGGTGAGGCCGAAGACGCGGGCGTTCTCCAGGTGCTTTTGGAGATTGGCAAAACCGCGGCGGATGGCGTCGGGGTTGGCGGCGGAGAGTTCCCTGAGGGCGGTGCCGCCCTGGTATTTGAGCGCGCGGACGGTGGCGACGAGGGCGAGGGCATCGGGCCAGAGGCCGGCGGAGCGGCATTTGAGATCGAGAAATTTCTCGCCGCCGAGATCGAAGCCGAAGCCGCATTCGGTGACGACGTAGTCGGCGAGGCTGAGGCCGAGACGGGTGGCGAGGACGGAGTTGGTGCCCTGGGCGATGTTGGCGAACGGGCCGCCGTGGAGAATGGCGGGGGTGCCTTCGTGGGTCTGGACGAGGTTGGGGACGATGGCGTCCTTGAGGAGCGCGGCCATGGCGCCGTGGATTTTGAGATCGCGGGCGTAAATGGGTTTTTTCTCGCGGGTGAAGCCGATGAAGATACCGCCGAGCCGGGCCTTGAGGTCGGCGCGGGAGGAGGCGAGGCAAAGGATGGCCATGACCTCGGAAGCGGCGGTGATGTCGAAACCGGTTTCGCGGGGAACGCCGAAGCCGCGGCCGCCGAGGCCGATGGTAATGCGGCGCAGAGAGCGGTCGTTCATGTCGAAGACGCGCTTGGTGCGGACGGTCATCGGGTCGAGGCCGAGGACGTTTTTGCGATTCTGGAGTTGGTTATCGACGCAGGCAGCGAGGAGGTTGTGGGCCTTTTCGATAGCGGCGAAATCGCCGTTGAAGTGGAGGTTGATATCCGCGTGCGGGCCGACGCGGGCGCGGCCGCCGCCGGTGGCGCCGCCTTTGAGACCGAAGACGGGGCCGAGGGAAGGCTCGCGGAGCACGGCGGCGGCGCGTTTGCCGAGACGGGTGAGCGCATCGGCGAGGCCGATGGTGGTGGTGGTTTTGCCCTCGCCGGCGGGCGTGGGCGTGATGGCCGAGACGAGAATGAGGCGGGAGTTTTCCGCGCGCGCGGCGTCGATGCGGGCGAGGGGCAGCTTGGCCTTGAAGCGACCGTGGAGCTCGAGTTCGTCGGGGGTCAGGCCGAGCTTGGCGGCGATCTCCGTGATGGGACGGAGGTTGATTTTTTCGAAGGCGGAAATGGCGTCGAGGGCGGACATGGCGGAGAAAAGTTCGAGGTAGAAAGAAACGGCAGCGAAACGAGCGTGCGCGGAGCCAAGCCCACGTCGAGTGCGGGTTGAAGCGAATAAACGGGACAATTTTTCGGCAAACGGGCTTTCGGGCCGTAATGTGAGTTGCGCGGGGTGGGTAAGCTGCGCCATGGGTTGAGATTCAACCGATGACTATTTCGACTCGCCGGAGTGTGATCAGAAACGTGGTGATGGTGGGCGTCGCGGCGCTGCTCGGCGGGTGCACGACGGCGGTGGTGCGCGAGCCGGCGGCGGCGGTCGCGCCGGCCGAGCCCAGCGCCCCGGTGAAGGTGACGCCGGGGGATGCGTTGGTTTTTATTTCGGGTGGAGGCACGCCGCTTTCCAACAACTACTCGCAGTATCTGCAGGCGCTTGGGGTGAACGATGGGCTGCGGGCGCGGTTTCCGAGTGAGGCGGTGTGGACGTTTTTCGGGGCGGGCAACCGCCCGGATCGCGCGGCGGTGTTCGGCGATACGCGGCGATTATTAAAGGCGGACGGCTTGCTAGTGGAATCGTGGCTGCCGGGAATTTTGGCGGGGAATCGGCCGGCGCGGCGGGCGGAGATATTTGCGGCGTTGAAAAACGAGATTCTCCCACGGGTGGCCACGGGTGGGACGCTTTACCTGATCGTCGGCGACCATGGCGAACTCTCGCGGGGCGCGGTGAAGGAGAGTCAGATCACGCTTTGGCAGATGGCGCAGCCGGAGCGCGCGAAAGGGACGGGAACGTGGCGGACGGATGCGAAGGAAGTGCTGACGGTATCGGAATTGCGGTCGGCTTTGACGGCGGGGTTGGGCGCGGGCCGGGTGGTTTTTTATCTTACCTGCTGTCACTCGGGCGGGTTTCACCACCTGGACGTGCCGCGCAGCGTGCCGGCGAATCCGGCGTGGTTTAGCGGCTTTCAGCCCGTGGAGTGTGCCGACTGGAGCGCGCAAGTCGCGCCGGCGCGGATGGCAGGGTTCACGGCGACGACGGAGGATTCACTCGCGGCGGGGTGCGTGCCCGATCCCGATCCGGAGAAATGGCGCGGGCAGGAGCGGCACTTTCCCGAGGCCCTGTTTGGCGTCGATTTGATGACGGGGGAGAAAAAAGGCGGGACGTTGCCCAGTTTTGCGGCGGCGCACGAAGCGGCGGTGTTGGTGAACCGCACGATCGACAAACCTTCGAGCACGGCGGAGATGTGGCTCGAACGGTATGCGATGCTGATCGAGACGGTGGTCAAAGACAGCCCGGCCCTGACGTCGAAAGCGCGGGCGGCGGCCGAGCGCTACGAACGCATCGTCGAGGGTGAGATGACGGGAGTTTCCGACGCGAAATGGCTGGCGACGGAGCGGCGCTACGCGCGGTTTGTGGAGGCGTTGGCGGAGCAGAATTTTTCGAACGCGGTTTTATTGGGCGGCGGGACACGGGAGCAGTTGGAGGCAGCAATCGGGACGAAACCGGGCAATGCCGGCGGTGGCGGCGCGCGGCGGCGGGGTGCACCGGAAGAGACGAAAAAACTGTGGACCGAGACAATCCGGCCGGCGTGGAAAGCGGCCTTGCAGGCAGGGTCGGTCAAAGGCGTGCCGAAGGAGGCGCGGGCGTTTGAGCTGCACCTGATCGGGCTGGAGGAAAAGAACCCGTCGCGGATTTTTCTGCCGGGCGACCGCAACGCGGTGCGGAATGAACTTTTTTGGCAGTCGAGTTCCGCGATCCCGGCGACGGCGGACGCGAAGAAGGCCGCGGTGTTGGGGCGGTGGGAGGCGGGGCGGCGTGCGGCGGTCGTGGCGTGGGCGCGAACGGCGACCGATGAAAAAGTGAAAGCGGCGGCGGTGAAATGGGCCGGACCGGTGCGAGCGGTGCCGGCGGCGGCCGCGACTTCAACCGCGCCGCGCGCGGCGATTCCTGGATTTGTGCAAGGCGAGCAGAAAGAGGCGCTGCAGCGGGCGTTGTTTTACCGGCGCGTGCTGGGCGCGTGGGCGTTTCTCATCGCGGTGGACGAACGCGGCGCGCTGGAACGGCTGGCCGCGTTGCAAGCGCTGGAGGAAACGCCGTTGCCGGTGGTTAAGAGTTGAGCGTTCCGAGCGGAGAGCTGAGCCGGAACCAACCAGTAGGAAACCACGGATGAACACGAATGGACACGGATACGGAGTGGAGATCCAAACGCCACCGGAAGAAATCAAAAATACCGAACCGTGCCCGCCATCACTCCGTTAGGGAGGGACTGGTTCGTTTTGGAGATCCGTGTTTATCGGTGTCCATCCGTGGTTCAATCGCATCGTTCCGGCGGAGAGAGAAAGAGAGCGGGAACTACTACTCTGGGAAACCGGCTTTCGACAGGGTGGGGAAGAGGCGCAGGGCGTTTTTGTAGTAGAGTTTTTTCAGCACGGCGTCGTCGAGATCGAGGCCGTAGAGTTTCCAGATGCCGTGGTATTTTCGGATGGGGTCGAAGTATTCGTCGTCGGTTTCGAGGAGGCGGAAGTAGACGTGGTATTCGGAGACATTGTAGGCGTCTTTGCCGAAAAGAACGCGGTCTTGGTATTTCGTTAAAAAGCGTTTGGCGGCGCGGGGCTGGCGGCCGAGGTCGCTGGTGATCGCGCCGATCTCGGTGTAGACGTTGGGCAGGCGGTCGAGGAGCGCGCCGAGGCGGTCCAGGTCGTTGGCGAGCCACCCGAAGTGGGCGTTGATGAAGATCGTCTGCGGGTGACGGGTGAAGAGGGCGTGCTGCTCCGCGATCAACTGGTCCCAGGTGAAGTTGGTCTGCTCGGATTGGTTGCGGCTGGCGCGGAGTTTGAGCTCGAGCCAACGTTCGTTGTCTTTGTCCATCGGCTGAAAGAGGCCGGCAGGGTCGGCGGTGTGGATGAGCACAGGGATTTTGTACTTCGCGCACACGGCCCAGACGCCGTTGAAGCGCGGGTCGTCGACTTTGATGCGCTGGCCCCGGCCGTCCTTGAGCATCATCCCGAGGTGCTTCCAGACCTTGAGGCCGACGGCGCCGGCCTTGATGTCGGCTTCGACCTGGGCGGCGGCGCGGGCGGGAAAGTCGGGGTCGTCGAGGCCGGCGTAGTCGATGTTGGTCATCACCGCGAATCGGCCGGGCGCGGCGGCCTGCATCGCGGCGAGAGCGTTGACCACCCATTTGCCGTGGCCACCGCCGACG
>CAMBRG010000195.1 GCA_945869845.1 Opitutus sp. GAS368 | reverse complement strand
CTTGCCCAAGTGCTCAACGTCGTAGGGTCCAAAGCAACGATGCCTATTTTGAGCAACGTGTTGATTGAGGCAGAGAAAGACCAGATTTCGCTTTCAACGACCAATCTCGATTTGGGCATTCGTTGCAAGATCAAGGCAGAGATCAAAGAAGGCGGTTCGGTTACGCTCCCAGTGAAGCGACTAGCAACGATTGTGAGGGAGCTGCCGAGCGTGGATGTGACGTTCGATGGTTCGCCCAATCATCAGGTGAAATTAACGTCGGGTGGCTCAACGTTTAAGATCATGGGCATCGGCAAAGACGAATTTCCGCCATTGCCGGAGTTCGGTGATGAAAAGGCTTACACCTTGGACCAAAGTGAATTGGTCAGCATGTTGCGAAGCGTTTCCTACGCGCAATCGACCGACGAAACCCGTTACATTCTGAACGGAGTTTATTTCAATTTCCGGGATGAGAAATTGACTCTGGTCGCGACGGATGGGCGCCGGCTGGCGTTGATTGCCAAAGAAATGGAAGTACCGGCAGCCAATGCAGGAGCGATCATTTTGCCGGCGAAAACCGTTTCGGAGTTGAACCGGCTTTTGGACAAAGGAACGAAGGTAAAAATTAATTTTAATGAGCGCCGGGCCGCGTTTCAAATTTCAACCGATAAGGATACCAGCGGGTTGATCGATCACGTTTATCTTTATTCCAAAGTGGTAGAGGGAAACTATCCAAATTATCAGCAGGTCGTGCCAAAAGAAACCCATCAGCGAATCAAGTTGGAGCGGGAACTATTGCTTCAGTGTGTGCACCGGGCGCAGTTGGTTTGTTCGGAAAAAGCCAATTCGGTGAAAATCAAAATCAGCAGCAATTTGCTCGAAATTTTTGCGGCGAGTTCTGATTTCGGTGAAGCTCACGAATCAATGGCCATTGGCTACAATGGTCCCGATCTTCAGGTGGCGTTTAATCCGGCCTTCCTCATGGATCCGCTGAAAGCGCTGACTAAAGATGAAGTGTTTTTCGAAGTGAAAGATGAAGTGAGTCCCGGAGTTTTCAAAACACTCGAGAACTTCATTTGTGTAATCATGCCCGTCCGATTGAGTTAAATTTAAGTTCAGGCTGAATCTGATTATTGTCGGCCTGCCTTTTTGGTAACTTAGAACCGTCTAAAATGCGGTGAACCCAGACCTTTAGATGATTGTGCAATATCTGTTGTTGGCGGCGATCGTGCTCTCGTTGGCGATTGTGCAGTTAAATTTTCGATACGCGTCGCCTTTGTTGGCGATCGCGGATCGTTGGCTGCGCTGGCTGATTTTTTCGTTTGGTGCGGCCCATTTTTGCCTCTTTCTCGAATGGGTTAACCGGCCTTATTGGGTGTTGGTCGCCGTTTTTTTTTTCATCTGGTTCCTCGCCGAGACCCTTTACCACTGGTTGGCGATTTCTGCGTTAAGTGTAAGCCCGCTGCCCCTCTTTCCACGCTATGCGATCAATACATCAGGGGAGGAGTGGCCGGTGCAGCCCCGACTCCTGAAAGTGCGAGAATGGCTCAGGGCTCAAGGCTTGCGACAAGTACAGGCGCTCAAAGCAGAAGTCGGGGGCGGTCTCTATCTCCGGGTTTCAATTTATCAAGACGCGGCGAGCACGTTACGGGTTCAAGTGACCTTTCTTCCCCAGACCAACGGGGCCATCGGACTTTGCTACACGCTGACTTCGATCACGGGCGCGGGAGAGCGCTACATCACCGACAATCTCACGGTTCCCTTCGCTGGTTTTTATCCCGAAAATTGGTTGGTTGAACGGCGGCCATGGAGCCGTTCTTTGGCGCGATTGCTGGAGCGACATCGCGGGCGCCTGTTGGCGGCGAAGGCGACGGCAGTTTCGTTCTCCACCGAGCCTTTGAACGATCTCAACTTCGCGCAAAATGAGTTAGACCGCTTGAACACCGAGTTGGGCTTTCTGCACCCACACCCGGAACGCGAAGATTTTGGCAAGATCACCCACGAGGGCCGTTACCGCGTGTGGAAGGAGATTTGGATGCTTAACTACCTGGGCAGGGCGCAACGCTACGAATAGGCGCCTCAACGGTGCTCAATCCACTCGGTTGAGCCATAGTGTTCCACCAAAGCCGAGAGCTCTTCTTCGTTGAATTCGGGCCAAGGTTTTTCAACGGCCTCGGCTCCTAGCATGGCGGCAAGGGCCGTCGCAAAATTTTCGGCCAGACGATCCCAATCGACGGTGCTTGAGGCCACGGCGGGTCGCCAAAGTGAGCCCTGAAACAATAGACCGTGCTTGTTACGCTTTTGAGCGGCACCGGCGATCTTTTGGCCAGTGGTTTCATTGATGATATCGTAGAGTTCCGCGCGCTGAAAGCAGACCCCTGCGGGTCCGCAAGAGAGCTCACCGTCCGCGGGAGGTTCACAGTTTACTTTGACGCTTGCGGGCACCCCAGCGGTTCGCAGGACGGCCGCCAAGCACTCGTGGATGTTTCGATAGCCTTCACTCGCCCGCAATTCTTCTAGAGCAAAGCCCCGCGGAATCACGAGAGCATACGTCCAGTCTTCGCGGTGATCCACCACGCCACCTCCGGTCACGCGCCGACAGCTGTCGTTTGGCCCGGCGGCAACAGGGAGCTGGGTGCGGACGAACGCGATTTTCTGGCTGTAACCAAAAGTCCAAGCCGATCCCCGCCAGCTGTAAGTGCGAAAACGGGCAGCCGCAGATTCGGGATAACGTTGGAGCAGGAGAAAATCATTGGCCATGTTTTCGGCCGCGCCTGCAGTGCGATGAGGTAAGACATCCAATCTCATGGTCATTTTTGGCTGGGTGTCTTCTCGGATCGCGCAAAGGGTCCGCGCAAACTGCGAAAGAAAACCCCGGAAAAGACGCCGGTAGCCGCCAAAAGAAGCGGGAATTGGAGCAACGAGCGGGAGAGCTCAAATCGGTCGGGTCCTAGCGCAAAAGGGATCAGAAAATAGAGGACGGCAATAAAAGCCCCGGCGAAGCCACACGCCACGAAGCCGTCCCGGCGAAAATGCCGTAAGCCCACATAGGCCATACCACCGACCGACCAGCACCACGGGTAACAGATCATCAGGAAAGCGGGTAAAATTTCCCACACGTTGACCCTATCCCGTGCAAGGGTGATCACGATAAACCCGGCGGTGGGCATCAAGGGAACCAATAGAAAACAGCTGATCGTGCGCATGATTTGAAGGTGAACAAGTGATCAGGATTTCAAACACCAATCCTGGCAGGCCCGCGGAACCTGCAATTCGGCGAGTTGTTCCGCCAGGGTTTGTGGCCGGGTTTTAAGCACGCCCAATAATGGAGCCAGATCGAGCGCCAGACACGCTGGTTTTCGAGGAGCGCGGCCGAGAGCGTGGATTCATCGGTGAGATCGAGCGGGCGGCGGGAGCTAAGACCGGGAAGATCGCCGGAAAAATTACCGACAATTCCGGTGACGGTATGGCCGCGACGGGCGGAAGCGCGGGCGAACGCGGAGCCCACAAGCCCGGATGCGCCGGTGAGAAAAATTCGCATGGTCCAAAACTGAGCGGAGCTAGTCCAAAAGCTCCGGAGCCAGCAACCAACGCACGCGCCAAAAGGCCGCTTGCGGACCGGACCGATCAAGACAGAGCACGGCCGATTTCCGGATTTTAAAAACGTCGGCGCGGACCGTTCCGGTAACGAGCAGAGACGCGAGAGAACTCAGATGGGGTTCATGGCCGACAATCGCGAGATCGCGCCGAAGCGTTTTCAGACGTGGAGCGATGGCAGACGGTTTTGCCTCGGGTTCAAGGTGGGGAATCTCGGAAATTTTTGCGGCGGAGGGGACGGCGCCGGCGAGTAATCGGGCGGTCTGGCGCGATCGGGCGAGAGGACTGTGCCAGAGTTCGGCGGGCGCGAAGGCGGATTTAGCCTGAAGAAAGCGGGCGAGCTGCTTGATTTGGGCGCGTCCCTTGGGGCTGAGGGGGCGATCCGGATCGATTTCCTCGGCGAGGGCGTGAGCGTGACGAATCAGGTAGAGCTGCATCGCGAAAACAGAAAAAGAAACGGTTCGGGTATGCAGCAGTTGTCTGGCAACGTTGAGCAGCTCGCTCAGCGCAAAGGGCTTCTGCAGGCGGGCGATTTGTTGGGCGGGGTTTGCAATGAGGGGAAAAGCGGGAGCGCGATCAGGGAGAGAGGCGCTCGACGAGCCAGCCCCCTTCTTTGTCCCGGCGATAGCGGAGGCGGTCGTGGAGACGACTGCGACGGCCTTGCCAGAACTCGATGGTCTCAGGCGCCACGCGATAGCCGCCCCAGTTGGGCGGAAGCGGGATTTCGGCGCCCGCGTGTTTCTTCTCCAGAGCTTTCATCGCTTCTTCGAGGGTGGCGCGACCCGGGATGACGGAGCTTTGCTGCGCGAC
>CAMBRG010000194.1 GCA_945869845.1 Opitutus sp. GAS368 | reverse complement strand
TTCTCGCTGGCGCCGTTGCAGTATTTCACAATGTTCGCCGGCGCGTGTTCGGCGGGCAGTTTCCTGCTGGTGATCGTGCTGGCGCTCCGGCGACTGATTGTCGGCCCGGAGGAAGGCGGGTTGTTCACGCTCTTCGGGATTCTGTTTTTCTTGGTGAGCGTGACGATGGTTGGTATCGGCCTGATCGGTGAATACGTGGGCCGCACTTACCAAGTCGTGCGCGCGCGGCAGCGGTATCACGTGAAGGAAATCCTGGAAACCCCATGAGCGCCGGCCCCCGCATCGTTTTCTTCGGTTACAGCGAAGTCGGCTACACGTGCCTCTCGCTGCTGATCGAGCGCGGGGATAACGTCGTGGCGTTGATCACCCACGAGGATAATCCCAGCGAGAAAATCTGGTTCAAGACGCCGGCGGTCGCCGCCAAGGAAAAGGGCATCCCGGTCTTCACCCCGGAATCGGTGAACACGCCGGAGTGGCGGGAAAAAATCGCGGCCATGCAGCCCGACTTGATTCTCTCGGTCTATTATCGGCACATGATCGGGACCAAGATCCTCGCGCTGCCGCCGCTCGGCGCGTGGAACATGCACGGCTCGCTCCTGCCAAGGTATCGCGGGCGGGCACCGATCAATTGGGCGGTTTTGCACGGCGAATCCCGCATCGGGATGACGCTACACCGCATGGTGAAATCGGCCGACGCCGGCGCGGTCGTGGATCAGGCGGGCGTGGAGCTCGGGCCGCGCGACACGGCGGAGCAGGCGTTTCGCAAAGTGCTGCCGTGCGCGCGCACCGTGCTGGCGCGGCAGATCGGGGCCCTGCTCGCCGGCACGGCCGGCGAGACGCCGCAGGACGAAGCGCAGGCAAATTATTTCAGCGGACGAAAGCCCGAGGACGGCCGGATCGTCTGGGCGCAGACCTCGGGGCAGATTTTCAACCTCATCCGCGCGGTGACCGATCCGTATCCCGGGGCGTTTGTCGATGTCGGCCCGGCGCGCCTGATGGTGTGGTGGGCGGAAACAGATTCGCCGTCGACGCACGGGCGCCGGGGTGCGCCGGGCGAAGTGTTGTCGGTCGCGCCGCTCGTGGTGGCGACGGGTGACGGCGCGCTGGAACTCACGAAGACCGAGTGGCGCGGCGGGGTGGCGGCGGAGTTGCGCGTCGGGCAGGTTGTTTAGCCGCGCCGCGAGCCGGGCCGAATTCACCCTTTAAGCTCTGCGGTCTTTCAGACTCTCTCTTTCCCATGCCCATCAAAGTTCTCATTCTTGGCGCCAACGGCTTCATCGGCAGCTCGCTCACGCAGGCCATCCTCAAACAGAAAGACTGGGAAGTCTACGGGATGGATATCGGCTCCCACAAACTCACGGCCAGTCTGGGCAACCCGCGGTTCAAATTCGTCGAGGGTGATATCACGATCAACCGCGAGTATATCGAGTATCACGTGAAAAAATGCGACGTGGTCATCCCGCTCGTCGCGATCGCCAATCCGATCCAATACGTGAAAGACCCGCTGCGCGTCTTCGAACTCGATTTCGAGGCCAACCTCGCGGTCGTGCGCCACTGCGCGAAATACAAGAAGCGCATTATTTTTCCCTCTACCTCCGAGGTCTACGGCATGAGCACCGATGCCAAGCTCGACGAGGAAACGACAAACCTCGTTTACGGCCCCATCGAGCGGCAGCGCTGGATCTACGCGTGCTCGAAGCAACTGCTCGACCGCGTGATCTACGCTTACGGTGTGCGCGACAACGTGGACTACACGCTCTTCCGGCCGTTCAACTGGATCGGGCCGCAGCTCGACGATGTGATGGAACCGAAGGAAGGCAGCTCGCGCCTGTTCACGCAGTTCATCTCAAACGTGATCTTCAAGAAGCCGCTGCAGCTCGTCGACGGCGGCAAGCAGAGCCGGTCGTTCACGTTTATCGACGATGGGATCGACGCACTGTTGCGGATCATCGAGAACAAGGACGGCTGCGCGTCGCGGCAGATCTTCAATATCGGCAATCCGCGCAACGATGTGAGCGTGGCTGATCTGGCGAAGCACATCATCACCGCGTTCAAGGACTACCCGGACTACGTCGAACACGCCAAGGTGGCGAAGACGGTCGTCGTGCCCTCGGGCAAATATTTCGGGAAATACTACCAAGACATCCAGAAGCGCGTGCCCTCGATCGCCAATGCGAAGAAGCGCCTCGGCTGGACGCCCAAGGTGGGCCTGAAGAAAGCAATCAAGCTCACCTTGGACTACCATCTCTCGCACAAGGATTATCAGTTGGAGTGAGGGTAGGGACGCCTCTTCGAGGCGTCCGCGCCCGACAGACGGCTCGGAGAGCCGTCCCTACCTTTTTAAAACCATGGCCATGCGCCTCGCGCTCAAAGTTGATGTCGATACCGATCGCGGCACGCGGGAAGGCGTGCCGAATCTCGTGGCGGATTTGCAGGCGGTAGGCGCACCGGCGGCCTTTCTCTTTTCGCTTGGGCCCGACCAGACGGGGCGCGCGATCACGCGGGTTTTCCGTCCAGGGTTTTTCCAGAAAGTTTCGCGGACGAGTGTCGTGCAGATCTACGGCGTGCGCACGTTGCTCAACGGCACGCTGCTGCCCGCGCCACACATCGGCCGGCGCAACACCGCCGCGATGCGCGCCGTGCGCGATGCTGGCTTCGAGGTCGGGATTCACTGCTTCAACCATTACCGTTGGCAGGACTACGTGCACACGCTGCCGCTGGAGCACGTGCGCGCGGAATTCGTGGCGGCGCGAAACGAGTTCATTCGAATTTTTGGGGTGGCGGCGCGGACCGCCGGCGCGCCGGGCTGGCAAAGCAACGCCAAGAGCCGGCAGATCTACGACGAGGCGTGCCTGCTCTACGCGAGCGACACGCGAGGTGGCGCGCCGTTTTTTCCGCGGGTCGAGGGACGGGTTTTCAAGACGGTGGAGATTCCGAGTACCCTGCCGACTTTTGACGAATTGATGGGCCGGCCGGAGTATCCGGACGACCGGATCGTGGCGCATTATCTGAAACTCATGCAGGCCGAGTCGGCGCGGCCGCACGTCTTCACGCTGCACGCGGAGATCGAGGGCATGGGGCGGCGCGGCTTGTTTCAGGAGTTGTTGAAGGCCTGCGTGAAGGCGGGCGTCGAGTTTGTGCGGATGGATGATTTAGCGCGGGAATTCCTGGCCGACCGAGCGGCGATTCCGGTGCGGGACCAAGTGATGGCGGAGATCGACGGCCGCTCGGGCACGGTGGCGGCGCAGGAGGCGTGAGGGAATTGACGGGAGTAGGGCGGGGTCTTTGACCCGCCCTTTCGGGTTGGCGTGGCGAAACGCAATGGGCGGGTCGGAGACCCTGCCCTACGTCCCTACCGCGCGGCCGGGCGCTCGATGCGCAGAAACAGCCAGACGCCGAGAATCAGAAACACGGTGTTGGGCAGCCAAAAAAGTAAGTCGGGGCGATACCCGGGGTGGCGGTCGAGCCACGTCACCGCTACGGTGAGCATGTAGTAGCCGAGCGCGAGGAGGACGGCGACGCCGAGGTTGGCGCTGGTCTCACGGCGGGAGACTTTGATACCCAACGGGACCCCGATCAGCGCAAAGGAGAGGATGGCGAGGGCGGTGTTGAATTTTTCCTGCACGGTGAGCGTCACCTTCATCATGGCGCGGGCGTGGTCTTTCGGGGCGTCCGGATTGACGGGGAGCGCGGCGACGCGGGCTTCCTCGGCGCGGAGTTCGGTGTAGGTCATCCACGAGAGTTTTTGCCGCACGGTGGGCGCGCCGAAGAGACGGGTGAGGGAGAGCCGTTGCGGCTCGGATTGCTCGAACGAGCCGATGCGGGGCGACTCGGCGAAGTTTTCCGGATTGGTAGCGGAGCGTTCCTCGATCTGGGCTCGGGTGAGGGTGAGAATGAGTTCGTTGGTGACGGCGTCGTAGTCGAAGCGGCCGGATTCGGCGCGCACGAGCTGGGTGGTGCGGCCCTCGCGGTCGAGTTGCCAAAGCCAGAAGTCGCGCATGACGGTGCCCTGCTTGTCGCCGACGTAGACGACGAAGCCCTTGAAGTTGCGGATGAAGGTTTTTGGGACGATGAAGCTGAGGGGATTGGCGCGGATGGTCTCGTCGAGTTCCTGATGATATTGGACGCGGGCGCGGGGCATGGACTCGAAGTTGACGTAGAGCCCGAACGCGCAACCGAGTGCGCCGAGCAGGAAAATCGGCCGGGCGATCCGGGTGAGGCTGAGGCCGGCGGCGCGCATGGCGGTGATCTCGCTGTCGGCGGAGAGGCGACCGAGCGTGAGGAGGACTCCGGTGAGCATCCCCATCGGCAGGGCGTAGATCGCGACCGCGGGCACGAGCATCCACACGAGCCGGAGAAAGGTGCCGGTGGGCAGCTGCCCGGAGAGCAAGTAGGGCAACAGATCGCGGATGAGGTTGCCCAGCATCAGCACAAACGCGAAGAGCGCGACGGCGCCCGTGCA
>CAMBRG010000193.1 GCA_945869845.1 Opitutus sp. GAS368 | reverse complement strand
TCTTCGTCGAAGGCATATTTTTCGCGGCGCAAACGCTCCGCCCAAAGTGCGACTTCCCAAGGCGCCAATCGGCTTGGGAGCGGTGCTTCCGTCTTCCGGGCCTTGAATTCCTCCAACTCCCGACACTCGCGGGCAAACGCCGGCGCCGCGCGCGCCTGAAACTCCTCAAGAAACCCAAGTGCCCGTGCACCCGTTTTGGCCATGCGACGCGCCAACACGAGATCGGCAAAGTCCGCTTGCCCCAACAACGCCGCCTTCTCGGCGCGCAGCGTCAGAATTCGCCGCACGAGCTCCGTGTTATCCACCGGCGACGCCGTTCCAATCGCCGCCGCTGCGTGCCACATCTCCCGCCGCAAACCTTCATCTTCCAGATAAGTCATGCAGGGCTCCTGCGACGGCATGTGCAGCGTGAAACGCCAGACCGGCCGCTCGGGCGTGCCCAATTTTTTTGACTCCGCACTCCGCTTCGCTCCGGCCACCGCATGAGCCGGCAAACCCGCCAGCCGCCGCTCGTCATCCACGATGAGCTCCCACTGGTTCGTCCCATCCAACACATTTTCCGAATAGCGCTGCGTGAGCTGGGCCAGCTCGGATTGGAGTGCTTCGAGCCGTTGCCTTTTTTCCAGCGGGAGATCCGCGCCCGCTTGGCGAAAGTCCGCCATCGTCTCATCAACCAGGCGTCGGTGCACGCCGGTCAGCGCCAAAGCCGCTGGCGTCCCGGCGAAAGTTTTCAAGCGTTCCCAAAGCGCCGCGTTGAGAGGGATTCCGGCGTAGAGCGCAGTTACTTTCGGCAGCACGGCGTTATGCGCCTCGCGCAGCGCCGGCGAATCGGCCACCGCTTGCAAATGGCCGACCTTGGACCAGGCGTTGCCCAACAACTCCGTCGAAGATTCGAGCGCCAAAAAGGTCGATTGCAATGTTAACTGGCCGAGATCCTGAAGGGCGACTGCATCAATCGCGACCTGCGCCCGGTCCACCGCCAAAGCGATATCCGCCACCACATTTGCCGGTAGGTGAGCCGACCACAGGGGCGGAAACGAAGAATCCAGAAATGGGTGGGAGCGCATGGAATTCCAAGGATTCGCACGAGGGGGCGAAGTCAAACCACATCCATTACCACGCGTAACCCACCCCGAAAGATACTAACCTCGGCGCTGCTGGAACGGCCGGCACTTCCTGATAATTGCTGTTCCAAAGGTTGTCGGCCCGCACCGTGGCGCTAAACCCTCGCCAGCCGGCCGGGCGATACGCTAGGCCGAGCGCACTGAAGAGCGCTTCATCGCCCCCGCGAGCTCGCAGCGCATTGTCCGCCTGCACCCGCGCCGCGTTGTCCAACGCCAGACTCCATTCTGCGCTCAGCCGATAGTTCAGGGCGGCAGTCAGCCGATGCCGCGCATAATTGAGCGCATAGAAACTGGCATCCACCGGCGCGCCCCGATAATCCGAGTCTTTCAAAAGCCCCGTGTAACCGAGCATCAAATCCACCCGGAACCACGAACGGCGGACGACGAATTCGAATCCGGTCGTATCCACATCCACCGCGTTCGCGGAACGAGCCGTCACCCCACGGCGAAAGGTCCAGTCCACCAACCCACGATCCGACCGGCGAAATAAAGCGGCTTGGCCGATCCAGGCCTTGGCCCGCCCCACCAAGCCGAGCTCCAAATTGCGGGAACGCTCACGGCCGAGGCCAGCTTTGCCCCGGAACAGCCCCGCCGCCGAATTCGCGTTGAGCGCGGTATAGCTGGGCAACTGCGACGACCCGGCGTAACTCAAAAACATCCGACTCACAGCCGACGCTGACCACTCGCGACTGACCTCGATCACCGGCGATCCGAATCCTCCGGCGCGGTTGGAGTCGTCATAGGTCGCCCCGAGCTTGGCCCCGATTCGGCTCGCACCGTCCAAGCGCCAGAATTTTTCACCGACCGCGGCTAACTTGGCGAGGGTGCGCGTTTGGTAGCGCCCGAAATTCAAAGAGGTCGACTGGATCTCGTCGGCCAGTACCTCGCCGCGAAACACGACGGCCTTTTCGCGGTCACCCACGCGCCCGGACACCGCTGCTCCGCTGACCCACGTCGTATGCTGGAAGGGGTGAATCGGGCCAAGTGGCGCGAAACGATTAAACGCATAATCATCCTTGTTTCGCCGATGATACGCCGCGGCCTCGAGAAAGGCCTCCGGCCCCAGCACGAGTCGGTGATTCAGGGCCCAAAACACCGTTTGCAAGTTCTCGGATTCGGGCGAGTTGAACGGCGTGTAAAGATTACGCAGACCAAAAAATTTTGCCTGGTAGCCCGCAAAAAGGTCGGTCTGCGAGCGAGCACCCACCCGTTGCAATCGGGCGTTTATGCGCCCAAATTTATGGTCGCCGTCCGGCAGCAACCCTTCACTCGAAGCGTGCGCGACCGCCACATCACCCCGAAGAAATTTCCCGGAAAATCCTTGGTAGAGCGTCGCTCCAACCAGTTGACCCTCCCCGGCCGTGATGCGAAGAGATCCCTCCGCTCGGATCGGACGCCAACCATAGCTAACCGCGCCGGAGGTCGCATTCGTCGCGTTGATGGCAAAGTCCGTCCCCGTCATCACCTCGGGCGGCTGCAGCATCTCGACCGCGATGGGAATCTCGGCCAAATAATGTCCGGTCTGCGGATCGACGACGGAGACTCCGCCAATCCTAAGGCCCACGGTTTCAAACGTTCCGCCGCGGATGGTCAGATCCGCCTGCGCTTCGCCCAAATTGCGCGCGTGAAAATCAACGCGGGGTTCGTAACGCAGCCCCGATACAGGCATCGAGAAAGTCCCCGCCGGCACTTGGTTCGCGACTCGGGCAGATACCACCTGCAACTCGGGCATGATCTCGCCCAAAGGCCGCCCGGGTAACGAAGTATGCCACAGGGCCAAAATCGCCAACCAGCCCGAAGCAGTTGCGATTGTACGCGGCCAATTCGTCATTTGTTAATAGTTTTCAATTAAAAACTTTACTTACCGGGCACTTCCGAAAAAAACCCCCGAATATTGGGGGCCAAATAACCCGAGTGGACTCAGTCGCCGTCGTTGCCGATTGCTTCGACCGGGCAACCTTCGAGTGCTTCCATGCAAAGAGACACCTCTTCCTCGGTCGTGGGCTGTTTGTGAACAAATGAAAACCCGCCTTCGTCATGCCGCGTGAAAAAGGCCGGTGCCGTTTCGCGGCAAAGATCGCAGTCGATGCACTGCTGATCCACAAAAAACTTACCCGAAGCGTTCTGGGCCCACTTGTCTGCTTTATTTGCCATATGCTGAGGGAACAAAGTGCGCCGGCTTACAGTGTCAAGCGGGCGCGGCAATCACCGTAAATCCTCCCCGTTACCCATCATCAGCCCGCATTTCTGTAACAACTGGCTGACGACTTGTGTTTTCGACCGAGCAACTTAACCGTTCGCCACAAGATGAGGTCAGACCGTTCATATTTAAGGGAAACACCGGCTGAACGAGCGTCAGCATCTCTGATGTGGCTGATCTCACTCATCGTTGCAGCTTTCCTGATCCAGTTGGTCGTAACTGCATCTTGGTTCAGAATGGGCGTTTATCTCCCACACCATTTCGGAGTTTCCATCGCAGCACTGCAGGAACTGCGTCTTTGGACCATCGCCACGCACCCGATCCTGCATCGCACCGACAATTTCCTGCATATCATTGCCGTGATCAGCGGCTTGGTTCTCCTCGGCCGCGAGATGTTGCCCGTAATGGGAGCGCGCCGGTTCATTTGGTTGTATTTTGGTGCCTCTGCGGTGGGTGCGGCCACTTGGGCGGCCGTTAACTGGAAGGCCGGAGGATCTCTGATCGGCGGCGTCGCCGGGGTTTATGGTCTCTTCGTTCTGTTCGCATGCTTGAACCCGAAGCTCGAAATTCGGTTTATGCTCTTCTTTTTCGTGCCGGTCACCCTGAAGCCCCGGACGTTGGCTTCGGCTTTGGTTGTCTTCGATCTGTCCGGCTGTGCCTTTTATGAATTCACTTCGGCCGTTTCGCCTTTTGCCTACGCGCCCTCCGCTCACTTGGGCGGGATGCTCACCGGCCTGATTTTTTACGCCTACTTTTACTCGGAACGCTCTCTACTTTCGACCGGGCGAGCCGCCGTCGCATCCGCTTTAACCCCACCTGGCCCGAGCTTGCCCGTCGATTTTGCCCCCGCCAGCAATCAGGATCTGCGGGTCGAGGTCGATAGGATCCTCGACAAGATCAACACGTCGGGTCTGGCCTCGCTCACCGCCGCCGAAAAGCGACTGCTCGACGAGGCAAAAAATTTATCTCCCCGAAACTAAGCTCCCTCGAATTTTCTCCGCAACTTTCCCCCGTTGAACCGATCTTAACTTTCTTCGATGACCACCGCTTTCTTCAGCAAAAATCTACGTTTCGTCGCCGCAGTTATCCTCCTCGGCACATCAGCCACTTTATCGGCCGCCGATCGCAAGTTCTCCACGTCCACCTCACTTTCCACCGAGGCCCGGACTCTGATCCAG
>CAMBRG010000192.1 GCA_945869845.1 Opitutus sp. GAS368 | reverse complement strand
GAGCAACAACACCTGCACGTTCGCCGCCGGCGGCAACGTCATGGTCGCAAGCGATTCGCCCAGCGGATGCAATATCCACAGCTCGCGTCCCGCCGCGGCGATCGTCGCCCGTTCCGGCGGTGCCTCCCGCCGGTAAACATGCGCCCGCGCCCCCGTTACCACCCGCTCGATCAGTTTCCCCGTGCTGCTCGGCCGCCATTGTTCCCGCGAGTGCATCAACACGTCGACCTGCAACGCGCTCTCTACCGGCCCCAGCCCCGCGCACACGCACCAACGCGGCGGGAGCCGACATCGCTCACACCGCACCGTGCCTGCAAGAACCACACTGCGCGCCATAGACCGTCATCCGGTCCCACCACACCGCCCGCGTCAAGGGCGGCCCCGGGCTCCCGCCAATTGACAAGCCCGGACCGTTTGCCGTCACCTTCGAGGTCGGCGGTTCTCCCGCCGCCTTTCCCAAAACAAAAATCCATCCCATGAAAAAATTCGCCACGCTTCTCCTCGCGTTCGCCGCTCTGGCGGTCGGATCGCTTCCCCTCGTCGGCCAGCAAAAACGCGTCAGCCCCCACGAATCCGTCTTCGCCCGCATCGGCGAGCGCCCCAACGTCACCTTGGTTTCCATCACCTACGGCCGCCCGTTTTCCAAAGACCCGAAGACCGGCGAGAAACGCGTGATCTGGGGCGGTCTCGTGAAATGGGACAAAGCCGACCGCCTCGGCGCCGACGAAGCCACGCTCTTCTTGACCCAGCGCCCGCTCGTTTTCGGCGACACGACCATCCCCGCCGGCGCCTACACGCTCTACATCGTGCCTTCCGCCACCGGCCCCTCGAAACTCGCCTTCAGCACCAACATCGGGAAATGGGGCACCCCCGTGGACGAAAAGAACGACCTCGCGCGCATCGAACTCGTGAAAGGCAGCCTCGTTGCTCCCGTCGATCAACTCACGATCAACATCGGCAAAACTCCCGACGGCAACGGCGAGATCAAGATCATGTGGGAAGCCACCGTCTTCACCGCCGCCTTCAGCGTCAAAAAGTAGTCGCCGCTCTGACCCTCTGACTTCTCCTTTTGGGCGCGGCCTGCTTCGGCCGCGCCTTTTTTGCGTCCCACCCTTTCCCCTTCCCTTTTCATGATCATCGACTCCGACGACCTCCTCGCCCGCTTCCTCCGCTACGTCCAGATCGACACCCGCAGCGATGCGCATTCGGCCACCACGCCCACCACCCCGGGCCAGTGGGATCTCCTTCGCCTGCTCACCGCCG
Organism: Opitutus sp. GAS368; assembly: GCA_945869845.1. Classification (GTDB taxonomy): domain Bacteria; phylum Verrucomicrobiota; class Verrucomicrobiia; order Opitutales; family Opitutaceae; genus Tous-C4FEB. The sequence continues at coordinate 3,256 of CAMBRG010000192.1, read as the reverse complement.
AACTCACCGCCCTCGGCGCCACAGAGGTCACGCTCACCGCCCAAGGCTACGTGCTCGCGACCATTCCCGCCACGGTCACCCAGCCCGTTCCCGTCATGGCTTGGTGTGCTCATGTCGACACCGCGCCCAACCTCCCCGGCGCCGCCACCCCGCTCGTCCACCGCGCCTACGCCGGCCAACCCATCGTTCTGCCCGACGATCCCAGCCAAACCCTAACCCTCGAAAACACTCCGCTCCTCTGCACCGTCCTCGGACACGACCTCATCACCGCCAGCGGCAAAACCCTCCTCGGGGCCGACGACAAAGCCGGCGTCGCCACCGTGATGAACGCCGCCCGGCATCTCTTGCTCCATCCCGAAATTCCCCACGGTAAAATCCGTCTCTGCTTTAACCCCGACGAGGAAGTCGCCGCCGGCATGGCCCACCTCGACCTCGCCCAACTCGGCGCCGCCGTCGCCTACACCCTCGACGGCGAATCGCCCGGGGAAATTGACCTCGAAACCTTCAACGCCGATTCCGCCGTGCTCGAAATTCAGGGCGTCGCCTCGCACCCCGGTTGGGCAAAAGGCGTCATGGTCAACGCGCTCCGCCTCGCCGCCCGCTGGGTCGCCGCGCTCCCCGCCGAGTTCTCGCCCGAGCACACCGCCGACCGCGCCGGTTTCATCCACCCGGTCGAACTTTTCGGCACGGCCGAGCACGCCACCGTACGCCTCATCCTGCGCGACTTCGAACTCGCCGGCCTCGCCGCCCATCGCGCCCTCCTCGAAAAAATCACCGCCGAGCTCCGCACCGTCGAACCCCGCGCCCGCTGCGTCCTCACGTTTGCCGAACAGTATCGCAACCTGCGCTACGGCCTCGAACGCGATCCGCGGCCCGCCGACTTCGCGGGCGAAGCCTACCGCCGCGCCGGCCTCACTCCCGTGGCCAAAATTATCCGCGGCGGCACCGACGGTTCAAACCTCACTGCCCGCGGCCTCCCGACACCCAACCTCTTTTGCGGCATGCACGAGATTCACAGCCCCCGCGAGTGGGTGAGCCTGCAAGACATGGCCAAAGCCGTCGAGACGCTCCTCCACCTCGCCCAGGTCTGGACCGAGCGATCGCCGCGATAACGTAAACCGAAGTCCTCCGGGACCACGTCCCGGCCACGCCGGCATATCGTCCTCCGCCAAAAGAAAACGGCGGCGCGGGCCATGGCCCGTCGCCGCCGTTGAAAGCTGGCCGATCTTTGCCCCTGATTAAGCGATCTGCGGGATCGAGAACGCCCCGCGACCCGTGCGCTTGTGCAGCGGACTCTTGTTGGCCGCATTGACCAATACTTGATCGGAGCCGACGAACATTTCGGTCTTGTTGTCAAAATTCAACAACGGGCCTTTGACGACCTGCGCCGTTGCGAGATCCACGTCATTCGCGCGCAAGTGATCCAGCGTGCGGCTGTAGGCCTCGCTCGTCGGCAGATCCCAGGCAATCGACTCGCGCAGGGCCGCATTCGATTTTTCCGCGCCGAGCAGGTAAGAAACATTGCCCATATGGCAGAGCGCCGAGGAGAAATGCGCCTCTTCGATGAGGCCGACGGTGACTTTGCGGTTCTGCACAGCCTTCACGAAGTTCGCCCGGTGCGATCCGTTGCCGCCCTTGGTGAGAGCCATGATCCGCTTGTTGTCGTTGTCGTAGATGTTCGCGTTGCCGGTCTCGGCCACCGTGACGTAGCCGCCCTCGCACTGCACGATTACGCCGACCCGCGAACCGCGGAAAGCGTCCATGGCCTTCATGCCCGTTTTGGCGGGCAGGCCGCGCACTTCAAAAATCAACGGCGCTTTGGCGTAGCCAAACGTCGTGATCAGGGTGTTCGGGGTCTCGGCGTCATCTTGGTAACCAAAACGGCCGCCCACGCTCATCACCGACGCCGGCAGGCCGGGCTCGCCGAGGAACCAGCGCGCGACGTCGACTTGGTGAATGCCTTGGTTGGTGATATCGCCGCCGCCGTAGTTCCAGATCCAGTGCCAATCGTAGTGCACCGGACCGCCGCGCGGGCCATTGCGCCGTGGCGGCGTGAGATCCGCCGGACCCGTCCAAAGATCGTAACCTTCTTTACTGATCGAAGCCGGCAACGCCTGCGGCCCCGTGGTGCGGCCGATGCTCTCGCGCAGTTTGTAGCACAGACCGCGCGCGTGTTGAATTTTGCCCAATTTGCCCGAGCGCACGTAGGCGATGGCCTCCATGATATCGAGCGACGAACGGTTCTGCGTGCCCGCCTGCACGATGTTCTTGGCATACTTCGCCGCCGCCGCGACCGCTTGGCGGCCTTCCCACACGTTGTGGGAGACCGGTTTCTCGACGTAAACATCCTTGCCGGCCTGCAAACCCCAAATCGTCTGGACCGCATGTTGGTGATTCGGCGTGCCGAGCACGATCGCATCGATATTTTTGTTCTCCAGCAGCTTTCGGTAGTCGAGGTAAGTCTCAACTTTCACGCCGGCTTTTTCGCACTCGGCCGTGCGCTTGGCCAAGACCTCGGAGTCCACGTCGCAGAGCGCGACGAGCCGCGCACCGGGCAGCTTGTTGATGTAATCGCGCATGTGGCCGGCGCCCTGTGCGTTGATGCCGACGACGGCGACGCGGATGTCGCCCGCGGCGCTTCCGGCTGCGGGCGCCACCTGGCCGTAAAGCCGAGAAGAACCGGCGACGAGCGCGGCGCCACTGCCAATGAGGGACGTTTTAAGGAAATCTTTGCGGGACCAAGTTTTCATGGGGATGTGTGGTTGAAGCGTGAAAGAGCCGCGGTTGCGGCAATTGGGAATCGGGGAGGAGACGAACTAAAACCCAACCCGATGCGATCAACCGTGCACCGTCGAGACCATTTTTCAACCCCGATTCGGACAACTGTCCGAAATCCGCCAAAACGTCGCTGCCTCCAGCCGAAACGCTCATTTTCGTCGCCCCCGAATCACCTCAACATCGCCATCAACTTCGCCCGCGACTCGACCCCGAGTTTCCGAAAACCGCATACAACTGCGCCTTGATCGAGCGCACGCTCTTGCTCAGCCGTTTCGCGACTTCCGCGTTGCGGTGGCCTCGGCCTCATCTACCCCTTCAAAAAACCGTAGGGCAGGGTCTCCGACCCGCCCTCCGCGCCCACGCCCCGCGCCCACGCCCCGCGCCCCGCGCCCCGCGCCCCGCGCCCCGCACCCCGCACCCCGCACCCCGCACCCCGCACCCCGCACCCCGCACCCCGCGCCCCGCGCCCCGCGCCCCG
>CAMBRG010000191.1 GCA_945869845.1 Opitutus sp. GAS368 | reverse complement strand
CGCATTGCCTCACCTTAACTGTTACTAAAAGGCGGTCGTTGCCTCACCAGAAATGTTACCATGCTGCGAATCCCCATCGCTATGGAAACTGAAATTACAAAAGAGGCTCGAGAGGAGTTGGCGCGCGCTACGCGTCGCCGTTACCAGGCAACGGCCAACCGAGAGGAAAAAAGTCGGATGCTGGCCGAGTTCATCGCGACTACTGGCTACCACCCTAAGTCAGCGTTACGCGTGCTCAATCAGTCTGACGCCCGCGACGAGGTCCACCGCCGCAAGCGACCTCGGTTGTATGATGAAGCGGCGCGGGAGGCTCTTATCGTGCTGTGGGAGGCATCAGATCGGGTCTGCGGAAAACGACTGGAGCCGCTGTTGCGAACACTGCTGCCTGCAATTGAGCGACACGGGCACTTGCAACTGGAACCGGTGATTCGCGGGAAGCTTCTGGCGATGAGCGCCGCCACGATTGATCGAATGCTACGTTCCGCGAAGGCTCCGACGAAGAAGCGCAGACCCCGACGCAGCGTTTCCGCGATGCGTCACCACATACCGGTGCGCACGTTCAGCGATTGGCGCGACCCGGCACCAGGATCGATGGAAATGGATCTCGTCGCTCACTGCGGCGGTAGCATGCGAGGCAGTTTCATTCACACCCTCGTTCTAACCGACCTCGCGACAGGATGGACGGAGTGCGCCCCGCTCGCTCTTCGCGAGAGCACCCTAATCGTGCAGACCCTAGAGCGTTTGCGCCCACGATTGCCTTTCGTGCTCCGCGCCCTCGACACCGACAACGGCACCGAATTTATCAATGACGCCTTGGTGGCGTATAGTGTCGAGCACGGCATCGAACTGACGCGGTCGCGCCCGTGGCTGAAGAACGACCAAGCGTGGATCGAACAGAAGAATGGCGCCGTCGTCAGAAAGGCAGTTGGCGATCACCGGTATGAGGGCATCGCTGCGGCGCAGTGCCTCGCGCGCATCTACACGGCGCTGCGGTTTTTCGTAAACTTCTTCCAGACGTCGTTCAAACTCTCGGCCAAGACACGCGAAGGCGCGTCGGTCACACGGAGCTATCATGCACCAGCGACGCCATGCGAACGTCTCCTTGCGCATCCGACGATCTCCGACGCCACCAAAACCCGACTCCGAGAAGTTGCCGAAATGCTCGATCCGATTCGGCTACTGGAGGAGATCCGCACGGGCCAAAACCAACTGGCGGCACTTGCGGAGGGTAAACCACTGCAACCGCCACAGACCGGCGATCCCGATCTCGCGCGGTTCCTGGCAACACTGTCGACGGCATGGCGTGGCGGAGAAGTTCGACCCACCCATGCCGCGCGATCGGAGGCAACCCGATATGAACGGTCTATCGCATCAGTGATCGGATCGCAGATCCCGAAGGCCGCATCGCCGCCGCCGCCTCAGCCCCTTACCCGTGTAATCCCAAACCACCAAATGCCTGAGCCGTTGGTCACCGCGTCGAAGACGACGCCCGATGCAGCGGGCGGTAGCCTCTTGAAAATCGCGACCCTTGACGAAGCTCAAACGGGCACCGCCCGTCTTTGCCAGCCGCCGCGCGCCTTTGTTCGTCGCCGAAAGAGGGCCCACGCGTTCGTTACGGTGTGGCCCCAGATTACGCGGTGGCTTGAGGCCTGTCCGAACATGAATGCGGCGATGATCCTCGCGCAACTACAGGCGCTTTATCCGGGCCGTTACGAATCCAATCAGGAGTCCTCGCTACACCGCCGAGTGCGTGCCTGGCGCGAAGTCGCTGTGGCCCGCGGTGTGGTCATAGGTCGACGAATGTATCGTGTGTCGCCGACACATGTTTGGCGACGCACGCGTAAGGATCCGTTTGAAACCGAATGGCCGGAAATCTGCCGACTTCTCGACGCGAATCCAGATCAGACCGCAAAGGACCTGTTCCTCGCGTTGCAGGTAAAGAATCCGGACCGCTATGCTGTCGGCCAACTTCGGACCCTGCAACGTCGCCTTAAGGCGTGGCGAGCGGAGGCCGTTCGCAAACTCGTATTTGATCTCCAGACTCAACCTTTGGCTGGCACGTCCGACGTCAACGTTCAGCCATAAGTGCCCGCCAAAATCGTGCACATCGAAGGTGCAGGCTCCCACGCACGTCCCTTCCGCAGTCACATCTTCCCTCCCAAACCAAAAGCGGGGGCCTGCGGCCCCCTGCACCCCCGCTCATCCTTATGTATGTTTAAGCGATCCACTTCGGCTGGTAACATCTCTCGTGAGGCAACCGGTAACAGCGTTACGTGAGGCAATGCGACCACTCCACTTCCGGAACAATTCCTCCTCAGGAATTAGCGGGAATTAGCGAAGATTAGCGGTTAACCCACTGCCGAATTTAGGTTCTACGACCGTTCTTCGGGATCAAGCCAGCTCGACCCCTCAGGGCCGACGCACTCACACCCGCGAATACGACAACAAGGTCGAGCGGGCCAACTTCCGCGCCGCGCCCAGCGAGCGCAGCTCATCGCGGTTTTCCATTTTCTGGCGCTCGATATTCGCGATGCGCTCACCGTAGGCCGCCACCACCGCATCAATCCGCGCCGCGATTTCCGAACCCGCCGCCCGCACCGTCGCGGCCACGCCAAGCAAGCGCGATATGGCCGCAGCTTCAGCCTCTAGGCGGTCGATCGATTCCGTCCACTCCGCGCGGGACTCCGTCTCCGCTTGAGTGCGGGACAACGCCTCCAGCTCCGACAAGGCATCGTTGATCGCAGCCGCACTCACGGAGGATACCTCAGGTCGGGCTATGGCCCTGCGCCTGCGCGACGAGCATCTGCGCCCAACCTTCACGGAGCGTCCCGACGAGTTTTTCCACCTCGGCGAGGGGCGCATCGTCCAAAGTGATCTGTGCCTTCAAAAGGCGACGTGAGTAATAATCGTAGAGCCGATCTAAATTTTCGGCGTATTCGCCGCCATTATCTTTGTCGAGGGTGATGCGTAGCTCGTCGATGATCGCGAGCGAGCGCTTCACGCCTTCCTGGACCATCGATAGGCGTTGGGGATCGGCCTCCGGCAACGCGCAGCCCGCGCGAGCGACGGAGACAAATTTCAGCACCCCATCATACATCATGACGACCAGCTGCCCCGGACTGGCAGTCATCACCGCGGCCGTCCTGTAAGGATTGATTCCGTTTCTAAAAGCGACCATATAAAATTTTTTGGGAGAAAGTAAAAACTAGTTATTCGTGCTGGCTGTCCGCGATGAGCTTAGAGACGGCCTCCACGATCGCGCGCGGGGGATAGTTCGGCGAGGAGAGGAGCTGCTTGGCGCGCTCGACTTGCTCGGGGCGCACCGTGGGCTGAGCGGCGACTTGGGCGGTAAATGCGGCCTGCTGGCTGACGGCCGGCGAAGAAACGTCTGCGGCGGGCGGAGGTGGGGGTGGTGGCGTGGTGGCACGCGCGACCCCGGAGCCGCTACCTTGGAGCGGCGTGGTGGAGGATCCTGAGATGCCTGAGATCATGGTGATTCCTTTTGTATAAATAAAAGTAGCGGTTTCAATAAAGAGCTACGGCACAGATTCGCCGTACTTAAGGAGAAAAATTCACTCATTGTCGGGGCGGGAGGGTTTTCACCAGTACCCGTGCGACGTAAGTCACTATTTTAATGGGGCTTATGCGGATTCCAGCGAGCGCAGAACTGGACGATAAAAGATGATCTTGGCGCCCCAAACCTTCGCGAAACATCTGCGCGGTGCCTGCTTCGTCGGCTTGGATGGTCTCTTCGAAAGCCCAAATCGCGCGATTGGGCGTCAGTTCCATGATGCGGCCGCGCAGGCCGATCGTCTGCGAGCCATAGGGACTGAAATGCGTCACCTCGAGGAAGGCCACGGCCTCCGCCCCCGTGTGCTCCACGATGCGCGCGAGCAAATCGGGCGGCAGCGGATACGTGGTGGAAAAGCTCACCCGCCCCGTCCAGCGGAGCAGCTCCGCGCGGGTGACGGCGACAAATTCGGCGCGATACGAGGCTTGTAAGGCCGAAAGCCATACGGGGTCGTGAGCGGAGAAATAATCCGCTGGCACATCCGCAAGTAAAGTCGCGACGGGCAAGACCGCCACGCGCTTCACGCCGACCGGCCAGACCTTGGCGGCAAAAATATTTTCCGGCTGATACGCCGGCGGCGTACGCCAGCGCTGCACCTCAAAACCGCTGTAGGGAATCGAGGGCCACTGCGCCGCCCAAGCACTCGCTGCGCCCGTCAAGAGCAGCGCCAGTCTAAGCCCAAATTGAAAAAGGGGAGCGGTCATTTATTTATTGGGAAATGCGTTGGTGAGCTGGGTCTGCATCTGCTTGAGTTTGGATTGGGCGTTTTCCATCACCATAAAACCCGACTCAAGCTGCGATCGGCGCTGCGCAAGATAACGATCAAGGGCCGCGATCTGAGTATCGAGGCCCGTGTTAGCTGTGCCGTACGATTCAATCTTAGTATTGAGCAACCCGCCCGTGCCGGTGGAGCCTGCGTAACTGTCCAACTTGGTCACAAAAGCAGAGGCGAGACCCGTGCTGCTGGTGTTGAAGAAGTTTACAACGTCGGAGGCATGATCGG
>CAMBRG010000190.1 GCA_945869845.1 Opitutus sp. GAS368 | reverse complement strand
ACCCGGCCAGTTACACCGCCAATTTAGTCTACACCAAACGCGATACCGTGACCGACACGAACGAGGTCAGTGGCACCTACAACGCGCAGTATCTCTTGCCGACCCAGCTGCCGATCACGCTCAAGACGGGCGTCGACACGGTGAATCGCCGCGTGAACAACCGCCAAGTCGCGCCCCGCCGCTGGAATCGCAACGCCGTCGCTGGCGGTCCGGTCACCGTCCTCCAGCCGCTCCAAGGTTTCGACCTCATGCCGCTGACTCGTTTTGAAGAACAACACAGCGGCACCCGTTTGCCCGTCTTCAAGCCCGACTCCGTTTCCCGCGACCTGAACAACCCCGCGCTCTGGACCGAAGACTTTGTCTTTGCCGCCAACTCGCCCTACACCAGCCGCCGGATCATGGAAGAAGCGGTCGACGCCGGGTACTTGCAGGCTTCCGCCCAACCTTTTAAGCGCTTCACGGTCCTCGGCGGCGTGCGCGTTGAAAAAGTCGACGTCGATACCTTTACTTACGTCCGTTACCGCACGACCGCAGCCGCCGCGGAGCCGGATCCGTTCAAACGGGCCGCGCGGGATTTCGGGTCCCAAACGACTGCAGGCAGCTACACCAAAGCCTTTCCGAGCGTCCACCTCGCCTACGATCTTTCAGCCAATCTGAAAGCTCGCGGCAGCTGGTCCACCAGCTACGGCCGCGCCGGACTCGCCGACCTCGTACCAGCGATCTCGTTCAACGATCAAACGATGACGGTATCCGCCGGCAATCCCGCGCTGAAACCCCAATTTGCCAAGAACATCGACCTGAAGCTCGAATATTACTTCAAGGAAACCGGTATCTTCACCGTCGGCTATTTTCGTAAACAAATTTCCGATTACATCATCACGCGGGGCGGTGAAATCGTAGCGAGCGGACCCGATAACGGCTTTGAGGGTAACTTCGCGGGATACACGCTCACCACGCGCGCCAACGCGGGCAGCGCTGAAGTCGACGGCTTCGAGGCGGACTACCGGCAACGGCTGTCCTTTCTACCCGGCCTGCTCAAAGGCCTAACGATCGCAGCTAACTACACGCACCTTGAAACCGAAGGGAAATTCGCGGGCACCCAAGAACGCAGCACCAAACAAGTCCCGAACTTTATTCCACGCGCCGCCAATCTCCGCCTGCTCTGGAACTACAAAAAGTGGGGAGCCTCCGCATCGGTCAACTTCACCGGCGAGCACATCCTCACCTTCTCCACGGTGACGCGCGCGGCCGATGTCTATCGCCGGGATTTGCGGACCGTGAATGCGGGTGCCACTTACAAATTAAGGCCGAACACGACGCTCTACCTGGATGCCAGCAACATTTTTGAGGAAGGACCCGAGCGCTATCGTTTCGTCTCGACGCGGCCGACCACTTTAACGATCGGCTCGCTCAGCCTCAACTTAGGTGTGTCTGGGCAGTTCTAAATTTGGGTGCTCACGAAAGCCCTGGTCATTTAGATCTCAGACCAACGGCGGTTGATCAACCGCCTGTCACTGCGAGAAGCGCAGCGACGAGGCAATCCACTGGATTGCCACGGCGCGCTTCGCGCACCTCGCCATGACAAACCTCTAAAAATTAAGGGCCGTTGGAGCTCGTCGCTGTTGCCGGTGGGCAGATCGAATATTCGGCATTTTTCTGACCCCATTTTTCTGACCGACGCTTGGCCGGAAAAGGCCCGGGAAGGTCAGAAAGATCGGGTCAAAAAGATGGGGCCCCGAAACTCAACCGCTGTGGGTGTTAATTCCTGTCTTACTCTTTTTTATTGCCTTACTTTTTAAAAAATTACGATTTTTGTGAAATGTATACTGTAGCGGAATCAGCTTACGTTACCTCCAAAGGCCAAGTGGTCGTGCCTGCCCGTCTCCGGCGCAAGTTTGGGATTAAGGCCGGCACCCGCCTGAACTTCACCGAGGCCAACGGAAACATCGTGATCCAGCCGGTCACCCGTGAATTCATCGATTCGTTCTGCGGCCTATTTAAGACGAAACCCGGCGAAAAGTCCGCCGTGCAGGAACTCCTCGACGACCGGGCCAAGGAGCGGGCGCAGGAGGACCGCAAGATCGCCGGTGACCGGCGCAAATCATGAAACCCGTCGTGCTCGATGCTTCTGCCCTGCTCGCGATGTTTTACGGCGAGCCCGGCGTGGATGAGATGCGTGCACTTTTCCACCGCGCCACTACGGCCGATCAACCGTTGCTTATGACGGCCGTGAATTGGGCGGAGATCCTCTATCGCATCGAGAGACGCCAAGGGACCGCCGGTTTGAGCGCGGCGCGCCGGCTGGCGGCGAGCGGGCCATTGTCCGTTGTGCCGGCCGACAAGGATTTGGCCGAGCTAGCGGCCGGCTACAAAGCGGCCGGTTTACTCGCCTTGGCCGACGGTTTTGCCGCCGCCTTGGCCAAATTGCGGAAAGCCGAACTCGTGACCGCCGACACTGATTTTAAAGCGGTGGAAAAAGAGATCGAAATCACTTGGCTCAAAAACAAATGACCGCCGCTCCGCCTCAGACCAACGGCGGTTGATCAACCGCCTGTCGTTGCGAGAAGCGCAGCGCCGAAGCAATCCAGCTGGATTGCCACGGCGCGCTTCGCGCACCTCGCCATGACAAGCCTCTAAAAATTAAGGGACGTTGGGGTTCCTCGCTGTTGCCGGTGGGCAGATCGAAGGTTTGGCATTTTCCTGACCCCATTTTTCTGACCGACGCTTGGTCGGAAAAGGCCCGGGAAAGTCAGAAAGATCGGGTCAAAAAGATGGGTCCCCGAAACTCAATCGCTGTGGGTGTTATACCGACGCCTGATTATATTTAGACTTCAGGCGGTAGGCCGCCTGCAAGCAGGCGCTCGGAGCGTCCGCAAGCGGACGGCCTGCGAAAAACCTCTAAAAACTAAGCGTCGTTGGGGTTCCTCGCTGTTGCCGGTGGACAGATCGAAGGTTCGGCATTTTCCTGACCCCATTTTTCTGACCGACGCTTGGTCGGAAAAGGCCCGGGAAGGTCAAAAAAATAGGGTCAGAAAGATGGGGCCCCGAAACTCAACCGCTGTGGGTGCTATACCGACGCCTGATTATATTTAGACTTCAGGCGGTAGGCCGCCTGCTTGCAGGCGCTCGGAGCGTCCGCAAGCGGACGGCCTACGAAAAACCTCCAGAAACTAAGGGACGTTGGTATCAGCCAGCATTCACCGAGCCCCCGATGGGCAGCGATTCCGGATAAAGAATCGGGTCCGATTTCCTCGATTCTTCCCTTTGTCCAATGGGCCCCCGGCACTTTGGTGTCTTTCGCGGGTTTCGTGGGCAAAGAATTTCGGTTGCCCGCACCCATTACGGCAATTCGTAAATCTCAACCAGCGCTTCACCCAAACCGCCATCAACGCCGGAAACTTGAACGGTGTAACCACCAGCGGGCAAAGAAATCGTGATGGCGGCATCTTTGCTGCCTTGGGTGAGCGGAAACGCTCCGACTGAGGAAAACGCGGTCGCGAGCATAGAAGACCAGTTATCGTTTTCGCCGATCTTGCCGCCGCTGCTTTGGTAAATTTCGAGCTTCGGGTCGGTCAATACACTCGGCACGCCGAAGGCGCCCAAGGTCGGCCCAACGGCGCGGATTAACAGGTTTCGCATCCCTTCACCCGCTAGGCTGAAACCGGCGATCAAGATGTTCGCTCCTGTGCCGACTCGGTTGCGGGCGGCCAAGCTGGTGAATCTTTGGGCATCGCCGGTGCCCACATCATAACCTTCAACCAGCACGGCTCCGGCCGTCCGGCCGTAAACGTGAGCGGTCCGACCGCCGTTAATGGAGGCAACCAAAGCCGCATCGAGACTGGTGGCCGAGGCGTAGGCGAATGCACCTGCCGACGTGAAGGTTGCGGCCAGACTCGGACTACCGCCCCAGTTGTCATTGGAGGTAATGAGGGTTGAACCACTGTACAGATCGAGCTTCGGGTCCACCATGGTCCCGGGCACGCCGAACGCGCCGAGCGTGGGGCCAACGGCGCGGAGCAGCACGTTCTTGCCTCCGCCCGACATGGTGAACCCAACGATTAAGATTTGATCGGCCTCGAGCGCCGTTCGCACGGCGAGGCTGTACAGGCGAGGAAGCGCGCTCAACGTCAGCGTCGCGGCGCTGCTGGTCACAGATCCCGCACTGTTGGTCACTACTACAGTATAGCTCCCAGCGTCTGTAGTTTTAGTCGATGCGATGGTGTAGGTAGAAGACGTCGCGCCGCTAATCGCGACCCCGTCTTTCCTCCATTGATAGCTGAGTGGCGCCGTTCCATCGGCCACGACCGAGAAGCTCGCTGCGCTACCCACGGCGACAGAACTTGCGCTTGGCTGCGATGTGATCGTCGGGGCAGTGGCCGCAACAACCATCGCATCAAAGCTGTAGATACTAATTCCAACCTCTTCCGGCAAATCCATATCTCTGCTCAATACAATAATTCTCTTACCATCTTCCGACCAATAAGCCCATTGCGATTGCTCCCCGCCGGTCTTGGTCAGATCTGAACTGTCGAAATGATTAGATTTACCGCCAATATCGGCAATTCTATCGCCAATATTGTTCATGATTGTAAGAGCGTTATCACTCTCGCCTCGGTTGGTAAACTCCACTCGATCCGCTTGCAT
>CAMBRG010000189.1 GCA_945869845.1 Opitutus sp. GAS368 | reverse complement strand
TGAGCGATGCGCTGCCGCTGCGGCTCGCGCCGGCTTACGACATGTTGCCCATGCTGTGGGCGCCGGTGCCGGGGCAGGCGACGCCGGCCCCGACGTTCGCTCCGGCGCCGCCGTTGCCGGTGGAGTTGTCTGAGTGGAACGAGGCGGCGGCGTGGGCGACGGAGTTTTGGGCGAGGGTGTCGGGTGACGCGCGGGTGTCGGCGGAGTTCGCGGCGATCGCTCGGGCGGCGGGCGCGCAGGTGGTGCGGATGCGGGAGATTTTCCGATGAAGCGCGCACGGCTCAAGTTGATTGCGGCGCTTGCGGCGGCGGTTTTGGGGCTGGCCGGTTGCGCGACGATTCCGACCGAGTATCGCGAACCGGCGGCGCTGGCGGCAGAGGCGCGGGCGACGCTCAACCTGCGCGTGTATGATCGGGCGTGGGAGCTGGTGAACGAAAAGTATTTCGACCGAGCGTTTCTCGGGGTGGATTGGGCGGCGATGCGCGGAAGATACCGGACTGAGGCGCAGGCGGCGCCGGATGACGCGGCATTGTATCGGGTGCTGCAAAAACTGTGCGCCGAGTTGCCGCAGTCGCATCTCTCGCCGTTGGCGCCGAGAGACGTCCACGAAATGATTAGCGATCACCAGGCGGCGGTGGGTCTGCGTTGGGTGCGGATTGAAGGACAATTTGTGGTGACCGATGTGTTGCCCGACGGCGCGGCGGCGATGGCGGGCGTGCAGGTGGGCTGGATCGGGCGCTCGCGTGACGGTCAGCCGATCAATCCCCAGGAGCGCAGCATCAGTCGGCTCGGTCAGCCGGTGACGTTTGAGTTTCTCGATCAGCAGGACCGGCTCGTGACTAGGGCGCTGGAGCCCCGGCTGCTCGATTTTGACCGGCAGGTCGCGCGGGAGCTGCCCGGGGGCTTTCGTTACCTGCGTTTCGACAGTTTTAGTTTTGCGAATCTGCGTTGGTTGAGCGCGGAGTTGAAGGCCCACCGCGCCGCGCCAGGGGTGGTGGTGGACCTGCGGCAGAATCCGGGGGGAATGGTGGCCGCGAACGCGATGGTGGTGCAGGAATTTTTCGACCGGCGTGAACCCGTGCCGATGGGACGGTTTGTGCGGCGGGATGGCAAAGAGCGCGAATCGAGCGGCTTCGCGCTGCTTTCGGCGCGCTATGCCGGCCGCGTGGCGGTGTTGATCGGACCGGGCTCGGCCAGTGCGTCGGAGATTTTCGCGCACGTCATGAAGCACGAGAAACGCGCGACGTTGATTGGCCGGCGCACGGCGGGGGCGGTGATTGTTTCGCGGTTTTACGGTCTGCCCGGCGGCGGGCGGTTGCAGGTTCCGATTCAGGACTACATCGGCGTGGACGGCGAACGGCTCGAAGGGCGCGGCGTTGAGCCGGATGTCGCGGTCCCGGCGGCGACGTTGGCGGATTGGCGGGCGGGCCGTGATCCGGAGTTGGCGGCAGCGTTGGCTGAGTTGGGGAGGCTCTGACACGACGTGGCATAACCCCCGCTAAGGATCCCCTTGACCTCAACTTGAAGGTGAACATCAACATCAACTTCAACTCATGAGAACCATTTCAGCCGTCGATTTGCGCAACGATTTGGAGGGTATTGTGAAATCCCTTCGACGGGGTGAACGCATGGAGCTTACCTATCGGGGTGAAAAAGTTGCGGATTTGGTTCCGCCCGCGCCGAAAGCCGTGAACGAAACGGCGCTCGCGGCCCTGCGGCGGGCGCAAGAAATCACGGCGCGCGATCCAGACTACGCCCGAAAGGCTGAGATCTATTTGAAGGAATTGCGCGAAGACCAAAAGGCTTGGGGTGAACGGTCGCCGTGATCCATCTCGACACGAATTACTTGATTCTTGGTAACCAAGCGGGCTCGGCCGAAGACGCCGACTTGCAGCGTTGGCTGGGCGCGGGCGAGCAGTTGGCCACCTCGTCGATCGCGTGGATGGAGTTCGTTAGCGGACCGGTCTCGGCGCCGGCGGTCGAGTCTATCCGACACGCGCTCGATGAGCGCATCGTGGCATTCACGCCGAATGAAGCCGAGCTGGCGGCTCGCCTTTACAGCGCGGTGGGTCGCCGGCGCGCGCTGCGTTTCGACTGCATGATCGCCGCGGCGGCGATTTCCGCCGGCGCCGAACTCGCCTCGCGCAACGTCGATGATTTTCGGCTGTTCGTGCCGCACGGCCTCGTCCTCGCTACCTGATCCACCTCTGCAATGCCCAAGAAGAAAACACCGAAGCCCTCCGATCAACCTAAGCTGCCGCTGAGCGGCGAGCCCATCGTCGCGCCTGCCGCGCCCGCCCTGGCTGCTCCCATGGAGCCGGCCCCCGCGGCGGCCGAATCGGCGCCCGCCGCCCTCGAGGTCGCCAAAGTCCCCGAGAAAAATTCCCCCGATGCGCCGCTCGTGAAGCACTACCGCTCGTGGTTTCTCGAATACGCGAGCTACGTGATCCTCGACCGTGCCGTGCCCCACATCGACGACGGGTTGAAGCCCGTGCAGCGCCGAATCCTTCATACGTTGTGGGATATGGACGACGGGCGTTTTCACAAAGTTGCCAACGTCGTCGGTCGCGCGATGTCGCTCCACCCGCACGGCGACGCCTCCATCGGCGCCGCGCTCGTGGGCATCGCGCAACGTGCCTTCCTGATCGAGCCGCAGGGTAATTTTGGCAATACGCTCACGGGCGACGATGCGGCGGCGCCGCGTTACATCGAGGCGCGCCTCACGAATTTTGCGAAGGACGTGCTCTTCAATCCCAAGACCACCACCTGGCAGCTCAGCTACGACGGCCGCGCGCAGGAGCCGGTGTCGTTGCCGGCAAAGTTTCCCATCGTCCTGCTCGAGGGCGCCGAGGGCATTGCGGTCGGTCTCGCGACGAAGATTCTCCCGCACAATTTCAACGACCTCTGCCGCGCCGCGATCAACCATCTGCAGGGGAAAACATTTCGCATCTATCCGGATTTTCCCACGGGAGGTATCGCCGACTTTGCCGACTACAATGACGGCGAACGCGGCGGAAAAGTGAAAGTCCGCGCCAAGATCGAGGCGCGCTCCAAGTATCTGCTCGCGATCACCGAACTGCCCTACGGCGCGACGACCGAGTCGCTCATCGAGTCGATCCTCGCCGCCAACGCGAAGGGCAAAATCAAGATCAAGCACGTGGACGACAACACGGCCGACGCCGTAGAAATCCTCGTGCACCTGCCCGCCGGCGCCGACGCGGAGAAAATCATCCAGCAGCTCTACGTGTTCACGAACTGCCAGCTGGCGCTCTCGCCGGCGGCCTGCGTGATCGAGGACGACAAGCCGCAATTCCTCGGCGTGAAAGAAATCCTGCGCCGCAGCGTGGATCAGACCAAGGCGCTGCTGAAGCGCGAGCTGGAGATCCGCCTCGGCGAACTCGAGCAGCAGTGGCATTGGGACTCGCTGGAGCGGATTTTTATTGAGGAGCGCATCTACCGCCGCATCGAGAAATCGACGACGTGGGAAGAAGTGATGTCCGAAATCCGGGAGGGCCTGAAGCCGTTTCTAAAGCAATTGCGCCGCGACGTGATCGACGACGACCTCGCGCGCCTCACCGAAATCCGGATCAAGCGCATCTCGGCCTACAACCGTTTCCAGGCCGACGAGGCCATGAAGAAGACGGAGGCCGAAATGAAAGAGGTGAAGCACCACCTCAAGCACCTCACCGATTACGCCGTGAAGTGGTTCGAGACGCTCCAGGAAAAATACGGCAAGGGCCACAAGCGCCGCACGACCTACGATGAAATCGAGCAGATCAACGCCGCGCAGGTCGTCTCCGTGAACCAGCGGCTCTACGTCAACCGCGAGGAAGGATTCATCGGCCTCAACTGGCGGCAACACGAGTTTGTCCAGGAATGCTCCGTGCTCGACAGCGCGCTCTGCCTCATGGGCGACGGCTCGCTCAAGGTGACCAAGGTGGCCGACAAGGTTTTCATGGGCCGCAACATCATCCATTGCGCGATCATCGCGGCCGATGGGGACAAGAATTTCTATACGATGGTCTACCAAGACGGCGCGTCGGGGAAGGCGTTCGCGAAACGCTTCCAGATCGGCGGCCTCTCGCGCGACAAACTTTACCCGCTGGTGCCGAGCGAAGGCTCGAAGGTGCTCTACCTCGACGTGAGTCCGACCGAGAAAGCGATGCCGCAAAAGCTGCACATTTCGCTCGACGGCCGCGGTGGCGCGCGCGTGCGCGAGCTCGACTTCGACCTCGCGGCGGTGCCCGTCAGCAGCCGCAGCGCGAAGGGCCTCACGATCACCAAGTGGAATGTGAAAGGCGTGAAGAGGGTGGGATGAATGGGCGTTCGAGCGCGGCGGTCTGAGCGAGAGCCGGTCCGCCACTTCGGTTCCACGGTAGCCTGAATTGAGTTTGGCCGCGCCGAAGAGGCAGTCGAAGGCGCTGAAGCAATCGCGGTTGGAGGCAATTTTTTTTTGGGCGCGGCTAAGCGCTTCCGTGCCGCAGAGTGCGTCCTTCGCTGGTTCGCCTAGCAGTCACGTAAAATTCTAGTGATTAGCCCGAGTTCCGCAGTTGGAGCAGGGAGTGAAAATAGTTTCAGAGGAGAGCGATTTTTCCAGCGGGGCGGTTTACGAGGGAAGTTGATTTTTTGGAGCGATGTAGTGCC
>CAMBRG010000188.1 GCA_945869845.1 Opitutus sp. GAS368 | reverse complement strand
CTCAGTGAAGAGCAGGCGCGTCTGCATCAAACCATCGCCACCGGTCGCCGCTTGCTCAAGCCCAGCGATGACCCCGCCGCGACCAGTCGCGTGCTCAACCGCCAGATGGAAGCAGAGCGCGTGGGCAATTATCAGTCCGCCGCGTCGATGGCCAAATCGCGTTCCGAGTCTTCGCTCACCGCGCTTACGCAGATGCAGAAGATCGCGAGCCGCATCAGCGAGTTGACCTCGCTCTCCGCCGGCGCCGGTCCGCAGAGCATGGCCGCTTACGGTGCAGAGGTTTCGCAACTGCTCGAGCAGGCCACCAACGTCGCCAACTCACGCTTTGGCGCCGATTACATTTTTGCCGGGACCGCCGTTGATACGCAGCCGTACACGGCTACGCGTGACGCCGCCGGCGCGATCACCACGGTCGCCTACGTGGGCAACGATCAAGATGCCACCGTCCCGATGGGCGATGGCCGCGCCGTCTCACCTTCGCCTGGCGCCGCGACGACCAACCCGGAAATCGCCGCTTTTCTGAACAACGTGGTCACCCTGCGCGACGCCTTGGCGACCGGTGATAACACCACGGTCGTGGCCATGAATGCCACGATGGCCGACAACGAAGACACCTTCATCAACGCCATCGGTACCGTCGCCGCGGTCCAGACGCGCATCGAGTCTAACCAAGCTCAACTCACCAGCCGCGCCAGCGATCTGCAGCGCCTCATTTCCGGCGATACGGATGCCGATATGGCCACCTCGATGATTCGCCTCACCGAGACCCAGACCTCTTACCAAGCCGCGCTCAGCTCCACGGCCAATCTCTTCAAGCTCTCGCTCCTCGATTATCTCAAATAAACCTCCCTTCCAAATCTGACTTTTTAATTTTATGTTAATGCAAACCGAACAGACGTATGGCGCCGTGAGTTACACGGTGGACACCGGTCAACTGGAGCTGCCGCTAAAACTCGAGTTCCCTCAGGGGCTCGTGGGTTTGCCGGACGCGAAGGTTGCTACCTTGCAAAAATTGCCCGATCAAGAGCCCTTCATGTGGCTCAGCTTCGAGGGCCTCGCCGAACCGATTAACTTCCTGGTGATCGAGCCCAACGGCTTTGTTAAAAACTACAGCCCCGAGCTGTTTGACCAAGACGCCGACGAACTCGAAATCACCGCCTCTGGCGATGCTTTCGTGCTCAACATCGTCACCTTGCGCGACACCGTTCCGGCCAGCGCGAGCGTGAACCTCACCGGCCCGATCGTGGTCAACCGCCGCACCCTGCAAGCGAAGCAGGTCGTGATTTCCAACTACATGGGCTATCGCACCCCATACATCTTAGGGGAGGCTTAATACCATGTTGGTTCTATCTCGTAAGGTTAACGAATGCGTCGTGATCGGTGGTAACATCGAGGTCTTCATCTCTCGGATCGAAGGCGATCTGGTGAAGCTCGGGATCGCCGCACCGCGCGAAATTTCGATTGTGCGTAAAGAGGTCTTAACCGATCTCGCCCGTAGCAATCGTGGCGCCGGCATGGCCGTCGCTCCGAAATTCACGCTGCCCAAATTGGCGATGCCGATGCTGGCAGCCAAACCGGCGGCCCCTTCGTCGGTCCCCGGCAGCAATTAATACCAGTAGCTTCACTGCGGTTCCCGTGCGGAGGAGCCCGCAGCAGGCCAACCCTCGTGGTTTTTTAACCGCGAATGGACACGAATGGACACGAATTAAAACGGATCAGGATGGGGGACGGCCTCACGCAAGGAGAGGCCCTACAATTTCGCATCGGTGTAGGGCCCGACCTCGTGTCGGGCCGTTCAGGGTGTCGGGCGCCGCAGAACAAACGGCCTCACGCAAGGTGAGGCCCTACACTGAATCAATCGCTGCTCTCATCGGTTTGGGATTCGCGTCCATTCGTGTCTATTCGCGGTTCAACTGCCGCTTTATGGATTATCCGCGCTCACTCGGCTACGGCGGGCAATTCGATTCGCAAATCGTCGATCCAAGGGTTTTCAAACCCGGAGACGATTCGACCACCGGCCTGCGTCACGACGCCGGCGATGAAGGCCAGATCGGAATCGCGAAACAGCGATTCATCCGGCCCATCCAACACGCGGCGGCCATGGCCCGCGCGTCGTTTGATTTCCAATTGGACCACGCCGGCACGCGTGGCGCTCGTTTTGCGGCCTTTGACGTGCCGCGTCGTCAGCGTGACCGCGACGGTCGGTTCCGCGCCGGAGAAAAAATGTTTGGTGGCCAGGCTCAACGCGTGGATCCACGGCCAGGTTTCACCGGCCACGCGGGGCACCGAACCTATGTTTTTTACCGCGATGCTCCGGCCGGCGGGCAGGGCAGGGCGCAGCGAGCGGGCGCAAGCGTCCACCAAACTTGTGAGTGACACGGCCGCACCTTCGCTGGCGCCGCGCGGTTCGCGGGCTTGCAGGCGCTGGGCGATGTCGCCGGTGACGCGCGCGATTCGGGCGAGCGTAGCTTTGGCGCCTTTTTTGAGGCTCGCGGCTTCGCTCGACCACGCGGCGGCGCCCTGCAACGTAAGCAACGCTTCCTCGCCGAAGCTGTCGCCGGGCGCGTTCGTGAGCTCGTCGTCGAGGCGGCGCTCGGCGCGCGCGAGTTTTTCCTCGAGCTCGCGTTGCGCGGTGAGATTTTCCCGGATGCAGAGCAGGTGGCTCACGCCGCCTTGGGCGTCCATAGCCGGCGAGACCATCACGCGTTCCCAGATCAGGCGACCGTCCTTGGTCGGGCAGTGGAGCGTGCCTTGCCACACGGAGCCGGCGGCGACGGTCGCGCAAAATTGGCGGTACGAGGCGTCGCTCGGGTGACCTTCGCTCAAAATGGGTAGATCGGCTTCGAGGGCGTCCTCGAGGGTGAAGCCGGAGTAGTCGCTGTAGGCCGCGTTCATGTACTGCACGTGGCCGGTGGGCGAGGTGAGTAAGATGCCGACGGGAGCTTGCTCGACGGCTTGGGAAAGCTTGGCGAGGTGGCCCTCGGTGAGCCGGTGGCGGGAAACATCGCGGCCGATGAGGCGGAGGCCGCCGGTCACGCGCGTGGTTTCCCAATCGATCCAGCGCCAGCCTTGGACCGATTGCCAGCGTTGGTCGAAGGCGCTCGCTTTGGGCTTGGCGGTGAGCGCGGTGAGGCGGGCCATGAAGGCGGATTGTTCTTCCGGCGGGCACCAACTGGCGGCGGCGCGGCCGAGGCACGCCTCTGGGCTGAGGCCTACTTTGCGGGCGAAGGCGAGGTTGGCCGCGAGGACGGCGCCGGCGTCGCTGACGATGAGCGCGAGTTCGTTGCTCCCGTGCCAAGGCGCGAGGTCGGGCGAGGAAAGGGCGGCGGTGATCGGCTTCATCAGCGGTGCGGGGCGGATCAGAGCAGGGCGTTCACTAACTCAGGGAGGCGACGCATGCTGTCGGTGATCGGACGCATCTGCGCGGCACGGGCGGCTGGCTCGTCACCCCAGATCAGGGCGGCGCACGGGTCGGCGATGAGCTCGTCTTCCGTGGGGGCGGGGCGTGACTCGACGCCGCCCGCGAGGCCGGCGAGGCGCGCGTAGCCGTCGGCGAGATGGGTGGCGGCGGCGAGGTGTTTGCGCGCGGGGGCGTGGAGCGGATCGTGATGGAAGCGGACGGCTTCGACGATTTCCGCCGAGATTTTATGGTTTTCGAGGTAGTACGCGCCGATCGCCGCGTGGTCCCAGCCGAGCAGGGCGCGCTCGGCGGCGAGGACTTCGGCTTCGTTTTCGTAAGCCGTCTGGGTGAGTTGGGCAAATTCGGCGGGAAACACTTTGGCCATGACGACCTTCCCGACGTTTTGGAGCAGGCCGGTGATGTAGTCGGTATCGTCGTCGACGGCTACCTCGGACTGGTTGAGGAGGTCGCGGGTGGCGAAGGCGCAGGCGAGCGTGTGCAACCAGAAATCGCGCCAGGATACTTTGGGGTCGCTTGTGCCCATGGCGCTCATGTCTTCGAGGACCGGCGTGGCCAGGGCGAGCGAGCGGATTTGGCGGAGGCCGAGGTAGAGGACGGCGTCCTCGATGGTGCCGACTTGGGTGCCGAGGCCGAAGTACACGCTGTTGACCATGCGCAGCAGCCGGGCGGTGAGGGAAGGATCGCGCGCGATGATCTCCGCGAATTGGCCGGCTTGCGAGTGGTGGTTGCGGAGGAGGTCGGCGAGGGCGCCGTGGATGCTGCGTAACGACGCCAGCTTGGGGCAGGCTTCGATGCGTTGTCGCAGCTCGATTTCGCTCAGCACGGGTTTGGCCGCACCCGCCAAAATTGGGGGTGGGGTACTCAAGCGGAAATCAACATCACCCGTGCCATATGTTTATCGCGCGAGAATTCGTTCTCACCCGAGCGCGCGCAATCTCTTTTTGGGGGAAACGCGCGAGGGTGTGCCCTACGCTTTCCCCGCTGGGGCGATGGCGATCACGCGCGGGCT
The DNA here is from genome assembly GCA_945869845.1 of Opitutus sp. GAS368. Taxonomy (GTDB): domain Bacteria; phylum Verrucomicrobiota; class Verrucomicrobiia; order Opitutales; family Opitutaceae; genus Tous-C4FEB. Next base: position 222 of record CAMBRG010000188.1, on the reverse strand, counting down.
GACCACGGCCTGAGCTGCGCCTGCGATCGCGGGTACCCCCGGCAGTTTAACCGCGAATGGACACGAATTAAGCCGGATCAAAATGGGGTACGGCCTCCGGGGTAGGAGCCCGCTTGCGGGCGATATGACGAGGGTGGGGTGAACGTCACAGCCTCGAATCGCCCGCAAGCGGGCTCCTACGCACGGCATCCTGAGTCACCCTCATGGTCTGATCTGTTCGCT
>CAMBRG010000187.1 GCA_945869845.1 Opitutus sp. GAS368 | reverse complement strand
AGAACGGGTGGTGCTGCTGGCGCCTTTCATGCGGGCGAAGCCGAGTGTGCTGCGCGATGAGTTGCCGCGCGTGCGGCTGCGGGGGTTTCAACGGGTGCGGCTCAACGGCGAGATTAAGAATCTCGACGACCCCAAGCTGATCCCGCCCGGTGCGGGCACTAAGGAGCTGACGGTGGAATTGGTCATCGACCGATTGGTGGCGACCGTGGACCAACGCAGCCGGCTCGCAGATTCGCTGGAGCTGGCGTTTCGCGAGGGAAAAGATCGGGTGATTGTGCTGGCGCAGAAAACCGCCGAGGCGCCGTGGCGCGAGGTGGCGCTCAGCCAGTCGCTCGCCTGCGAGATCTGCGGGGATGTTTTCGAAAAGCTCACACCGCGCCATTTTTCATTCAACCACAGTGACGGGGCGTGCGGAACCTGCGGCGGGCTCGGCCGGAAGCTGCGGTTCGTGCCGGAGCTGATCGTGGCCGACCCGGACAAATCAGTGCGCGGCGGCGCGCTCAAGCCCTGGCGCATCGGCGGAAAAAACCTGATCATCAAGCACAACTCCCTGCTGAAGCAGTTGGCCGAACAGTTGCCCTTCGACGCCGATACGCCGTGGAAGGATCTGCCCCAGAAGACCCGTGAGGCGATTTTGCACGGGGCGGGCGAACGCGAGTTTGCCTTCAAAATGCGGCGGATGCGCGAAGCGAAGGCGATGCCGTTTACCGGCGTGATCGCGGATCTCGAGGAGAGCTTTCGGCACACCGACAGCGAAGGTTTTCGCGCGCGGCTGACGACGTTTATGGTGAGCGGAGAATGCCCCGAGTGCCATGGCGCGAGACTGAACGGGCGGAGCGGGGCGGTGCGGGTGGTAGGCAAAACGTTTCCGGAATTCATGACGCTCGACATCGGCGAAGCCCACGGATTCGCGCAGGAACTGGTCGCGGCCTTTCGCGAGAATCCGGCGTTGGGCGACGTGGTCATCGGCATCGAGCAACGGCTGCACTTTTTACTGGAAACGGGGCTCGGATATCTAACGCTCGAACGGGATTACGCGACGCTCTCCGGCGGCGAATCACAGCGCGTGCGGCTCGCCACGCAGCTCGGAATGGGCCTGATCGGCGTGATCTACGTGCTCGACGAGCCGAGCATCGGGCTGCACGCCCACGACAACCAAAAGTTGATCGAGACCCTGGTCGCTCTGCGTGACCGCGGGAACACGGTGCTCGTGGTGGAGCATGACGAAGACACGATGCGAGCGGCCGATGAGATCATCGAACTGGGGCCCGAAGCGGGCACCGAAGGCGGGCGGGTGCTGTTCCAGGGCACGCCGGCGCAGTGCGCGGCGCTACCGCCGACGCTCTCGCGGACCGGGCCGTTTCTGGCGGGCACGATGGCGGTGACTAAAACGGCGAAAGGGAAGAAGCCTGATGGCGCTTGGCTCACGGTGCGCGAGGCCCGGGAGCACAATCTCAAAGGCGTCGATGCGCAGTTCCCCGTGGGGTTGTTGACGTGCGTGACGGGGGTTTCGGGCTCGGGTAAAAGCACGCTCGTCAACGACGTGCTGGCGATGGCGGCGGCGAAGAAACTGAACGGTGCCCGCGGTCTGCCGGGAAAACACCGGCACATCGAGAACTTGGATTTTTTCGAGAAATTGGTGCAGGTGGATCAAGAGCCGATCGGTCGAAGCCCACGGTCGAATCCGGCGACGTATATCGAGCTGCTGGGGTTGTTGCGCGATTTGTTTGCGATGGTGCCGCTGGCAAAAGTGCGCGGCTACAAAGCGAGCCGGTTTTCTTTCAATGTGCGCGGCGGTCGTTGCGAGCGGTGCCAAGGCGACGGCGCGATCAAACTCGATATGCAGTTCATGGCCGACGCTTACGCGCCGTGCCCGAGTTGCGGCGGGAAGCGGTTTAACCGGGAGACGTTGGAGATCCTGTTTCACGGCAAGTCGATCGCGGACGTGCTCGCCATGACGGTGCGCGAAGCGATCACGCTGTTTCGCGCGATTCCGCGGGTGCTGGACAAACTCGCGACCCTCGACGCCGTGGGGCTCGGCTATCTGACCCTCGGGCAATCTTCGACCACGCTCTCCGGCGGCGAGGCCCAACGGATCAAGCTCTCGCTTGAGCTGAGTAAGCGCCAGCAAGGTTCAACGCTGTACATCCTCGATGAGCCCACGACGGGGCTGCATTGGGTGGATATTCAAAAACTGATGGACCTGCTTTTTAAACTGCGCGATGCGGGCAACACCGTAATTGTGATCGAGCACAACCTCGATGTGATCCACCTCGCCGATTGGCTGATCGACCTTGGGCCCGGCGGCGGGCGGGACGGGGGCGAGCTGGTCTACGCGGGACCGCGCCAAGGGATCGAGGCATGCGCGCGATCGTTGACCGGAGCGGCCTTGGCGCGCTGGCGCGCGCAAAAATAGCGTCGCCGCGGGAGCTTACTTAAAGGCGGCCCAGACGCGTTGGACATCGTCGTGGTCGTCGAGCTCATGGAGAAACTCGCCGACTTCGATGCGGGCCGCTTCGTCGAGCTCGGGATAATTTTTAGCAAGGTAGCCGAGTTCGGCGGTGACGACGGTCCAGCCGTTTTTTCCGAGCCAAGTCGAGACGGCGTGGACGTCCTTGAGTCCCGTGATGAAACGGGCGCCGGCGTGATCGGCGGGGATATCGTCGTTTTTTTCGTAGTCCACGATTTCGAAATCGTTGGCGCCGGCCTCGATCGCGGCGGCCTCGAGATCGGTCGTCGCGACGGGGTGATGGGCTTCGACGAGTCCGACGTGTTCGAAGAGAAACTTGTTACTGCCGCCGCCGCCGAGGATGCCGCGCTTAAAAAGGACCCGCATCTCGGGCGCGGTGCGCTGGTGGTTATCGGTGTAAACCTCGACGATAACCGGAACTTTGTGCGGGGCGTAACCTTCAAAGACGACGTGCTCGAGGACCAATTTTTCGTCACCGATGCCGGCGCCCTTTTTGATCGCCCGCTCGATTACGTCGCGGGTGACGCTAGCCTTTTTGGCTTTTTCGACGGCGGCGAAGAGTCGGGCGTTGGCCCCGAGATCGGCCCCACCGAGCTTGGCGGCGACGCTGATTTCCTTCGTCAGCTTACCGGAGACTTTGCTTTTGCGTTCGTTGACGATCGCGCGCTTTGCGTGGAGCCATTGACGTCCCATAAAATTAGAAAGTTTTGGAAGGGTTGGGTGGGCCGAAAATTCCGGGATCGAAATAGTGCGGCGGGTGAAATCAGAACTCAGCGGTGCCAGGGGTGCGGGCGAAGGGTATGACGTCGCGAATGTTGGCCACACCAGTGACGAACATGAGCATGCGCTCGAACCCAAGGCCGAAGCCGGCGTGCGGGACGGTGCCGTAACGGCGGAGATCAAGGTACCACCAGTAGGATTTTTCGTCGAGGTGATGGAGGGCCATGCCCTCGCGGAGTTCAGTGAGACGCTCCTCCCGCTGGCTGCCGCCGATGATCTCGCCGATGCCCGGTACCAGCAGGTCCATGGCGGCAACTGTCTGGCGGTCGGGGGCGTCGCCGTCGTTTTTGCGCATGTAGAAGGCTTTGATGGCGCGAGGATAGTTGTAGACGGTGACGGGACACTTGAAGTGCTCCTCGCTGAGGAAACGCTCGTGTTCCGACTGCAGGTTGTCGCCCCAGGAGACGGGGTGTTCCCACGTGCGGCCGGATTGGTTGAGGATCGTGATGGCCTCGGTGTAGCTGCAGCGCTGGAACGGGCGTTCGAGAACAAAGTCGAGGCGGGTGAGCAGATCTTTGTCGACGAACTTGGAAAAGAACTCGAGGTCGGCGGCGCAGTGTTGTTTCGCGTCGCGGATGAGGTATTTCACGAACTCCTCGGCGAGCGCCATATCGCCGGTGAGATCGCAAAAGGCCATCTCGGGCTCGATCATCCAGAACTCGGAGGCGTGGCGCGATGTGTGGGAATTCTCGGCGCGGAAAGTGGGGCCGAAGGTGTAAACGTTGGAAAGGGCGGTGGCGAAAATCTCGGCTTCGAGCTGCCCGCTGACGGTGAGAAACGTTTTCTTGGCGAAGAAGTCTTGGGTCGAGTCGACCGCACCGTCCTCGGTGCGTGGCGGTTTGGCGAGATCAAGGGTGGTGACGCGAAACATGTCGCCGGCACCCTCGGCGTCGCTGGCGGTAATGATGGGCGTGTGGACGTAGACGAAGGCCTTTTCCTGAAAAAATTGATGAACCGCGTAGGCAAGGCGGCTGCGGACACGGAAGACGGCGCCGAAAAGATTGGAACGTGGGCGGAGATGGGCGATTTCGCGGAGAAATTCGAGCGTGTGGCCCTTTTTTTGGAGCGGGTAGGTGGCATCGGCTTCGCCGACGACCTCAAATTTCTGGGCGACGACTTCCCATTTTTGACCCTGGCCTTGGGAGGGAACCAGTTTGCCGTGGACGACGACCGAGGCGCCGGTATGCGCCCGTGCGACCGCACTGTAATCGGGCAATGTGGCATCGACAATGACTTGGACGCCCTTGAGGCAGGAGCCGTCGTTGAGCTCTATAAACGAAAAGGCTTTGGCGTCGCGGCGAGTGCGAACCCAACCTTGGAGAAGAATGGAGTCGAGGGCTTCGGTGCGGGCGAGGGCATCTTTGACGAGAGTGCGTGGCATGGGATTTTGCAAAGGGTAGGGTTTTGCCGGGTGCA
>CAMBRG010000186.1 GCA_945869845.1 Opitutus sp. GAS368 | reverse complement strand
CGGATCCCGCGGACGCCATCGGGGAATTCGAGCTGCGGCTCGTCAACCTTCGCGCTCTTGCCGGCGTGATTGTGAGCCTCCCGCATGAATGGCGGTTGCACGCCGACCTCACTTGGAACCGCGCCCGGACGACTCAATCGCAGGTCGCGATCAACACGACGCCGCTGAACAACGATTTCAACAGCGGGGTGTTGAATCCCTTTCGCGACACGGTCGCCTATCCGTTGAACCTGACTCCTTACCTTGGGCGGCTCAATTTGAGTTCGCAAAATACGCTCGAAGAATACGCCCTCAGATCAGCCGGCCCGCTCTGGTCTCTGCCTGCCGGCCCGATCAAACTGGCCGCGACGTTTAGTTACCGCAAGGAAGTGATCCCCACCTATCGATCGGACACCGTTTACAACACCCCGCCCAACTCCTTCTTCGTCATCCCCGCCCGGAGCCGCGGCACGGACGCTTTATATGCCGAAGTGTGGGTGCCGGTGGTGAGCGCCAAGAAGAACTGGCCGCTGTTGCGCCAGCTCGACTTTCAAGTGGCGGGTCGCGACGAGCGGTTTAAGGTCACCACGGCCACCGCGCTCGTATCTTCGGCGACGGCTAACGTCGTCCGTAACAAGACCCGCTACAACGCCACCACGCCGACCTACGGCCTGCGTTACCGGCCGTTTCAAGATCTGCTATTGCGCGCATCCTACAGCGAAGCCTTTCGCCCGCCGACCTACAACCAGTCGGTGGCCACGCCAAACATATCCTCGACCCGCGTGAACGACCCCAAGCGCGGCAATGTCTCCACCACCGTCAACTTCACCTCGGGCACCAACCCCGACATCAAGCCCGAATGGGGTGAGGACAAGAGCGTGGGCTTGGTTTGGGAGCCGAAGAAGCTCACCGGGCTACGCGTCTCGGTGGGCTTTTCGCAGATCAAGAAAATCGACAACATCGCGACGCTGAGCGTGCAGAATGTGGTCAACTTCGAAGACTTTCTGCCCGACCGCGTTGAGCGCGAAAAACCTGCAACGGGCGATCCGTATCCCGTCGGTTCCATCACGTCGGTTGATGCGCGCAGTATGAACCTCAACCAGGCGCTGACCGAAAGCTACGACGCTTCGGTCAACTACGGTCGGCGCACGGCCCGATATGGCATGTGGAATTTTTGGAGCACAGCCACCTGGTGGATGCACTACCGGGTGCAGGCCACCGTCAATGCACCGCTCACCGAATTTATCGGCACTCCGGGCTATGTGAAATTCAAGGCCGGGGCCGGGTTGAGCTGCGATTACAACCAGTGGACGTTCGGCTGGTCGGCGCGGTTTGTGGAGTCCTCGCTGCAGCGCCTCGCCAGCGTGGCCGCGCAGGGTTCCGACCGCATCCCGAGCCAGCATTACCACGACGTGTTCGTCGCGCGGCGCTTCCCGCAAGCCGCGGCGGGCGACGCCTCGTGGGTTCGGCGCGCGCTCAGCCGCACCGAGCTGCAGATCGGTGTGCAGAATGTTCTGAACAAAACCCCGCCCTTCGACGCCTTCCGCACCCCCTACTACATCAGCTCCTACGGCGACGCGCGGCTCGCGACCTACACGCTCACCGTGCGCAAGAATTTCTAAGCTCAACCCTTTTCCTGGCGCGCCGGCCGGCGCAGATTCGCGGCCTCCACCGTTCAACTTACCTCCGAATGTATCCTCCAAACTCCATGTTCATCTGTGCCGCGACCATCCGTCGCCTGTTTCTTGTCCTCGCGCTGTTCGTCGCGCCGCTGCTCGCGGTCACGCCGCGCTTCGCGCATGAGGCGAGCGATCTCAAACCCGACCCGTCGGCGAAGTTCGGCGTGCTGGAGAACGGGCTGCGCTACGTCATCTACCCGAATCTCGAGCCCAAGGGCCGGGCTTCGCTGCGCCTGCTCGTACTCGCCGGTTCGCTGCATGAGGAGGAAAACCAGCGCGGGGTCGCGCATTTCCTCGAACACATGGCGTTCAACGGCGGCGAGAACTTTGCTCCCGGCACGCTGGTCGAGTTTTTCCAACGCATGGGTATGAGTTTCGGCGGCGATACCAACGCCTCCACGGGTTTGGACCGCACGCAGTATATGCTGGAGCTGCCCGATACGAAGGAGGCCACGTTGGCCGAAGGCCTGCGCGTCTTGGCCGACGATGCGGGCGGGCTGCTACTAAGGACAGAGGAAATCGACAAGGAACGCGGCGTTATCCTCAGCGAGAAACGGTCGCGCGACACGATCGCCTACCGCACGCAGCTCGCCCAACTCCAGTTCGTCTTGGGTACGACGCGTCTGCCCTCCCGCATGCCGATCGGGCTGCAAGAAATCATCGAGCGGGCGCCGCGCGAACGTTTCGTGGAATACTGGAACACGTGGTATCGCCCGGAAAAGATGGTCGTCGTCGTCGTGGGCGACGTCGAAGCCACCGCGGTGGAGCGCCAGATCGTGGCGACATTCGCAGCCCTCAAACCCCGCGCCCCGGCGAAACCCGAGCCGTCGCTCGGCACCATCGCGACTTTCGACGGCGTGCGCGCGGGTTACCACCCGGAACCGGAAGCATCGTCCACCCGGGTGTCGTTGAAGTGCATCACCGCCTACAAGCCTGCACCGGACACGGCCGCCAACCGCATTCGAAAACTGCCCAGCGCGCTGGCGTTCGCCATCCTCAATCGGCGATTCTCTGAACTCGCGAAGAAGGAAGCGGCGCCCTTCGTGCAGGCCGCCGCCTCGGTCAGCGAGAGCTTCAAGTTCGTTCGCGACGCCTCCGTTGAGCTGACGTGCAAGCCCGATCGTTGGCAGGCGGCCCTGGCGTTGGGCGAGCAGGAACTCCGGCGCGCGCTGGAGCATGGTTTCCAGCCCGATGAACTCAAGGAAGTGGTCGTGAGCTATGTCAGCGGGCTTGAGCAGGCCGTGAAGTCGGCCTCGACTCGCCGCTCCGGCACCGTCGCGGGCGTCCTGCTCGCCAGTCTCGTGGCCGAGGAGGTGTTCACCTCGCCCGCTGACCGGCTCGCGCTGCTGAAACCGGCGCTGGAAAAGGTAACCTTGGACGAATGCGCCGCAGCCCTCCGGGAGGCCTTCTCCGGCAACGGCCTCTACGTCATGGTTACCGGCAACGCGAAAATCTCCGGCGATGCCGTCGCCGCGATCGACGCGGCCTACGAGGAATCCCGGGTCGTGGCGGTGTTGCCAAAAGCCGCCGAAGAGGCCCGGGCTTGGGCCTACACGGATTTTGGCCCGCCGGGGAAAGTCATGAAACGCGAGCATGTGGCGGATCTCGATCTTACGCTCGTGACGTTCGCCAACGGGGTGCGGCTGAATCTCAAGCGGACCGACTTCGACGCCGGTCGCATCATGGTCAGCGCGCGCGTGGGCGACGGATCCATGACCGAGCCGGCCGACCGGCGCGGCCTGGCGCAGATCGGCAGCGGCGTTTTCAACGGCGGCGGCTTGGGCAAGCACAGCATGGACGACCTTCGGCGCATCCTCGCGGGTCGCAATGCCGGGGCTGCGTTGCAGACAACGCCCGACGCTTTCATCCTCGCTTACCCGACCGTTTCAGCCGCGCGCGGCGGTCGCGGGACCGGCCCTGCCGGGACCACCCGGGAGGATTTGTTGCTCACGTTGCAGTTGTTCGCCGCCCGTCTCACCGATCCCGGCTACCGGGCCGAAGGTTTTCGTCAAAATCAGCAATCGCTGGACATGATTTACGGCACCGTCGCAAATACTCCGACCGGACCGATCGCGACGGAGGTGGCCAATCTCATCGCCAATGGCGATCCCCGCTTTGGGCTGCCGCCGAAGCCTCTCATCATGACGCGCACGCTCGACGAGGTCCGCGCCTGGCTCGCGCCCCAGCTCACCCGTGGGTCGATCGAAGTCGCCATCGTCGGCGATCTCGACGTTGACGCCACCGTCGACGCCGTCGCCAAGACTCTTGGCGCGCTCCCGCCGCGCGAATCGAAGCCTACGCTCGCGGAACTCCTCAAAGTGTCCTTCCCGGCGCAGCCGTTCGCGAAGAATTACACGATTCCATCGAAAATCCCGAAAGGCCTCGTCGCCCTTTACTGGCCGACCAATGACGGCTTCGACGCCCAACGCGCCCGCCGACTCACGCTGCTGGCGGGCATCTACAGCGACCGTCTGCGCGTGAAACTCCGCGAGGACATGGGCGGCACCTACAGCCCGCGCGCCCAGAGCATGGCCAGCGAAACCTATCCCGGCTACGGTTACCTCGTGACCTCGATCGACGTCGACCCTGCGGCAGCGGACAAGATCGCGGAGGCCGCGATCGCCCTCGCCGACGATTTGGCGGTGAACGGCGTCACAGCGGAGGAACTCAACCGCGCCCGCCAGCCGGCGCTCACCGCGGCGAGGGAATCCTCGCGCAACAACGCCTATTGGCTCACCAACGTGCTCTCCCAAGCCCAAAAGAAGCCCGAGATGCTCGACCGGGCGCGCACGCGGATCACCGACCTCGAAGGCATCACCACCGATGAACTGAGCGCGCTGGCCAAAAGCTACCTTGGCCGCGACCGCGTGTCGCGCGCGACGGTGCTGCCCGGGAAGTGAGCCAACCGTTACCCGATCACTCGCCTATGAAAACCATCCTTCTTTTTCGCGCGGCGCTCTTCGTGGTCGCCGCCTTGGCCGCGCCCCGCCCGGTCGGCGTGGCCGCGACCACCGCTACCCCGGCGCTCTCGGCCGC
>CAMBRG010000185.1 GCA_945869845.1 Opitutus sp. GAS368 | reverse complement strand
TTCGTCGACTCCCTCAACGCCGCCGAAAAGAAGCGCGCCAAAAAAATCGATGCGACCGGCCTCGTCGCCTGCCCGGGCCTCGTCGATGTCCACGTCCACTTCCGCGAGCCCGGCCAGACCCACAAAGAAACCATCGCCACCGGCTCCCGCGCCGCTGCCGCCGGCGGTTTCACCACCGTCGTGTGCATGCCCAATACTTCGCCGGTCGCGGACAACGCCGGCACGATCCAGTTCATCAACGACGCCGTGGGCCGCGACGCCGTCATCCGGGTCCTCCCCACCGGCTGCATCACCGTTGGCATGCAAGGCGCCGCCTTGGCGCCCATCGGCTCGCTGAAACGCGCCGGCGTCGTCGCCATCACCGATGACGGCGACTGCGTCCAGTCCAACGAACTCATGCGCCGCGCCTGCGAATACGCGAAGATGTTCGACCTGCCGATCATGGACCACTGCCAAGATCACTCCATGACGGTCGGCGCCGTGATGAATGAAGGCGTCATGTCCACCCGGCTCGGCCTCCGCGGTTGGCCCAACGCCGCCGAAGATCTCATCGTCGCCCGCAACGCCATCCTCTCCGAACACACCGGGGCGCACATCCATCTGCAGCACATTTCCTCGCGCCACTCGGTCGACATCATCCGCCGCGCGAAGGCCCGCGGGGTGAAAATCACCGCCGAGGCCACACCCCATCACATCGCGCTCACCGACGAGTCTCTCGCGACCTACGACACCCATTTCAAGATGAACCCGCCCCTGCGCACCGAGGAGGACCGTCGCGCCATCATCGCCGGCCTGCGCGATGGCACCATCGACATCGTGGCCACCGACCACGCTCCGCACACCGACTACGAGAAGGACAAGGAATTCGATTTCGCACCCAACGGCATCCTCGGCCTCGAGACCGCACTACCGGTCACCCTCGGCATTTTGGTGCGCCAAGAGAAATTCAAACTCCCGTTTGTCGTCGACCTGCTCACCCGCCGCCCCGCCGCGTTGCTTGGCCTGCCCTCCGGCACGCTCGCCGCCGGCGCCGAAGCCGATCTCTGTCTCTTCAATCCCGATGAAGATTGGACCTACGACGCCAAAGCCGGCTTCAGCAAATCCAGCAACTCTCCTTGGCACGGGACCACGCTCACCGGGCGCGTAAAGACCACCGTCTTCGCCGGCGAGATCATCTTCGATCACGGTAAAATCCGCTGAGGCAAATCGCTTCCGGCGTCGACCGGGCGTCCTGCCCCTCGAAGCGGACCGTGTTGTTCCAACACGATTTTCAGCGCACCGCCCACTTTTACCCACCCGTTTCCGCCTCTCCGGCCACGCGCTTGCGCGCCGGCCTAAACTCCCCCGCACTCGTCCCCGTATGTCCGAACTCTCCGCCCAAATTGCCGTAGGGATCGAGCTCGCCCTCATCCTGAGCGGCGCCTGGCTCCTCTGGCGCCTTGTGCTCAGTCCCTCCGCCAGGGCCGAGAATGCTGCGCCCCGCTTGGTCGCATGGGAAATCTCCGTCAGCGATTTCCTGCTTTTTCTTTGGTGCGTCGTGATGGGCGGAGTGTTGTGCCAGCTCGGTGCCGGTCAGCTGCTCAAGTCGGCCCACCTCAATCAAACCGAGCGCCTCATCTTTGTCGGCGGCGCATTCCAACTCGGGATGCTCACCGGCATCGCCGTTTTCCGGCTCATTCTTCGCCGCCGCATCGCCGCCGCACCACCCTTGGTCACGCTCCACCCGGCGCTCAGCGGCCTCGCCACATTTCTGATCGCGCTGCCCGTTCTCACCGGGGTGAGCCTCGTGTGGAAGGGGGCGTTACAGCTCTGCGGAATCGAGGCCGAGAAGCAGGATCTGATCGAACTTTTCGCCAACGCAAAATCCCCCGCACTACTCGCCTGCATGATCGTGCTCGCGGCCGTGATCGCACCCATCACCGAGGAACTACTCTTCCGCTGGGGTATCTTTCGCTACGCCCGCACCCGCGCGCCGCGTTGGCTCGCGCTGCTCTTGCCGGGCGTGCTCTTCGGCGCGCTCCACGCCAATCTCGCCAGCTTTGCCCCGCTGGTCGTGCTCGGGATGATCTTCTCCCTCGCCTACGAGCGCACCGGCCGCATCGGCACCACCATCGTCGCCCACGGCCTGTTCAACCTCAACACCATCGTGCTCATCCTTTGCGGCGTCGCCACCTGAGCGCGCCGCCGCGCCTTTTTCGGCCGTGCATCCCTTCGCCAAAAAATCCGCCGACTCCGTCACTGCCTTCGGCGAAGCAAGACTGATCACGGCGATTCGCCGCTGGCTCGGGGCGGCGTCGCCCCGCGCTCCGTTCGGGATCGGCGACGATTGCGCCGTTCTGCCCGCCGCGCGCGGCCCGCAGCTCATCACCGTCGATCCCGTCATCTTTGGCCGCCACTTCGATGCCGCCGTCCCGCCCCGGGCCGTCGGGGCAAAGCTGCTCAAACGCAACCTCAGCGACCTCGCGGCCATGGGCGGCTGTCCCTCGGCCGCCGTCCTCGCGCTCACGTTGGACCCGCAGACCTCCCTCGCTTGGCTCGAGCAATTCTACCGCGGGCTCGCCACCTGCGCCCGCCGCTACCGCGTCCCCATCGTCGGCGGCGACATCGCCCAAGCCGACGGGGTCCTTGCGGCCAGTCTTACGCTCCTCGGCGCCGCGGCCGGCTCCCGGGTCGTTACCCGCACGGGCGCCCGCATCGGCGACTCGATTTATGTGACCGGCGTCCTCGGCCGCAGCCTCGCCTCGGGCCATCACTTCGCGTTCCACCCGCGTCTGGCCGAGGGCACGTGGCTCGCCGGCCGCCCCGAAGTCCGCGCCATGATGGACCTCAGCGACGGATTGGCCAAAGACCTCGGCGCCCTCACCCCGCCCCACGCGAAGCCCGCCCTTGAGCCCGACGCGTTGCCTCTCCGCCGCGGGGCCGACCTCCGCGCCGCGCTGACCGACGGCGAGGACTACGAACTCGTCTTCGCCCTCGCAGCTCACACCGATGCCCTCGCCTTTGCCCGGGCGTGGCACCGCCGCTTTCCCGGCACGCGCCTGACGAATATCGGCCACTTCGCCCGGTCAAACGCGCTTTCCCCCTTCCACGTTCGGCTCGAAGATTTTTCCGGCTATGAACATCTTCGATAAACTCCGCGCCGGCGCCACGACGACATCCGCCGAGGAGTCGCAAACCCTCGCCGCGGAGTTCGCCACCGCCCTGCCCGCCACCTGCACGCTCGCGCTGCACGGGGACCTCGGCGTCGGCAAGACCACCTTCGTGCAAGGTCTCGCCCGCGGACTTGGCCTGACCGCGCCCGTCACGAGCCCCACGTTCAACATCTACAACGTGCATCGCGGCTCCGGCCGCACGCTCGTCCACCTCGACGCCTACCGCCTCGAAACCGCCGCGCAGATCGAGTCGCTCCTCATCGAGGATTTCCTCAATCCGCCGTGGTGCCTCGCCGTCGAATGGCCGGAGAAAATCGCCGATTGGCTACCCTCCGACGCGCTCCACCTCGACCTCGGCATTACCTCCGGCGAGCGCCACACGATTCGCCTCCGCTGATCAGCGCGCCGGCACTTCGGGCCCGAGGCAGGTCGTCGATGGGGTTGCGCTGGATCACAAGCCGCCTCGCCATCCCCGAGCCGCGCAGCGCAACCTGCAGGTAGGTCTACGCCGCCAAAATCGCCGACGACGCCGCGCTTCCGCCCAACCCAGTTACCCGGTGAGCGATGTTCTCCGCCAACGCGCCCACGAGCTTCAAGCCCGTTGCAGCGCGACTCACGCCACCCCCACCCATCACGGCTGGGATCGGACTGTATTCGTGCCGGCGGCTCTCTACCTCCACGCGCACCGGCCCCGCGGCAGCCCCGGAACTTTCCGTGCTGCCGCTCACTTCAATCAGACCGCTGGAGCCGACGGCGGCTCGGACTTCGGAGTCTCCTCCACCGCGGGCGACGCCTCAGCCGTCGGCGCAACCTCGGCCGGCGATGCAACCTCAGCCGCCGGCGCGACTTCGGCCGGCGCCGGGGTCGCTTCGATCACTTCGGCTTCCGCCACAGGCACCGCGGTCGGAACCGGAGCAACGGCCGCCTTGGCCGCTTCGCGCGCCGCCGGCGCGGGAGCATCCGGAAAGTTTTCGGGATCATGCTCGGAGGCTTCCACCTCGCGTTTTTTCGACTCGGCCATCGCCAGCGGCGCATAGAGCGCCCCGTCGATAAACTCCGTGACGTAACCTTCGCGCACGAGCCAAGGCAGATCGCTCTGCATCTTCGAAAGCTTCTCGCGTTGTTCGGGTGTCAACACGTGCTCGACCGCGGGCTGTCCCTCGACGGGCGACGGGGGAGCTTGGACGTTAAGGAATTTCTTCCCGAGCTCGCTCACCTTTACCATCGGATGCATTTCGATGAACGAAATCAGCGCACCGATGCTGTCCGAGAACACTTGGCCGGGCACCCGGAATTTCCGCTTCACGGCGCACACATAGCTCACGCCCTTCGAGCCTTTCTTGAAGATCGTCAGATGCTCGCGCCGTAGCCGGCCGCGCAACGCATTCGCCGTATCAAGAGGGAAACGGCGTTGACGCTCGAGCGCTCCGTCGATCGCCGCCCGGATTTCGCCCGGCGGCAGCAACTCGAGGTTTTTGCCATGCAGACGCGCCTGCTCGACCGGGCGAATGACTTTATCCTTCGCCGTCGCCAACAAGTGAGCCTTCGCCTCGTCAAAAGAATCGAACGACACGACGGGAGCCGTTTCAACCGGCGCGTCTGCC
>CAMBRG010000184.1 GCA_945869845.1 Opitutus sp. GAS368 | reverse complement strand
TCGAAGTGGTGACTGGAAATGGCCGGGTCGACGCGGGTGGGATCATGGCGACTCATGGCCCAGCCCACGTTGAGGATGCCGCGGCCGTAGTCGGAGTCGGTGCCGGGTGTGCCCGCGTCATTGGTGGTGGCGGCGAGGACTGCCCAGGCTTGCGCAGCGGTCAGACGGGGATCGGCGGACATGACGGCGGCGACGCTGCCGGCCACAAGTGGGGCGCTGGCCGAGGTGCCGTTGACGGTGACGCGTTGTTGGTCGAGCCACGCGGTCTGCACGCCGTAACCGGGGGCGGAGACTTGGAGTTGCGGGCCGGAGTTGGAGAACGTGACCTGTTGGCCGATGGCGTCGACGGCGCCCACGGATACGACGTGAGCATCGGCGGCGGGCCAGGTGAGCTGGGTGGCTTGGTCGTTGCCGGCAGCGGCCACGATCAACGCTCCGCGGGTGGTGGCGTAGTCGATCGCGGCGTCGAGCACGTGGGTGGTAGAGTAGCCACCGAGCGAGATGTTGATGATTTGGGCGCCGGCATCGGCGGCGGCAACAATGCCGCGGGCGACGGTGAAGATGTCACTGAGGCCGTCGGCCGCAGTGACGCGGACGCTGAGGATATTGGCTGCGGGAGCGACGCCGGGTGCGTCGCTTGAGACGCCGGCGGCGAGGGCGGCAACCCCGGTCCCATGCCCGGAGGAAGTTTCGGACCCCGGCAGGTTGCCGGCGCCGACGTCGAGGGTGCGGACGCGGCCGGAGAAGGTGGGGTCGAGCGCGTTTACGCCGCTGTCGAGGATGGCGATGGTGATGCCGCGGCCCCACGTGCTGCGGTCGCCGGTAGCGCCGAGGAAGGTGAGTGAGGTGTTGTGCAGCGGGATTTGGGTGAGGTCGGCGCGGTCGGCTTTCGCCGGACTTTCGGGGGCGCGAAAGAGGATATTGGCCGCGGCGTCCGCGTAGTCGGCGGCGTGAGTGATGCGATCATCGCGGATCGAGGTGATGCGTTCGTAGCCCACGCGCACGGTGCGGAGGGCGTCGATTTGACCGATGAGGGTGAGGCCGGCGGCGCGGGCGCGGGCGAGGAAGCGGCGGTAGGCGGCGGCATCCTTGAAGGCGAGAGTCGCTTCGTTGGCGCGGGCGTCGGTGGCGGCGAGCAACGCCTCCAGCTGGGCATCGGCAGGGAAGACGGCGGCTGAAGGCATCGCGGGTTGAATCGGTGCGGGGGTTAGAAACGCGGTGGCGGAAGGTTGGGCAGGTGAGATTGATCGGGGCGGGGGGAAGGCAGAGCGGACGAACACCAGCCAGCCAACGACGACGCAGCCCGACGCGAGGATGCTTAGACTGAGGTGGCGGGGGCTCATGCAGGTCGAGGTTAGGACGGGATCGGAAGGCGGAAGTTTCGTTGAGGGCGGGCGGCGGGGCGAGCGGCTAACGTGGTATTTCGCGCTTTTCACGTCCCGGATGCCTCGCCACGGTTCGGCCGATGAAATCCCCCCAAATTAGCTTCGCCCGTGCTCTCGGTTTGGCCGCTCTTATTACCCTCACCAATATGGTTTCGGCGGCTCACGCGGCTGACGCGAAGATGCCGGCAATTTTCAATGGCAAGGATTTGACCGGTTGGAAGGCCGATGGCGCGACGGAGTTCTGGCGCGTGGAGAACGGCGTGCTGATCTGTGAAAACAACGCCGCGAAAAAGGGCAGCATGCTTTGGACCGAGGCCAGTTACACGGACTTTGTGCTGGAGTTCGATGTGCGTTGGAAGTCCGACACCGAGCGGGGAGTCGACACCGGAGTGGAGATGCGGAAGCCGGCGATCCAATTGCAACTCGGTGTTTCGGGCAGCCTTAAGACGGATATGACCGGCTCGTTCTACACGGGAGGAAAGCCGTCCTACCCGGAGGCGGGACAAGCAAAAAATGCCAATGCGTTGATGAAGCCGCAAGGCGAGTGGAACACGTTCCGCATCCAAGCGAAAGGGAGCACGTTTACCTGCTGGATCAACGGCACGAAGGCGTCGGAATACACCGATGCAAAATTTTCCGGCGCCTCGCCCTTGGGTTTGCAGCTCCATGCCAATGTGGTGATGAAGGCGGAGTTTCGGAACATCCGGGCGCGTGCGCTCGAGTGAGCGGGGCCCCTGCCGTTTGGAGTGGTGAGCGAAGCCCCGTGGGCAATCTCCTCGATGGCGTTACGGCGAAAAACTAAGCGAAAAGTGGATCAGGGGGTGGGGGCGAGGCCGCGACGTTCAAGCAGAGGTTCAATCGCGGGTTCGCCGCCGATGAAATCGCGGAAGAGACCGAGGGCGTCGCTCGTGCCGCCGCGGGCGAGGATGAATTCCCGGAGACGGTCACCGTTGGCCCGACTGAGACCGCCGTTTTGTTTAAACCAATCGACGGCGACGGCGTCGAGGACCTCAGCCCAGATGTAGGAATAGTAACTGGCGGAGTAACCGCCGCCGAAGACATGAGAAAAATAAGTGGACCGATAACGGGGCAGCACGGGGGCGAAATCGAGGCCGACGCGCTTCAGGGCCGCGGCTTCGAACGTGTTCACGTCATCGGCGTTGGGCACTTCGGCGGGCGGCAGGCCGTGCCAAGCGAGATCGAGCAAAGCGGCGGCAAGGTATTCGGTGGTGGCGTGGCCTTGGTTGAATTTTCGTGCCTCGAGCACCTTGGTGAGAAGTTCGGCGGGAATCGGTTCTCCGGAGCGATGATGTTTCGCGTAATTTCGGAGTACCTCGGGCCAAACGGCCCACATCTCGATGACCTGCGAAGGAAATTCGACGAAATCGCTGGGCACGTTGGTGCCGGAAAACCGGGGGTAATTGACGGCGGAGAAGATGCCGTGGAGGGCGTGGCCGAATTCGTGAAACAAGGTTCTGACCTCGTCGAAGGTAAGCAACGTGGGTTCGCCCGCCGGGGGCTGCGGGATATTGAGGTGATTGCCGATGACGGGGCGGGCGCCCAGCAAGCGTGATTGGGATTCGTATTCGTTCATCCACGCGCCGCCGTTTTTCGACGGGCGGGCGTAGGGGTCGAAGAGGAACAACGCGAGCAGCGAGCCGTCGGCCTCGAGCACGTCGAACACCCGGACGGACGGCTCATAGACGGGAAGATCGTGCCGCTCGACGAACGAGATGCCGAAGAGCTTGGTGGCAGAAAAGTAGAGTCCATCGACGAGGACGCGGTTGAGCTCGAAGTAGGGTTTCACCTGCGATTCGTCGAAAGCGAAGCGGGCGGTGCGGACTCGCTCGGAGTAGAGCGCCCAGTCCCATGCCGCGACCTCGAAACGATCGGGTCGGCCGTGGAACTCGGCGTCGATCAGCTGCTGAATCTCGGCCGCTTCGCGTCGGGCGTTGGCGACGGCGGGCGGGGCGAGCCGAGCGAGGAAGGCCGTGGCGGCGGCGACGTTTTTCGCCGTCTGCTCTTCCAACACATAGTCGGCATGCGTGGCGTAGCCGAGCAACGCGGCCCGCTGAGCGCGAAGGCGGGCGAGAGCGCTGACTTGGGCGCGGTTATCGAATTCGCCGCCGCGGCTACCCCGGGCCAAAGACGCGCGGGAGATCCGTTCGCGGGTGGGGCGGTGCGTCAGACTCGCGAGCGGCGGTTGGTCGGTGGTGTTGACGATCGCGACTGCGAACTGACCGACGTGGCCGAGAGCACGGGCGAGTTCGGCGGCGGCGGTAATTTCGGAGTCGGAGAGTCCGGCGAGCTCGGCCCGGTCGGCAAACGTGACGGTTGAAGCGGTGCGCTCTTTTAGGACGTTTTGGGAAAACGCGGTTTCGGCGGTGGCGATCGCGGCGTTGAGCGCTCGGAGTTTTTCTTGGTCGGTACCGGAGAGCTGCGCGCCGGCGCGGACGAATGATTTGTAAGTCTCATCGATCAGCCGATCCGATTCCGGATCGAGGGCGAGGGACGCACGGAGCGCTTGGAGTGCCGCGATGCGGGTGAAGAGCGCGGCGTTGAGCAAAATCGCGTCGCGGTGGGCCGCGAGTTTTGGGGCGAAGGATTTCTCGACGGCTTGGAGCGTGGGATTGGTGTGGCAGCCGTTGAGGTTAGAGAAAACGCGGCTAACGCGGCCGAGGAGTTGGCCGGAGCGCTCAAGGGCGAGGAGGGTATTTTCAAACGTGGCGGGCTCGGTGTGGCCTGCGATGGCGGCTACCTCGGAGAGTTGCTCAGCCATGCCGAGATCGAAGGCGGGCGCGAAATGCTCGTCCTTGATGCGATCAAACGGGGGGTAGCCCAGGGGAAGCGGGCTGGGGGCAAGGAGCGGATTAGCGGTAGGCATCTGGATTAATTCGATGATAAAGCGGCGAAGCTCAAGCAACGGGACGCCGAGACCAAGATCACGCCCCGGAGCACCGGGCGCAAGGAGGTCGGCGCGCGTCGAGCGGACCGGGAAACGCTGGCTGACGGACGAGTGCCCGACTACTTCTGCTTTTTCGCGGCGACGGCGGGAGGCTGCTTATAGTAGCTGCCGATGGCTGAGACTACGGCGGAGCGGGCGGCGGCGTGTTCGATCATACCGTTGTGCCGCCAGAGAATTTTTCCGCCCGGTGCGATCAGGACGGTATGGGGAATCGGGCCGGGCCACTCGGCGTCGAGAGCCTTCCCGAGGTCATCTGGGTTGGCACCGGTGAAAAGGTAATGGCTGGTTTTGCGGCCCTCTTTGTCCACGGAGGCTTGCACGCGCTTGGTGAGGCCGGCGCCTTGTTTTTGGAGAAAGGCTTGGGCTTTAGCTTCATCCTTGGGCGCGTCGAGGCTGATGGTGATGAGCTCGAAATCGTTTTCGCGCAT
>CAMBRG010000183.1 GCA_945869845.1 Opitutus sp. GAS368 | reverse complement strand
TCCTCCGGCTCGCGCCCAAACCGCTCCCCGAAAAGTTTCTCCCAGCAGGTGACGCTGCGCTGCGGCCGGTGCTGCCATCGCCCGCGACCATCGTGCTCCGCGAGATCAAAACCGTCACGCGCCCGCTCCCCGCCGACGAATCCGAACTGCGTCGCGACTACCCCGGCTACTTCACGCAACTCGCCACCTACGTCGCCCTCGCCCGCCTCGGCGCCCTCGGCCCCGCCGTTTCGACGCTCAGCTCTCACCTCATCTTCGTCGAAACCGCCAGCGGCCTCGCCCAAACCCTCGCCCTCACTTCTGCCGATGAACATCTCTTTCGCGTCAAACTCGAGCGCGTCACCGAGTTTCTCGACCTCCGACTCCGCGCCCGCGAGCGCCTCCGTCACCTCGCCTACCGACCGGCCTTCGCCACCCCGCGCCCTGGTCAAGAGACCACGGCCACCGAACTGACCGCCGCCTTCGAACGCCAACCTTCACTCCTCTTCGAAGCCCCCACCGGCTTCGGTAAAACCGGCGTCCTCCTCGAATTCGCCCTGGGTCAACTTCGCTCCGGCCACTTCGACCGCGCCCTCTATCTCACCAGCAAAGCCACCGGCCAACTTCAAGTCGTCCGCACCCTCGCCGCGATGACGACTGCTTCCTGCTCTCAGCTCTCAACGCTCGACGCTCAGCTTCCCACCGCCACATCCGTGGCGGCCTGGCACGTCCGCAACAAATCCGAACACTGCATCAACCACACCTTTCACTGCCACCGCGACACGTGCGCCTACTTGGCCGACCTCGAAACCCGGTGGGCGTCTTCCGGACTCTCCCGTTTTTACCGCCTCGAAAACCAAGCGCGCGATCTGCCCACCCTCCGCGCGGCCGGCCAGTCCGCTCGGATCTGCCCTTACGAAATCACCCGCGCGGCGCTCGCCTTCAACGACGTCTGGATCGGCGACTACAACTACGTCTTCGCTCCGTCCAACCGCACCCTTTTCTTCAACCAACCTGGTTTCGATCCCGCCCGCACGCTCCTGCTCATCGACGAGGCGCACAATCTGCCCACCCGGGTCGCCGACGCCCACTCCCACCACGTCAACGCCGCCGATGCCCGCGCGCTCCTCGCCGAACTGGATCACCTGCACGCGCCCAAGCCTCTGCTGCGCGCCTGGGAGAGCTGGGCGCTTTTGGTCTCCGCTCTGCCCGCCGCCGACGCGCTCGACCCCGCGCTCGAAGCTGACGTAGCCGATACCCTCGCCTCCATCGCAGCCGCCCTCGCCACCGAACCGATCGATTCCGCTGCCCTCGGCCCGCACTTCGCTTCCCTGCTCTGGTCGACGCCCCAACTCGTGGAGTGGCTCGCCGACCCGCTACTCAAGAAACTGCTCTGGTCGCCCCGCCCCGCCGAGCTGTCCTTCACCTGTCTCGACGCCGCCGACACCCTCGGCCAAATCCTCCGCACGTTCGGCGGCATCGTGCTGGCGAGCGCCACCCTTTCCCCCACCACCGAGTTCGCCTCCGCCGTCGGTTTCCCTGCTTCCAGCCTTCAACCTTCAACTTCCAACTTTCAACTCCAAGGTCTTGCGACCGTGGTCGCCCACACCCCATGGCGGGCCGACGCCTACGATCTCGCCTACGACCTCCGCGTGGATACGTCTTTCCGCGAGCGCGCCCAACACCACGCCACCACCGCCGCCACCATTGCCGCCCTCCACACCGCAGCCGTTCGCTCCTTCAACGCTCAGCTCCCCAAGCCCGACTCCACCTCCGCCGCCATCGCCGTTTTCTTTCCGTCCTACGCCTACGCCGAGACCATCGCCCGCGAGATCGACCGCGACCACCCCGGCGTCCGCGTCGCCCTCCAACCTCGGCTCACCGACCTCGCCGCCCAGACCGCGTGGGTCGAGGAATCCCTCGTCCTCACCGACGCGCTCTTTCTCGTCCTGGGTTCCAGTTTTGCCGAGAGCATCGATCTCCTTGGCGGCCGGGTCACCCACGCCATGGTCGTCGGCCCCGCTCTCCCTGAG
Organism: Opitutus sp. GAS368; assembly: GCA_945869845.1. Taxonomy (GTDB): domain Bacteria; phylum Verrucomicrobiota; class Verrucomicrobiia; order Opitutales; family Opitutaceae; genus Tous-C4FEB. Next base: position 2,781 of record CAMBRG010000183.1, on the reverse strand, counting down.
GTGAACGCCGTCCAGCGCGCCCGCATCGCCGAACAGCGCGACCTCGGGCGCGAAGCCGCCTTCCGCCGTGTTTACCAAATTCCCGGCATGGCGAAGGTAAACCAAGCCCTCGGCCGCCTCGTGCGCGCCCCCGGCCAACGCGCCCGCGTCCTCCTCCACTGCCGCCGCTTCGCCGAGCTCAGCTACGCCCAACTCCTCGCCCGCGACTACCAATTCGGCCAAAACATCTCCACCGATTCCGACCTCACCGCTTGGCTCGGCCAATCTTGTCTAACCCCGCAGAATCATCTTTCCTCACCCTTGCGTCCTATGCCGCCGGCGTAACCTGCGCCCTGATAATCCGTCATCTCCCGACCTCACTTTAGCCTCCCCTCGCTCCCATGAATCACTTTCACCGCTTCACCTTAGTTCTCTGCTGCATTTTCCCCCTTCTGCTCGGGACCGCACACGCCCAAGCGGGCGGTAACGCCGTCAATATCCCGGGCATCGGCCGCGTCGTCATCAACCCCGATGGCACCATCACCCTCCCTGGCGGCCAGACGATCGCCGTGAATCCCAACGGAACGATCACCCTTCCCGGCGGCCAAGTAATCACCCTTCCGACGATTCCCGGAGGCGGCGGCGGCGGCATCCCCGGCGGCGGCGGTGGCGTCGTAAACCCAATCCTCGATCCACGGATCGTCGCTGGCACCGCCATCCTGATCGGCGATGACGCTTCAGCTGCCGTCGTGATCCCCAACGCCGGCGGCGGTGGTGGCGGGCTCATTAATAACAACGCCACCTACCTTTGGACGATCACCGGTGGCCGCTTTGCCTCGTCCGATCTCACTCGCGCCAACGTCGACTACACCGCCGACCGGGCCGGCACCGTCCGCCTGACGTGCGTTGTCACCGTGGCCGGCGCCCAACCGTTTACGGCCACCGCCGATGTCACCGCCGTCGACCCGGCCACCGCCGGGGTGATCACGACCACGCCGACTCTCGCCGCCGCCACCACGGCCACGGGCACGGCTTCGGTCCCCGCCGCCCAGAACGCCGATCGCACCATCCGCTGGACGATCACCGGAACGGCCGCCCGCATCACCGCCGGCGCCAACACCAATCAAATCACCTTCATCCCCGGCGATCCCGGCATCAAAGAACTCACCTGCGCTGTCACTTTAACCGCCGCGCGTATCACCGTCACCTTACGCTCCTTTATCGTTGTGCAGGGCTCCGGGCCCGCCGTCGCCCTCACCGTCAACGGTGGCTTCGGGGGTGGCACTTACCCGGGTGGCTCCCGGGTTGACGTCTTCGCCGCCGTGCCCGCCGCCGGCCAAGTGTTTGACCGCTGGACCGGCGACACCTCCGTGCTCGGCACCGGCCCGATCGCACCGCTCAACTCCCGGATTCAAATCACCCTGCCCTCGACGCCCGCGACGCTCACCGCGACCTACAAAGCGGCGCCGGCGTGGGTCCCGCTCACCGTCGCCTCGTTCAATCCCCAGCAATTCACCCCCCAAGGCGCAACCGCTCCCACCACGGTGACCGCCAATCTCACCTACTACATTCCACCCGCCGCGACCGGAGTGGTGTTCTTCCTTCATGCCACCGGCGACTCCGCCGCCACGTGGTTCAACTCACCCGAGTCGGCCCTGCTCATGCGCGATCTCGTCGCCGCCGGCTACGGCGTCGCCGCTCTCAGCAGCGTCAACCGCGCCGCGGGTAATTGGAATGCCCAAACCGTCCTCGCCAACAATCCCGACGCGCTCAATCACGTCGCCGCCCTCAACAAGTTTGCCGCCGACGGCCTGCTGTCAGCCTCACGGCCCGTCTTTATGATCGGCTTCGCCGCCGGGGCCGGAGCCGCCGCGCGTTTCGCCGATCTGCTCATCGCCGCCACCCCCGCCCGCCCCGTACGCGGCACCGTGCTGTACTGCAACGCCGGCAACGAGACTTCGTCCGTCGTCGGACGCGTGCCCGCGCTCTTTGTCCTCGCCGACAACGACAGCACCCTCGGGCTCAACGGGGCAAACACCGCCCGCACCAACAGCCAACTCCTCGCCGGTCGCGGCCTTGCCTCCAGCGTGTTCAACAACTTCGCGGCCCCGGTCCACCCCGGACGTTTCCGCGCCCTCGGCGTGACCAACCCCGCTTTCACCAACACCGATGCTACCACCGTCTGGAACGCCGTGAAGTCCGCCGGCCTCATCGACGCCAACAATTACGTGAAGGCCATCCCCACCGAGACCGCGCTGGTCGCCGCGATTCCCCTCGCTTTCCAAGCTCGCCGCGCCGACATCGCCGCCCAACTCGAGACCGCCTACGCGGAGCAGGCGTTCACCAGCGACGCCAATGCCCGCGTGGTCTCGTTCATCGGCGCCCGAACCGCGGAGACCCCCGCGGCCCCCGCCGGTCGCATGATGAGTCTTTCGACCCGCATCAAACTCGCCGCCGCCGGCGACACCCTCACGTTTGGTTTCAGCCTGATCGGCTCGCAAAAAGCGACCTTGCTCGTGCGCGGCATCGGCCCCGGCCTCGCTGCCTTTAACGTCCCGGACACGATCAGCGCACCGCGCCTCGAGATCCGACCCGCCGGCGACGCGCAGACCTTGCTTGCCGTGAACGAGGGCTGGGACCGAGCCCCCCGCACCGGCCCCGCGATCGCCGCCGCCGCCGCCGCCAACGGCGCGTTTGCCATCGCTCTCGGCAGCGCCGACGCCGCGGTTCTCATCGAGCTTAGCCCCGGCAACTACACCGCGACATTCAAGGGCATCAACGGCTCGACGGGAGAGATTCTCG
>CAMBRG010000182.1 GCA_945869845.1 Opitutus sp. GAS368 | reverse complement strand
AGCAGCGTCCAGCTCAAGGATGGCATCATCGTCACGGGCTACTACGCCTCGAAATCGCAGGACCACGACAGCTACCAACTCGGTGTCGTCCGCTGGAGAGTGCAGTGAAGTTGTGCCGTGGTCCGACGGAACGGGCAGAACCCTGCGGGAGTTCGCGGCGTCTCTCGGTCACCACGTCGTCGCATCGAGCGTGGTCCGCAGTGCAGCCTGCCGCGAGCCCGGCGAAGGAATTCGCGCCCGGCACTTACCGTAGTCGCGACCACGCGTTCGCCCAGCGCTCCCCGAGCGTCAACACGCCAGGCGCTAGCAGGTGCACGCCGTCCGTGTCGCGCCGCAAGTCATCGGTATTGACCCACGCTACCCGCGACTCGCTTTCGGCCACGCGCACCTGTGCGGCGCGCACCACGTCCTGATAAGTGTAGCCTTGTTTCGGCCGCGGACCCACGCGCGCGAGCACGAAGGGCAGGAGCGCTCCGCCCGGATTGTGGCCGCCCCCAAAGTCATCCCGCACCCGCGCGATGAACAAGCGCAGGTTTCGCTCGTAGGCGACCGCATGCGTTTCGTTCGCGCCATCCGTTTCGCCCTGCATCCAGAAAAATCCGCTGACCCGCGGCGTATCTCCGGCCGCTTCCATCGCCTTCAACGCATCGCGCAGCTGTGCGAGCAACAGACGGTAGAGCCGGTTGCCCGCGGTCGCATCCGGCTGCCAGTCTTCCGCCAGATTCGTTCCAAAGTAGCCTACCTTAATGATCGCCCAGCGTGTGGCGCCGCCGCCGTCGTGCAGGGTTCTGCCCAGTGACATCTCCGGTCCGAAGAACTCCCGCGCATACCGCACATAGGGATGCTGTCGTTGCGCGCGTAACGTCGTCCACGTCCCGCCCGAGGTGGCGTTGAACGGCGGCGTCATCCCCGCAGCTTTCGAGGGCGGCGCGCCCGTGTGAAAGTAAAATGTAATCTCCTGATCGGCTGTGTGGGCCGGCAAGGCCGCCGCGTCGGCGTGCCAGTTCAATACGTTTGATTGCCCCGCCACGATTAACACCCTGCGCTCGGCCCCGGCGGTAATCGGCGCGACCGTGCTCGCGCCGACGAACGCGAGCCACACGGCTCCCATCTTGCCCGTGCGATTCATGCGTCTGCGCCGTTCCTTAGTGACGCGCCTTCGCAGCGCTTGCAGTCCGAAAGAGCCAGACGCACGCCGCGCCCCGCGTGAGCGGTCCCGCCGGCGGATTCAGCCACGACGCGCCGGCGAGCTTGGCCAGCGCGTCGGCCGTGATCGCCGTGGCGTCAGAACCGCTCGCCCGCTCCGCAGCAGCCACGCGGGCGGCCGTGGCCATCGGATCCCCGTCAGGCTTCGCCCACACCGCGGCGACTGCCCACGTCAGGGGTGCTTTCAACCGCGCATCGTATCGGGGAAAGAAGCCGCGCGCGCCAAAATACTGGGCGGCCCGTTGCTCCGGGGTTGGCGCGCTGAGATCGAAATCGTTGAAAAACGTGAGCATCACTCCCCGAGCCACCAATTCGCGCTGGAGCGCCTCCACCGGAACGTTCGCTGGCGACACCCGTAGCTTCTTTGCGAGCGCCAGCGCGTGCCCGGCGCTCTCTCCGAGGTGCATCCAGGTCGGCTCTAGGCGGATCGCGCCCCAGCCGATGTGGGTGGAGGAGACCGCGCCGGTCACCAGCAGGTTGTCGAATTCCTTCGGCAGCAGACAGCGATACGAGATCTGGCCCGGCCGTGACTCCTCGGTCAGCAGCACTTTTCCTTCGTGATCGCTGCCCGGCACCGTGTCGGTGTGACAGGAGTGTGAGTCCATCGGCCATTCGGTGATCGCGATGCTGTCCGATTTTAGGGGAGCCCGACCCAGCCCTCGTGCCGGCATGCCATCGAGCTGCGTAAAGACACTGCGTCCGACGAGCCGCCGGGCCTCGCGCACATACATCTCCCAAGGAAAACCGCCGTTGTCGGTAAACTCGTCTTTCGGCAGGCCCCATTCCCGCATCTCGCTTCGCATCTTCTCCGGTACTTCCGGGTCGTTTTGCAAAAACCACAGCAATCCGATCGCGAGGTCCTTGTGCCGCTCGGCAATCGCGTGCCGGGTGGCCCAATCACCATTCGGGTAGTCGAAGTTTCCGCCTACCAGCAGCGGCGCGTTCCAGGTAGTTTTCTGGTTCGGTGCGCCCAGCCCGATGCCCCAGCGATCGCGCAAATCGAGAAAAATCTCGCGCTCGTAGCGCACGGGTTTCTGGACCGGCACCCGGTTCGTCCGATCGCGCGTCCAGCAGACGCGAAAATTATACGCCTGCACGGCCTTGTCGGCCTCGCCCGTACTGCCCGGCAGCGGTGCGCCCGTCGTCGCGCGAAATCCCCGGAGGTTCAATCCCTCGGTTCGGATCGCGGACGGAAAATAGTCCGTTGCGGCGGTGACGAAGATCGCCTTCGTGAAAATGCGTCCGGCCTGGGGCTCGCCGTATTGGGTCCGCCCTTCCCGGCCCCAGGTCATCGCCGCGCCCGCGACCATCGCGAGATCCCCCTCGTAGCTCGCGTCGACGAATGCCGCGGCTGCGAACGTCCGCGTCTCGGTGCCCCCCATTTTACGAAAGGTCGCGCTGTTCAGCTGCGCCCCGTCGCGCGTCACCGCCACGGGGTGAAATTCGCGGAGCACAGTCACCGCTTGCTCGGCCGCCAGCATTTCCTCGAAAACCTGTTCTGCCACCCGCGGTTCATACATGGGCCGCCGCGTTTCGCCGCGCGGCGACCATTGGCTCAACCGGTATTGTGACGAATCGACGCCATATTTCACGCGGTAGTGCTCGGAAATCCGCCGACACACCTCGTCATAAAGCGGCGCGCGTTTGCCATCGTAGATCGTATCGAGCACGCCGAGGCCGTTGCTCATCATCCCCCCAATGTGCCGGTGATGATGCAGCAGGGTCACGCGCAACCCCGCACGCGCCGCGCCGACCGCCGTGACGATTCCACCGGGCGTCGCCCCATAGATGACGACATCGGGAACCGGTGGGGTTTGCGCGTGGGCGAAAAGCGCGGTGGACAAGGCGAGTAAAATAAAGCGGGGCATCGGGTCCCTGAAGCTAGGGCGAGTTCAGGGCCTTCGGCAACGATCGGCACGTGGTCTCCGTTAGAAACCAAAACAATCCCGGGGCAGGTTTGCCGCGATTCGCTCAAAGACGTTCGTTGGGCGCACGGATGATCGCCGAAACGTGCCCCTCGGCCGCCCGCAACGACCAGTTAAAATAGATCGGCCGCGCGGCGAGCTACCGCTTTCTGATTCGGAAAGATATCGCGCGGCCCCAAGCCAACGCCCGCACAGCTTGAAGCCTTGGCGCCCGCCTCGCGCCCCGGTTCCTGTCCCGCACTTCCGGCCCCCATCGGGAACCAGCGCAAAAGGATCGGCGCTCGGGCTCGCCAGAGTTATCCGCGGTAAAGTCTTCACGTTGCGCCGCCCCTTACGCCGCCCGTCCCAAAACGTCCCAACCCTGCATGATCACGCCACCTCTCCTCCACCCCGCCCGCCGGGCCGTTCCCTTCGTCGCGCTGTTCGCTCTTCTTGTTCCGCTTCTCACCGTCGACTCCCTTCGCGCCCAACCCGCCACTGGCGCCGTCGCCGGCCGCGTCTTCAACGCCGCCACCGGCTCCGCACTCGGCAACGCCCGAGTCTCTCTCGAAGGCTCCGACCGCATAGCGCTCACCGATGACACCGGTGCTTTCCGTCTGCCCGGCCTCCCGGCCGGCTCCGCGCGCCTCGGCGTTTCCTATCTCGGTTTTGAGACCCAAAGCTTCACCGTGAACATCCCCGCCGGCGGCACCGTCCAGCGCGAAGTTGAACTCGCCCTCGCCGGCGCCCGCTCCGCCTCGCCCACGGACGAGATCGTGAAACTCCAGGAATTCAGCGTCGCCGCCGATCGCGAGATGAGCGCACAGGCGCTTGCCATGAACGAGCAGCGCGCCGCCCCCAACCTCAAGAACGTCGTCGCCATCGACGAATACGGCGATCGCGGCGATGAAAACATCGGCGAGTTCCTCCGCTTCCTCCCCGGCGTCGCGCTCAACGACTCCGGCGCCGTGCCAAACGAAGTCACACTCCGCGGGTTTCCCGCCCAGACTTCCGGCGTCACCATCGATGGCGGCGATGTCATGGGCGCTCGCGGCGGCGATACTCGCGCGCTCTCCCTCCTCGAAGTACCGATGAGCAACGTCTCCCGCGTCGAAGTCACCAAGGTCCCCACCCCCGACATGCCCGCCAGCGGCCTCGGCGGTTCGTTGAACATCATCAGCAAGGGCGGCTTCGAGAGCAAAAAACCGGTCTTCTCCTATCAGGTTTATCAACTCTTCCACGATCGCACCGGCCTCACCACTGACGGCGGCCCGCGCACTCACGTCGCTGCGCTCAGTCCTAATTACGTCCAGCCGTCCTTCAGTTTCAGCTACCTGTATCCGGTAAACAAGACACTCGCCTTTAGCGTCGGCGGCTCCCGCTCTTGGCGCCAAAAGCCCATGGAGCGCGGCGTCGATTCCGACGAAACCGCCACCTGGAATTTCGTCGATGGCTTTCAGCGGCAGAGCGAATGGCAGAGCCTCGCCCAGATTTTGAAAACCTGGTCCGGCCAAGTTGGCGCCGATTGGCGTATCTCGCCCCGCGATACGCTTTCCGCCACCATCCAGTATCGCGAATCCGACAGCTACATCACGCGCAGCATTTTCTCCGCCCTCTACGGCACCGGCGCCACGGGCAACTCCACGTTCACCCAGGGCGCCGCCACTGGCGTTGGCAGTGTGGCCCAGGGTGAGGGGGCCAATCAGGACATCCTCACCGCCACCACTCAGGCCGGCCTGAAATACCGCCACCGCGCCGATGCCTGGCGCCTTGACGCCTCCGTGAACTGGTCGCTCGCCGAGGCCGAGTGGCTCGACATCGAC
>CAMBRG010000181.1 GCA_945869845.1 Opitutus sp. GAS368 | reverse complement strand
TGACTTGGGCTTTGTTCAAATAGGTTCCGCTTTGTTCGTTCTGCACGCGACCGGCAACCGCGCCGGTAGCCACCGGTTGGGCTGCCAGGGATGCACCGAGCAGGCCCGCGGAAACGAGAACCACGCCAAAGCAGGCTTGGAGAAATTTTCCGGCCAAGCCCGACGCAACGAGCGCGACGGCACCGAACTGCATCCGACGAAATGACGCTAGGGGATTCATGAGGTATCAGGGGTTGTGAAGGAAACTGTGGGCTGAACTAAAATCACTATTTCATATGAAATAATAATTGCACTACGATTGGTTTCATGAAACAGAATTGAGTCAAGGTTGTTTTGAACCGACCAAACACCACGTTTTCAGCAGCATTAGTTCGATAAATATCTTCAATTCGACGGAGCCCCAGGATTCAACAGCCTCACTATTTCACTGAAATAAGACTACGGCGATCTTGCCGGTCCTTACCCCACCTCCATGCCTCCCTCCTCTCCGCGAGCGACGATCACCGATGTTGCCAAAGCCGCCGGCGTCGCACTCGGAACCGTCTCCCGCGTCTTCAACCATCATCCCGACGTTAACGCCGAGATTCGCGACCATGTGATGAAAACGGCGCGTAAACTCGGTTACAGCCGGATTCGCCGCCGCACCCCATCCGTTCCGGTCACCGCACCAAGCATCGGGGCGGTGGGCGTGGTGATTTTTGGAATGGATGACACTCTGGTGCAGTTGCCCATCGTCAGCTCCGCGCTCCAAGGCATCGAACAGGCGCTCTCTGCCGGGAGGCGAAATTTGATGCTCGCGACCATCGCGAGCGGGAATCGCCTCCCGCCGTTCCTCGAGTCCGATCAGGTAAAAGGAGTCATCATCAAGGGCCCGAACCAAGGCGTGCTGCCGCCAGAAGGCGAAAACGAGTTGCTCCGTCAACTTTACCGCCTCCCTCGGGTTTGGCTGATGGGACGCCTGCCCAACGCGCGCGGTGATCATTGTAATTTCGATACGGAGGCGGCCGGGCGGATCGCCGCAGATCACCTCCGCGCCAAGGGTCATCGTCGCGTTGCCTTCATGAATCCCAAGCCCGGGCAAATCCAGTTCGAGAAAGTAAAGGCATCATTCCAATCCGCCTGCTCACGTGGAGGCTTAAAATTCACCCTTTTGGAAGTCGAAGCCCGCCCGCCTCTCGCTTGGCCTTTGCCGTCGACTACCCGGCAAGAAAACGTCGATCAGCTCGTGGATGAGTGGAACGCGTTGCCCCCCGCGACTCGCCCGACCGCCCTGTTTGTCCCCTCCGATCGCACCGCCACCCAGCTTTACTCCGCCTTGGCCCAGCGTCGGCTCCGCCCCGGCCGCGACGTGAGCGTCATCTCGTGCAATAACGAGAAATCTCTCCTAGTTAATTTGCATCCCGCTCTGACTACCATCGACGTGCACGCCGAGTTGATCGGCCGTCGGGCCGTCGACCTGCTGCTGTGGCGCATGGCGCATCCCGCTGAGGTCATCGACTCGCAGGTTCTCATCGAGCCCGCCTTGATCGCCGGTGATTCGGTTGCCCAACTACCGCATCCCGCAGGTCGGTAGCACAGCAAGAAAGCCAACCTCAACGCACCGCAAGATGATCACCCCGTCCCCACAACTGTTGGCGAACCGCTGTTACCGATGAATCTCCAAACCGCCGACTACCTCGTCATCGCGCTCTACGGTTTAGTTATCCTGGGCATCACTTGGGTATTCGCCCGCCGGCAGCAGACCTCCGCCGATTACTTCATCGCCAGCCGCTCCATGCCGGCGTGGGCCGTGGCCATGGCCATGATGGCCGCGCTCATCAGCAGCAACACCCTCGTCGGGCATCCGGCCACGGCTTATCAAAAGGGTCTGATTCTCCTGCTAGGCAGCCTCACACTGCCGCTCGTCCTGATCTTTGTCGCGAAGGTGATCGTCCCGTTTTACCGCCACGCCGTCGGCATGAGCGCGTATGAATATCTGGGCGCTCGTTTCGGCATCGGCGGACGGCTCTACGCTTCCGGCTGCTTTGTCGCGGACCGGCTTTTTGATGTCGGCGTCACGATGCTCACCACCGCCGTCCCGATTTGCGTGATGACCGGCTGGGACATGTCCCGCGTAATTCTAGGCATGGCGATCTTCACCGTCGCTTACACCGTCGTCGGCGGCATGACGACGGTCGTTTGGACGAGCGTCGTGCAGGGTTTCATTTTTGTCGCGGCGGCAGTCATCATCGCCGCTCGGCTGATCTTTGCGCCCGAGTGCGGCGCCCCCGGGGCGGTCGTCGTTGCCGCATGGGAAGCGGGCAAATTTTCCCTCGGCAATTTCGAGTTTTCTTGGCGCGCGCTCGCGGATCCCGGCGTGAGTTCACAATGGCTTCTCCTGCTCGCCTACACGACCAATTGGGCGCGCCGCTACATCGCCGACCAACACATGGTCCAACGCTACCTCATCGCCAAAACGGACCGCGACGCGAGTCAGGGCGTCTTGTGGAACGGTCTTCTGTGCGTGCCAGTTTGGGGTATTTTCATGGTCGTCGGCGCGTGCCTCTACGGCTACTACTTGACGAGCGGCGCGACGCCGCCGCCGGTGATCGATGAGGTCGTGCCCTACTTCATCATGCATCAACTCCCGGCCGGGATCGTCGGCCTGATGCTCGCGGCGATTCTCGCGGCTTCGATGTCCTCGATCAGTCCGGATTTAAACAGCATCGCCACGGCATTCACCGCCGATTTGGTTGGGCACCTCTTTCCGCAGCAGTCGGATCGCGCGCGCCTGCTCACCGGCCGGCTTGCGGTCGGCGGGGCCGGGGCCTGCGCGATCATCGTGGCCTTGGTGATGATGCCGAAGGACGGCGGTGCCACGATCATGGAACGCGCGGTGACGGTCGCCTCGATCCTCTCCGGCGGCATGCTTGGGCTGTTCTTCCTCGGTTTCCTCACCCGGCGCGCCACCCGTCAGGGTTGCTACATCGGGATCGCGGCCTGCGCCTTGTTCACGGCCTGGGGCACCCTCACTGAACCGAGCAATCAACTGCTCGATCTCGGAATCAATTTTACGCTCAACCCGATTCTCATCGGCGTCATGGGCCATTTCATCGTTTTCGGCGTCGGCTACGCGGCCAGTCGCTTGCTTGGAGGCTATATTCCACCCGACGTCGATCAATTCACTTTCCGGCGCAAACCCGTCGTCAAAGTCTGACCATGCTTGCTTCTCTGTCGCCTCTCACGCTGCTGCAACCGGCGCGGATTCACTTCGGCCTCGGTTGCGCGACGCCGGCGGTCACCGCTCTCGCGCGCGACGGCCATCGTCGCGTTTTTCTCGTGACCTCGCCCTCGGTTCGAGCCCACGCCGAGGTTCTCGCCGCCGCGCTCCGCGCCGAGAACGCCACGGTCGAGATCGTCACCGGAGTTCCACCCGAGCCCACCACCGCCTGCTGCGAGCTCCTGCGCTCCGCGGCCCGCACCTTCGCCCCCGATCTCGTTCTCGCCGTCGGCGGCGGCAGCGTGCTCGACGTCGCGAAGCTCGTCGCCGCGCTACATGACCGACCTGAGCCGATCACGTCATTTTACGGCGTCGGCCTGCTCTCCGGTCGCCGGACCGCGCTCGCCTGCGTGCCCACCACGGCGGGAACCGGCAGCGAAGTTTCGCCCAACGCCCTGCTCTTTGACGAAGCCGCCGTCGCCAAAAAAGCCGTGATCAGTCCCTCGCTCGTGCCCGACACCGCGATCATTGATCCGCAATTGATGCTCTCGCTTCCGCCCGCGCTGACCGCGACCACCGGCATTGATGCCCTCACCCATTGCCTCGAAGCCTACGCCAACAAAGCTTCGCACCCCATCGTCGATCTCTACGCGCTCAACGGCGTCCGTCTCATCGCCGCCCATCTCCCACGCGCGGTGCGCGACGGTCACGATCTTGAAGCTCGCAGCGCGATCGCTCTCGGCAGCCTCTACGGCGGCTTGTGTCTTGGCCCGGTCAACACCGCCGCCGTGCACGCGCTCGCCTACCCGCTCGGCGGTGAGTTTCACTTGGCGCACGGTCTTTCCATCGCGCTGATGCTTCCGCACGTCGTGCGCTACAACCTCCCCGCCGCGCCCGCTCGCTACGCCGACCTCGCCCGCGCCCTCGGGGTTACGGGTAGCCACACCGATTCCGAACTCGCCGCCCAGGGCGCTGATCGCCTCGCGGCTCTTTGCGCCGAATGCGGTATCCGCCCCGGTCTCGCCCACCAAGGCATTCCGGCCGACGCCATTGCCCGCCTCGCCGTCGAGGGCATGAAAGTCACGCGCCTCCTGAAAAACAATCCGCGCGAGCTCACGCTCGCCGACGCCGAGACCATTTTCCGCCAAGCCTTCTGATTGTTCCAACATGTCCTCCCTCAAGCGCCACCGCGGCGTCATGGTTCCCATGGCCACGCCCTTCACTTCCACCGGCCAACTCGACGAAGCGGCCGCCGCCCGCATGGTCGAGCGTCTCGCCGCGCATCGCCTCGGTGTCTTTGTGCTCGGCACGACCGGCGAAGCCCCCTCGATCCCTTTCGCCGACCGCCAACGGCTCGTCGAGATTGCGGTCAAAGTCGCGGCCGGTCGCGTCCTCGTTTATGGCGGGATCGGCACCGATTGCGTGCCCGACTCCATCACGATGGCCCGCGATTACCACCGCGCCGGCGCCGATGCCGTGGTCGCATTGCTCCCTTCTTATTTCCAACTCAACGCCGCCGAGATGGAATCCTGTCTCGCGCACATCGCCCGCAGCGCCCCCGGCGATTTATTGATCTACAACCTGCCGCTCACAACCGGCATGTCGATTCCGCTGGATGCCATCGATCGTCTCAGCGCGCTGCCCAATGTCGTCGGCCTGAAAGATTCCGAGAACTCCCCCGAACGTCTCGAAGCCGTGGCCCAACGCTTTGCCGGCCGGCCAAATTTCTCCATTTTC
>CAMBRG010000180.1 GCA_945869845.1 Opitutus sp. GAS368 | reverse complement strand
ATGGTGCCGGTGGTGGGTTTGTTGGAGCGACATGGTTTGCAGGAGCGGATGGCGACGCTGATTCGGCGGGCGGCGGGTGCGACCGCCGGACGGGTGCTGTGGATTTATCAAGTTCTGCGCGGGCTCACGAGCATGGTGGGCATGGGGATCGGGGGGCATGCCTCGATGGTGCGGCCGCTGATCGTGCCGATGGCGGAGGGCGCGACGGCGACGAAGCTGGGCGGAGTGACGGATCAAGCGCGCGCGCAAATCCGGGCGCATGGCGCAGCGGCGGAAAACGTGGGGAATTTCTTCTCGGACGATATCGTGGTCGCGGTCGGGGCGGTGCTTTTGATCAAGGCGTTTTTCGACAATGCCGGCGTTGAAGTGCCGCTCGGTGAGATTAAGTTGTGGGGCTTGCCGACGGCGCTCTGCGTGATCGCAATCGGGTGGTGGCGGTATCGGCGGTTGGACGCGCGGTTGGCACGGGCGGCGGCAAAGCCGGCGGCAGCGCCCGAGGTAAAAGGGCCAAAGCGGTGACGTTGTTGACCCTCGATTTTTTCTTTGGGGCCGGCGGATGCGTGCTGGCGGCGGTAGGTGGATTGATTGCGGCGGATGCAACCCATCCGAAGCGTTGGGGTTCGGCGGCATTTTGGCTGTTGCTCGCACTGGCAATTGGGGCGGGGAAGTGGTTGTCGCCGACGGTGGTGGGATACTTGGTGCTGGGGCTGACGGCCTTGATTGCGACGAAGCGGGTGGGGGCGGCGCACGGTGGGGTCGTCGATCCGGTGGTGCTCAAAAAGCGGGCGGCGCGGCTGGGCAATCGTTTGATTTGGCCGTTGTTTTTGGTGCCGACGGTGGCGGTGGTCGGGGGGCTGACTTTGGAGTGGGTGAAGGTGGGCGATTTCCTACTGGTGCAGCCGAAGCAGGTGGCGCAGGTCGCGTTGGGTATCGGTTGTGTTGCCGGGATCACGCTGGCGATGCGCACGACGGGCGAGGGACCGCGGGTGGCTGCGCAGGAAGGCGGCAGGTTGTTGCAACTGTTGGGCTGGGCGGTGCTGTTGCCCCAGATGTTGGCGGCGCTCGGCGGGGTCATGGGCAAAGCGGAGGTGGGCGAAGAGATCGCTCACCTGGTGGCCGCGGTTTTGCCGGTGCAGATTCCGGTGGTGGCGGTCTTGGCTTATTGCGGAGGGATGGCGCTGTTCACCATCTTGCTCGGCAATGCGTTTGCGGCGTTTCCGGTGATGACGCTCGGCGTGGGGTTGCCGTTTATCGTGAAGGCGCACGGAGGTGACCCGGCGGTAATGGGAACGCTGGGGATGCTGAGCGGCTATTGCGGCACTCTCGTCACCCCGATGGCGGCAAATTTCAATCTCGTGCCGGCGCGGCTGCTGGAGTTGCGCGACGACTTTGCGGTGATCAAGGCTCAGGTGCCGTTCGCGGCGGCGATCTGGGTCTTCAATGTCGTGGTGATGTATGTTTGCGTGTTTCGGCGCTGACGATTTTTCTGGGGCCATGCCATTGGTGAAACGACGAAGCCCGAGAGAAAGGCACAAAGTTTTGATTACGGGGTTTGAGCCGTTTGGCGGGGAGACGATCAATCCCTCCCAAGCGATCGCGCAAAATCTCCACGGCACCGAGATCGGTGGACACGAGGTTGTCGGGGTGCTCTTGCCGTGTGTTTTTGGGGCGGCGAACCGAGAGTTGAATCGGCAGTTGCGGGCGATCTGGCCACGCTTGGTTATTTGTCTCGGGCAAGCGGGAGGCCGAGCTGCGATTACGCCGGAGCGCGTGGCGATCAATGTGGATGACGCCCGGATTCCAGACAATGCCGGTGGTCAACCGGTGGATCGACCGGTGGTCCAAGGCGGCCCGGCGGCGTATTTTTCAACTCTGCCGGTGAAGGCGATGGTCGCGGGCTTGCGGGCTGATGGGGTGCCGGCCGAAGTTTCGCAGACGGCCGGCACGTTCGTCTGTAATCACGTTTTTTATGGGTTGATGCACGCATTGCGCCGTAGGCCGGGCGTGCGGGGCGGATTTATTCATGTCCCCTTTCTCCCCGAGCAGGCGTCGAGGGGACAGGCGAGCTTGGCGCTCGACACGATGGTGGCGGCAATCGCCCGCGTGACGGAGATCGCGCTCAAAGTGCGGCGCGACACACGGGTCGGCGGCGGTCAGATATCGTAACTGACGGGGCGGATAACGCACGTCGTGCCGGTCGATTCGATGGTCACGATGCAGACGTCGTCTTCAAAATCGAGTCGGGCACTGTAGGCTTCGGTGGCACGCACAAGCCGGTCGCAGACGAGGGAGCCGGGAAGGCCCCGCGCGCCGACGAGCTGCGCGATCAGGCGCTCTTCGCCGAAAATTTCCCCTGCGGGGTTGGCGGCTTCCAGGATGCCGTCGGTGTAGGCCAAGAAACAGTCGCCCGGGGCAAAAGCAGTTTCTTGTCGTGAGTATTGAAAATCGTGGATGAGGCCGGCGGCAGGTTCCGGGTCCGACGGAACGAGCCTAACGACGGAATCGATTGCCGCGCGTAAAATCAATGGCGGCGGATGACCGGCGTTGCTGTAAGTGAGCGACGCGGCGGCGGTATCGATCACACCAAAAAAGGCGGTCGCAAACACGGGTTGACCCGTTTGCTCGAGCACGGGGGTTAGACTGTGGTTGATCTCGGCGAGAACGCGGGCGGGATCGGTGGCCCGTTCGCCGAGTTCGGCGACGACCCCGCGGATGAGCGCGGTCAGCAGGCCGGCGCGCACGCCGTGGCCCATCACGTCACAGATGAGAATCCCGCATTTGACGTCGTCGAGCTGGACGATTTGGAAAAAATCGCCGCCAAGGGTCGTCGTGGGAATATAGCGGTGGGCAAAGCGCAGCGCGCTGGCTTCAGCGGGCACGCCGCGCGGGAAAACGGGATATGAACGAGGCAGGAACGTTTCCTGGATTTGCCGCGCCATGCGGACATCGGTCTCCATCGCGGCGGTGTGGAGTTTGAGGGCATCCTCGGCCTGTTTGCGCCGGGTGATGTCGTGGCTGATGCCGACGAGGCCGGCGATGCGTTGGTTTACGTCGTGGAATGGGACTTTGGTCGTGAGCGCCCAGTGCACGTCGCCTTCGGCGCCGAAGTCGGATTTCTCATGACTAATGATACTCGTGGCACCTTCGAGCACTTGACGGTCGTCAGCGAGGGCTTGGCGACCGCGTTCGCCCGGGAAAAAGTCGGCGGTCGTGCGGCCCGCGGCCTCAGCCTGGTGCTCGACGCCGAGCAGAGCGAGGTGGGCACGGTTGTTGAGAATGTAGCGGGAGGCAGTGTCTTTGATGTAAATCCGACTTGGAATATGGTCGATAATGGTGCGCAGGAGATTGCGCTCTTCGCTGAGCTTTTCCTCGGCGATCTTGGTGGCGGTGATATCGCGTGAGAGGCCAAACGTGCCGATGATTTTCCCCGCTGAGTCCCGCCAAGGCATTTTCGTCGTCGAAGCCCAGGCGATGGAGCCGTCCAGCAATGTGAGCCGTTCGATTTTCCCGATAACGGGTTGACCGGTTTGAATGATGGTTTGCTCATCGGCGAGGGCGCGCTCGGCGTGGGCACGGGAAAAAAAGTCAGCGTCGCTTTTCCCGATCACGAACTGCGGCGAGGAAGCGCCCAAAGAGCGGGCGTGAGCGGGATTGTTGCGAACAAAGCGACTTTGCAGATCCTTGAAATAGATCTTGTCCGGAATCGTGGCCATCAGCACGAGCAGAATGGCCGAGTCGAGGGACTCGGGCGCTGGCGGCACTAAGTTGGTGGATGCAGCGCTCATCGGGGCGGGAGGGAGGTCGCGGCAGGAGACGTGCACCAATCCAAACGAAGCGAAAAGGTCTGGTGACTCAGTTGTTGAAGCGGAAAAGTGCGACGTCGCCGTCGGCGAAGACGTATTCCTTGCCCTCGAGGCGATATTTTCCGGCCTCCCGGGCGGCCGCTACACTGCCAAGGCGGGTGAGATCGGCGTAGGAAACAACCTCCGCTTTGATAAAGCCTTTTTCGAAGTCGGTGTGGATCACACCGGCCGCCTGAGGTGCTTTCCAGCCCTTCTTGATCGTCCACGCCCGGACCTCTTTCTCGCCGGCGGTGAAGTAGGTTTGCAGACCAAGTAGTTCGTAGGTGCCGCGGATGAGTGAGGATACGCCGGAGTCATCGACCCCGAGATCTTTTAAAAAGGCCTTCGCCTCGTCGGCGGGCAAGTCGATGAGTTCGGATTCGATTTTGGCGCTGATCGGAACATAAGCGGCGTCGTGGTTGGCCAACACAAAAGCGGCCACTTTTTGCACATACTGATTTTGCTCGGCGGTCGCGAGATCGCTCTCAGCCACGTTGCAGGCGTAGAGCACGGGTTTGGCGGTGAGCAACTGAAAGAGCTTCATCATCGCGGTCTCTTCGGCGGAAGCCGGGAGGGTGTTCGCGGTTTGCCCCGAGTTGAGGTGCGGGGTCAGGCGCTCGAGCAAAAGAATTTCAGCGGCGGCCTCTTTATCGCCCGATTTCGCCTTCTTTTGGGTCTTGTCGATCCGCTTCGCCACGGCGTCTAAGTCGGCTAGGACAAGTTCGGTGGTGATCACTTCTATATCACGCACCGGATCGACGCCGCCCATGGTGTGGATCACGTCGCCGTCTTCGAAACACCGAACCACATGAACGATAGCGTCGACCTCTCGAATGTTGGCGAGGAATTGGTTGCCGAGGCCCTCGCCCTTGCTGGCGCCGGCGACAAGGCCGGCGATGTCGACGAACTCGATGGCGGCGGGAATGACCACATTGGTCTTAGCGATTTTCTGCAGAACGTAGGCCCGTTCATCGGGCACAACCACGACGCCGACGTTGGGTTCGATGGTGCAAAACGGGTAGTTTGCAGCTTCGGCCTTGCGCGAGCGAGTGAGGGCGTTGAAGAGAGTGGACTTGCCGACGTTGGGCAGACCGACGATGCCAGCTTTGAGCATAAG
>CAMBRG010000179.1 GCA_945869845.1 Opitutus sp. GAS368 | reverse complement strand
CGCCGCCGGCATCGAGGTGTGGGGCGAGCCGACGGCGGTGCCGGGTGGCGTGGTGAAATTCGACGAAGGCGCGGGTGGGAAGACGTTGGTTTACTTCCTCGACCCCGACGGGGTCATCGTGGAGTTGGCGGAGTATCGGTGAGGGTGATAGCGCGTTGAGGCTAACGCGCCCCACCTCACGCTTCCCAGCGGCCGTAGATGCCGCAGGGGAGAACTTTGCCGTCGCGCTGGATCGGGAGGCCGACTTCGCCGGCGGTGATCGACCCGCCGCGACCGTGCATGAGTTCGGTGAGGAGATTCGCCACGACGGTGGGGGAGAGGCGCGCGGTGTAGGCGTTGATCAGGAAAAAGAGCGGCGAGGGCGTGAGCAGGGCGCGACACTCGGTGAGCAGCGGCCAGAGGTGTTCTTCGAGCTTCCACATCTCGCCGGTGGCGCCGCGGCCGTAGGTGGGCGGGTCCATGATGATGGCGTCGTAAAATTTGCCGCGCTTCTGCTCGCGGCGGACGAATTTCAGGCAGTCGTCGGCGATGTAGCGGATGGGCGCATCGACGAGGCCGGAGAGCACGGCGTTTTCCTTGCACCATTTCACCATGCCCTCGGCGGCGTCGATGTGGGTGACGCTCGCGCCGGCTTTGGCGGCGGCGCAGGTGGCGGCGCCGGTGTAGCCGAAGAGGTTGAGGACATTGACGGTGCGACCGGCGGCGCGGGCGGTTTTGATTTTGGCGGAAAACCACTCCCAGTTGACGGCTTGCTCTGGGAAGAGGCCGGTGTGCTTGAAAGAGGTCGGGTGAATCTTAAACGTCAGCCCGAGCGAATCGTAGGCGAGCTTCCAGTGGTCGGGGAGGGATTTGCGGTATTCCCATTTGCCGCCGCCCTGTTCGCTGCGGTGGTAGAAGCCATCCCAGCCGTCCCATTTCGCGCCCGGCGCGCCCGGAGCCGCGACGCCGCCGGCGGAACCGTGGCGGGGCCAGATGATCTGGGGATCGGGCCGGACGAGATTGTAGGCGCCCCAGCGCTCCTGTTTCAGGCCGTCGCCGCAGTCGAGGAGTTGGTAATCGCGCCAGCGGTCGGCGATAATGAGGGAAGGGCGTTGGACGGGGGCGGGCATGCGTAGAGCGTTGAGCGGAGGCAAAGCGGCGAGTCGGGCCGTGTCGAGCCGCGTTGCCGTGACGCCTCCGTAAAATTACCCTGCGCGGTAGGCTCGAGATTGACAGATTTCGAGTAGCTGGCGATCCCTATGAATCCCATGAACTTATCTAAAATACTACGGTCCGTTTCGGCGGCCATGTTGATTGCGCTTTCAAGTGCGATGCTTTCGGCCGACATGATCGAGACGAAAGACGGTTCCCGCCTCATCGGGACGGTGAGCAAAATCGACGGCGGCAACGTCACATTGATGACGTCCTATGCCGGCGTGATCACGATCAAGCAGAGCGACGTCGTTTCGATCACGACGGACAGCGCGGTTGCGGTGCGGCTCGCGAGCGGCACGCGGATCGACGGCAAAGTCTCCACGGTGGGCGGCGCGGTGAAGATCGCGGGCGCCGATGGCGTGATCTCCACGTCGGTGGACAAAGTCGCGGCGAGCTGGGCGGCCGGCGGTAAAGATCCGGCCGTCGTCGCGCTTGAGCGGGGTTGGGCCTACGAGGCGGCGGTCGATGTGTCGGGTAAGAGCGGCAATAAGAGCCAGCTGGCTACGGCGTTCGCGTTTCGCGCGACCCTCGCAGGTGTGCAGGACACACTACAGTTCTACACCGGCTATGACCGGCAGGTTTCGGACGGCGAAAAATCGGCCGACCAATTCAAAGTGGGCGTGGACTACGCGAACAACTTCGCGAGCCAGAAATCTTGGTATGTGCGTAACGAGGGCGGCTTCGACCGGATCAAGGACATCGAACTGTACGATGTGGCGGCGGCCGGTTTGGGCTACGATCTCATCAAGGACGCGAAGCAGGCGCTCACGGGCCGCGCGGGTTTGTCGTTCCGCTATGCCGGCTACAAGAACCCCCGCACCGAAGATGTGAAGGCGGCCGGTTTGGACTTCGGCCTCAACCATCGTCTGCAATTGGAAAATTCGATTTTGATCAACCGTCTGTCTTTCGTTCCGACGTTTGAAGACTTCGGCGTCTACGTGGTCACCCATGAGAGCTTGTTGGAACTCCCGATCGCGAGCACGCAGTGGAAGCTCCGGGTCGGCGTTGCCAACGATTACAACAGCCAGCCTGGTCGTGGCGTCGACAAACTCGACACGACCTACTTCACCCGGCTCGTGCTGAACTGGAAGTAAGTGGGTGCGTCGCGGATGTTTCGCGGAGTAATCCGCGGTCGAAGGCCTCAGGTTCTGCCTGAGGCTTTTTTTATTTTTGGATTGATGCTGGACTTGGGGGCGGAGATTTTTTGCAGGGGGAGGGCGGTTGCTGGTCGTGGTAAGTGAGTGCGGGTGGAATTACAATTTGCGCCGGGGCGGGGCGTGTCGCCCAATCTCGCCCGAAACCCGCCATGCCCAAGACCGCCGTAACTCCCGTTCCACTTTTCAACTGGCTCGCTGCCCGCGCGGCGGGGGTGTTGTTGCACCCGACGGCGTTGCCGGGTGATCAAGGCGTCGGGACCTTTGATGCCAATGCGGTGCGGTTCTTGGATTTTTTGCAGGCGGCGGGGCTGAAGTATTGGCAGATTTGTCCGCTGGGACCGACGGGCTACGGCGATTCGCCCTACCAGTGTTTTTCGGCGTTTGCGGGCAATCCATATTTAGTCGATCTGCGGGCGCTGGTGGCGCCGGGAATGCTGACCCAGGCCGAGATCGCGCCGCTGGCCAAGCTGAGTGCGGACCGGGTGGATTACGGGGCGCTCTATCAGCAAAAGCGGCCGCTGCTCGCGTTGGCCTTTACGCGGTTCAAGCGGGCGGGTTCGCCGGTGCTTGCGGCCGACGGCGAGACCTTCGCCGCGTTCCAAAAGAAGCAGGCGGCGTGGCTCGACGGCTACGCGTTTTTCTTGGCGCTGAAGGATCACCACGAGGGCGTCGCCTGGTGGGAGTGGCCGGCGGCGGTGCGCTCGCTGGCGGCGGCGAAGAAAACCCCGTGGCGAAAACAACTGGCGGCGGAGGCGGAGGCCCACGCGTTTTATCAATACCTGTTTTTTGCGCAGTGGCGGGCGCTGCGGGCGGCGGCCACCGCGCGGGGAATCGAGATTATCGGCGACATCCCGATCTTCGTGGCGGCGGACTCGGCCGACGTGTGGTCGAATCCGGAGCTGTTTGAGTTGGATGCGCAGACGGGTCGCCCGCTGGCGGTGGCGGGCGTGCCGCCGGATTATTTTTCGGCGGACGGCCAGCTTTGGGGTAATCCGCTCTACCAATGGGCGAAGCATTCGGCCGATGGCTTCGCGTGGTGGCACGCGCGGTTGCGGGCGTCGTTTGAACTATGCGACGTCGTGCGGATCGACCACTTCCGCGGGTTCGACGCCTATTGGCGGATTCCGGCGACGGCGCCGACGGCGCGCACGGGCGAGTGGGTGCAGGCGCCGGGACTGGAGTTGTTCAAGTCGGTGCGGGCGGCGTTTCCGGAAGCGAAGATCATCGCGGAAGATTTGGGCGAGCTGACGCCGAGCGTGGTGGCGCTGCGCGAGGCGACGGGGTTGCCGGGCATGGCGATTTTGCAATTCGCGTTTGGCGGCGACGACGCGGAGAATCTTTACCTCCCGCACAATCTGGTGGCGAACGGCGTGATCTATCCCGGCACGCACGACAACGACACGACGATCGGCTGGTATGCCACGACCTCGGAGAAAGAGCGCGACCACGTGCGGCGCTACCTGCGGGTGGACGGCCGCGAAGTGGCGTGGGACTTGATCCGAGCGAGCTACGCGGCGGTGAGCCGATTGGCGGTCTTTCCCCTGCAGGATGTGCTGAGCCTCGGCAGCGAAGCGCGCTTCAATGCCCCGGGCAAACCGCAGGGCAACTGGCAGTGGCGCGCCCGCTCCGGGCAAATCGAGCAACTCATCACGGGTGGCACCGCCGCGTATCTGAAATCGCTCGGGGCGATGTATGGGCGGTGAGGCGGCGGGGTGGGGCAAGCGGTGACGGTCTTTGGGCGACCACGGGGCCGGGCGGGATAACTCCGCCGGTTCGGGCGCGGTGGTGCGCAGCGGGGCGTACGCGTTGCAATTCGGCGCAGATCGATATGGTGGGAGTGTGTTCTCCAATCTCCTCCAACTAATTTCCCGCCGGTCGCCGCCGAGCTACGATTTGGAATTTGTCCGTGAAGTGAGGGTGACGCGTCGCGCGCCGCGCTCGGCGAAGTCGAAGCGACTGATGCTCGCCGGTTGGATTTTGATCGCGCTGAAGTGCTGGTTGGTCGCGTGGGCGGTGGGGCATTACAACGTGCCGGTGAATCCGTGGTGGGTCACCTTGCCGACGGTGATTTTCGCCGGGGTGTGCACGTTGATTTATTTTCTGGGCGAGTAAGTAGCGCGGTGGGATTGGCGATTGCGGATTGGCCGCCGGTTTTTTCAATGGGGTCGAATTCAACCGCCCATGCCCAAAGTCTTTGGTCTTCGCAGCCCCTACACTCTCGTCGGTCGCCTCGTGTATTTTGGGCGAATGCTCGACAAGATCCGGCTGCACGCGCGCGGGATGCTGCCGGAGGATTACCGGGAGAATCTCGGCGATGAAACCCCGGGCCGGTTCGACGCGCGGTGCTGCACGTTTCTCGGCGTGAGTTACGCGGCGGTGAAAGAGCGGGCGCTGCGCGGTGAAACGGATGAAGCCGTGTTGGCGTGGGCGCGAGCGGTGGGCACGCCGCGATCGGACGATGAGTGGGCGGTTTGGAATGCGTTTATGATGAAGCGGGGCTGGCGAGATGAAAGCCGGACCACGGTCGAGCGGCGCGTCCGCGAGGCGGGTGGATTTCCGGGCAAGGTGATCGAGACGATGTTTGATTTCATCGATTTTGACGAAGGCCGGGACCCGGTCGCGGCCAAGAGTTGGGAGCTGCGGCCGCCGTTGATCGTGTTGATCATGGGGGTGGCGGGCACGGGCAAGACGACGGTGGG
>CAMBRG010000178.1 GCA_945869845.1 Opitutus sp. GAS368 | reverse complement strand
GGCGCTGCGGATCTTCCACGTCTCGGGCGGTTGAAAGCCGGGCGCGAGTTCCTCGAGGATCGTCTCGGCCTCGGCGACGCGGGCGGCGCTGACGCGTTGGGCGCGGCGGGGGGCGACGGAGGCGGAGGGGTCGCCGGCGAGGGCGCGTTGGGCGGTGGCGAGTTGCTCGAGCTGCTCAGGCGCGATGAGGTAAACTTGGCCGCCAGCCTCGAGGTAGCGGCGGTTGGTGGCGATGGCTTCGCGGAGGGTGGCGTCGTCGGCGGGGCCGGCTTTCAGGCCGACCGTGAGGTTGAAACCGCCGGTGGTTTCGGTGGCGTCGGCGATGATTTCGGCGGTGCGCAAGCGCGCGGTGTGCGTCTCGAAGTTGGCGGTGAAATCGGCGTCGAAGGTTTTCCGGAGACGCTCGCCGTGGGCGGCGAGGAAATTGAGGGTCTTGTGGCGGTCGCGAAGCCACCATTTGCGCGTGGACGGATCGAGGGCGAAGCCGGACGTTTTCACGAGTTCGACGGCGCGGGCGTAGAGCGGGTGCTCGGGCGAGGGGAGCGTGAGGGCGAGGAAGTTTTCGGAGCCATCGACGAGCAGCGCTTGGGGGGCGGACGGATTTTTGGTGTTCGATTTTTGCTCGGCGATGGGGCGGAGAGATTTTGCGGTGGACGGCAAGGCGGCCGGAGGCGGGGGAGTGCCGAGGAGGGCGGCGTGGCGCCAGACGCCGGCTTGGCCGTGGTGGACGAAGATCGGTTCGAGCGCGGCGGCGGCGGCGAGATCGCGGAGTTGGGCGCGGGTGAGCTGGATAAATACGGGCGGCGTGGCGGTGCCACAAAGCCGTTGCAGATGGGCAAGAACGGGGAACAGGCCGGGAGCGGGGTTGGCGGCCGGATCGAGCTCAACCTTTACCGAAATGGCGTCGCGCAGGACGGCGGCGGCGAGGTTGGGCGGAAGAATGAGGCGAAGCATGGTGCGGGAAACGCTGAGTTCCGGGAATAAACTCCGATACTGGCAACCCCGAACTCCACCCAGCCATGAGTGACGCGGGCACTGCCTAATCGGTCGACGCGCACGCTACGTCGCTCGGCCGCTTGGCCCGGAGCTCGGTGCGCAACCCGGCCAACGGGGTGATCTGGTGCGATACTGCGGCGATGAATGACGGCTCAGGATTGCCGCACGGTCAGTCTCGGCGGACGTGACGTGGCCTAGGTGTGTTTCAAGAGTGGCGAACTCTCATTCCATTTTTACGTGATGCCCATGGACGCGATGTCGGAGCGGGAAACTGGCGAGACACCTCCGCTGGTGGCCCAGGCCTCAAAGGTGGCGGCAGGGTGGTCGGACGGCCGACGACTCTACGTCTTGGCGAGGTGTGCCCGGCTGGACGCAGTCTAGCGGATGCTCTGATTGCGCTCGCATCGACCGGGTCGGGCGAGCGCGGCCGGGGGGCTCAGAGTTGCGAGTAAGGCGTTGGAACGAGGAAACGTGCGGTGTTCTTAGACGTGTTGTCCTTGTAGCGCGGCTCCTCCTTCATCTTTACCCAACGGGGATCGGGACCGAATTTTTTCCAGTTAGCCAGGTGGGAGGTGAGATCAGGGGCGCACGTGATGTAGCGGAGGTGCGGCAAGTTGGGGCCGGCGACGGCTTGGCCGAAGAAAAGTGGGGCCATGCCGAGATCGCGCATGACCTCGATCTCGCCGTCATCGAACATCGCCATCTTGTTGAGGGCTCGCTCCTCGCTGTGGCTCTCGTAGTCGCGCATTTCGAAGACACGGGTCGCCACTTTCGTTTTGGAGAAAGCGGGCACGGCCAGTTTGGGCATGCCGGCGAAGGCCCGGAGGAGCCAGGAGTCCACGCGGGTGTAGGCGGGACTGGCTTTGGGGGTAAGCAGGTAATCGCGCCCGGCAGCTTGCACCGCGGCTTCGGTGTTGAGATCGGCTGCAACGCCGATGAACGAGTCGAGGTTCGGATGGGTGATCAATAACCAGAGCACGGCGGGCGCTTCGGCGGTGCCGACTTTGGGTTTTGAGGTGCCTGCCTTTTTGTCCACTTCCAGTTCGGTGAACGCGCCGACGGGACCCAAGCCTCGCTTGCCCAACGCGGGGACGAGGGCGGTTTCGAGATAGTGGTCGAGCTGGGCGGTGGAAGCGCCGGGCTTCAGCCGGTAGGCCCGGAGTTCGTAGAATTCACGGGGTGCGCCAAGGGACCCGGTGCCGGAGGCGGCGCGGAGGGAAAGCGCGGCGGTGGCAGAGGCGGCGAGGGAGGATTTTAGAAACGTGCGGCGGGTGGGATTCATAAAGGATAGGTGAAGGGCAGGACGGTTAAAGAGGGGAAGAGTTGCGACTGAGCCGCAGCCGGTATGGATGCCGCTCAATTACCTGCTGATCGAGGCGCTGGAGCAGTATCACTATTTTACGGGGACGCGTTCACGCTGGGGTTCCCGAGGGGGAGTGGGCGACAGTTGAATCTGGCTCAGATCGCGGAGGAACTGTGGGGGCGGCTGGTGACCTTGTTTTTGCTGAACGGCGTTGGACGAAGGCCGGCGCTGGGCCTAGAGGTGCGGTCTGTAAACGACCCGCATTGGCAGGAGCTGATGTGGTTCCATGAGTATTTCCACGGGGACACGGGACCAGGCGTGGGCGCGGGCCACCAGACGGGCTGGATGGCGCTGATGACCCGTTTGATTGAGCATTTGCCTGCGAAGTAGGGCGACGAGGGCGGCCTGCAAAATGCACGGGCGATGAGTTCCGCGTCGGCACGGTGATTTACGCAGATTTGCCGCGAACTTGAGGTCGGGGGGGGCGGTCGAACTTGGCATGACCACCCTTACCCTACCTGCAAAGTTTGTCCGGAGTCTCTCATCAGTGAGTAGTGCGATGCTTGTGTTGGTTTTGCTGATCCCCGCGGGTCGCGCGATGTCACGACAGGTGACGCTAGAGGCGATCCATCAGATTGAAAATCCGCGCAACCTCACGCGGCCGGGACCAGCGGGGGAGCTGGGAGCGTATCAGTTCCGGGCGGCGACGTGGGCCCAGCACACGCGGCGGCCCTTTTCGGATGCCTTGGATCGCCGGTGGTCGGATTACGTGGCGGCGTTGCACCATGATTGGCTGTGTGCGCGGTTGGTGCGAAACGGCCTAGAGCCCTCGATTTACAATATCGCGCTGGCGTGGAACGCGGGCTTGAGCGCAACGGTACGTGGACGGGCGCCGCGGCGGAGCCATGATTACGCGGTGCGGGTGGGAAACATCGCCGGCGAACTCAACGACCGGTTGCGGCTCGCTTCTCAGTAGAAAGGTTCTGGAAAAACCGATTGGTTGCGTGCGGGAGCCGCTCCAGCGCCGGCGGCGAACATGATTAACGCGGAGCCGACTCTCTTCCTGCGGTTGCCGTTGGCGCCGTTGCCGAGTTCCGGTGCGGCGTGGCTTTTGATGCAGACGGAGGTTTTGAAGTTTTTTGAATTGCGAACCCTGGACTAGAGAGCGCAGCGGCGGACGATTTTTCAAGCTCCACCGGAACGGCGCTTCGGATGGGGTAGTTCGACGAATCGACCGCCAGAATCGGCTTCGACAAGCTCCGGAAGTGCTCGGGTGACCTCTAACCATAACCTAACTCACAATAAAAGTCGTGGTTTGATGGACAAAATCTAGGTGAGGCATGTCTGAGAAGGTGGTTTGTATGGGCTTATATATAAGGTTGTTATAGTGGCGTGACTTTTGCGGCATGCCCAGCGGTCGCGCCCTACGGCGAGTGAGGATTTCGGCGGTTAGCTGCTTCGTGGGTTTGCCGTAGTAGGGGAAATAGTCCTAGAAGTTATACTAGGGGCGGCGATGAAGCATGAGCCGTAGCGTTCTCTCAACAGGTCGGCGTCGAGTGATTGGAATTTACAGGTCGGGTATCCACCTTTACTTGACAGCTATTTTCTTCGGAGCGCATGACTATGAAGTCGTGGGGTTTCACCCAGTTGACCGATGACGCCGCCCTGATCCTCAAGGCAGCTCGAATCAACCAGGTGGATTTAGCTGAATAGTAATATTTTATGTCACTGTATATCTTGTCTGTATCAACGTTCACGGCATTACCTCGACAGGTTAATGATGCCTGCAGGGCGGTGTGGCGGTTGTCGCTCGGCGCTTTGGCTTCATTGCGGCCGAGTCGTTTTGGTGGTGGCGGTGCGCTGCGGGGCCTCGCGGGCTTAGGTGCGGTGTTTTTATGGGCGGCAAGTGCGATGGCGCAGACGTCGGGGGATTACACCTACACGGTCAGCGGGAGTGCGGCGACGATTACGGCTTACTCCGGCGCGGGTGGGGCGGTGACGGTTCCGGGTACCTTGGGAGGTATTGCGGTGACGACAATCGGGAGTAATGCGTTTTCGTTTAAAACGACCCTGACGAGTGTGACGCTTCCCAGCGGGGTCACGAGCATCGGAGATAGCGCATTTAACGGCTGCTCCAATCTGACGAGCGTGGTGATCCCGAGCGGGGTAACGAGCATCGGCGCCTTTGCTTTTAGTAGCTGCGAACGGTTGGCGAGCATCACGCTGCCCAACAGTATCACCACCATCGGCATTTGGGCCTTTAACGGGTGTAGGGCCCTCACCAGCGTGACGATCCCGAGTGGGATGAACGCGATTGCCGACTCCGTTTTTCATGATTGCCGGGGGCTGACGAGTATCACGATCCCGAGCACGATCACGATGCTCGGACAAGCCGCGTTTCACTCCTGCACGGGCCTGACGAGCGTGTCGATCCCGAGCAGTCTAACCTACATTTCCGACAGTGCCTTTTACAACTGCACCAGCCTGACGAGCGTGACGCTGCCGAGCAGTGTCACGAACCTGCAAGCCTACGCGTTTGGCGCCTGCACGGGCCTGACACGGGTGTTTTTTATGGGTAATGCGCCTTCTGTGGCCGCCAACAGTTTCACGGGAGTGACCGCGCTGGGTTACTATCAAAGCGGGACCACGGGTTGGACGAATCCGTTCTATGGTCTGACCATGGCGACGGCGGGTGCGCCCACGCTGGGCTCGCCCACGAGTGCAAGCCTCGCCGGTACGACGGTGACGTTGGGTGGTAATGTGACTTCTGATGGCGGTGCGACGGTTACGGCGCGCGGTGTGGTTATTGCGCTGACTTCGGCCAACGCGAATCCACGGCTCGCTGGCACCGGTGTGACCGCCGTGGCCGGTACGGGCACGACGGGCGTGTTCACGGTGAGCGCGACCGGCCTCACTCCCGGCGCGGCGTACAGCTATGCGGCCTACGCGACCAATAGTTCAGGTACGAGCTACACGACGGTGGGAACGTTCACAACGTTGGGTGAAGCGCCAACAATCACGACGCAACCGAGCGCGACGAGTGCGACGGCGGGAACCGCCGCGAGCTTTACGGTGGTGGCGAGCGGAACCGCGCCGTTGACCTACGTCTGGAGGAA
>CAMBRG010000177.1 GCA_945869845.1 Opitutus sp. GAS368 | reverse complement strand
GCCTGGGCTGACGATGTAGAAGAGGTCGGGGAATTCCTTGCGCAGCCACGGACCGGAATCGTCCTGATCGGAGATCGCGTAAACGCGGAGCTTGGCGACGGCCTTCGCCACCGCGGCGGCGGAGCGCGTGGCGCGGATTTTCCAGAGCGACTGACCGAGCACGTTCGGGCCGCCCCAGACGGGCACCCAGAGCGGACGCGGATCGTCGCGGTCGATGGCGCGGATCAACGCCTCGGAGCCGGGCGAGTCCTTGCCTTCGCCGACGGCGAGCATGCCGTAGGTGGGCAAACCCTCGGTGACGAGCGCGAGGAGTTGTTCACCGGTCGGGAAGCCCGGCTCATGTTTCTCGAGGTTGTCGCGGACCTTACCGTAGGCGGTCACGATGCGGCGGATCGTCTGAGGCGCGACGTGGTTTTTCTGGTGAACCGAGGTGGTTGCGACGAGCGCCTCGGTGTCGAAATGGTTCGCGTAGGTCAGGTAACGCACGAGCGACATCGCGTCATCGGGCTCGTTCTCAATGTCGGTGAGCACGAACACGCGGGGCTTGGACGTCGCGGCGAGCAGCGGAAGGCAGCCGGCAAGAAGGAGCACAAGGAGATGAATTGTGGGTTTCATGAATTTGAGAGGCTCAGAGAGGTTTAGCTGGGCGGGCGCGCCACGCGGGGTAATCGTTTTCGAGGAGCGAGGTGGCCCAGGTGCCGTGGTAATCGTAGCCGCTGCGCCGTTCGTAGCCGACCTGCATGAAGTCGTAACGAAACACGGAATCACGATCGAGATAGACGGGCCGGTTCGTTCCGAGCTCGTAGAAACGCGCCCACAACGGCGGCGCCTTCGAATCGGGCGAGAGCCGGCGCTCGTTGCGGCCATCGGCGCCGATGATCTCATCCAGTCGCTGACCCGCGATTGGCACGGCACGCAGCCAGGCGACCACGCCCTCGACGGCGGCGATGATCGCCGGCGACGGCTGCTCGATCGACATGAGGAATCGCGCCACGGTCACGCTCTCGGCCCCGGCAATCGACGGCGGCTCGTATTTGCGGGCCCACGTCGGCGCCAACGTCTTCTCGTCGTGCTGCGCGCACCAGCCGGTGAGCTTCCCGTCCTGCTTGATCTGCGTTTTCAGGATGCAATCGAGACCGCGGGAGAGCGCGGTCGTCGCGCGCGTGCGCCGCGCGGCGTCGACGAACGCATAAGGCGGTTGCCCGAAGGCGACCCCTTGCAAGACCTGCATCACGCGGATCATCGCGCCGTCGTTGAACGTGATGCGGTCGTAGTAATCTCCGCGCAACGGCCAGAACTGGGGCCAGCCGCCGTTCGGGTATTGCGCGGCCAGGAGGTAGTCGACGCCGCGGAAAAACGATTCGCGGTAGCGCAGCTCGTCGGTGGCGGTGGCCACGAGCGCGAGGAAGCGCATGGGCACGGTGGTCGCGTCGTTGTCGAGGCTGTTGGCGCGACCGCGACCCTCGGGCGGAATTTCATCCGGCGTGCGCGGCGGCACCGCGAGATTGGTGCTCTTGGGCCAGCCGCCTTTCGAAGACTGATACTGCAACACGCTGTCGGCGATCGCGCGCGCGGCGGGAGTGGCATACCACTCCGGCGGACGGCGCAGGTAGGCGCCGCTCCACGCCGCGGGCGCGGCAGGCGGCAAGGCGAAAGGGTCGGCGAGGTAACGCATCATGCGGGCGGCGATCTCCGCGTGCGGGAGCGAGGCGTCGAGGAAGCCGATCACGCAGATGTGCTCGTTGCCGCTCATGCCGCGGATCTGGTATTTCTGCTCGGGGCCGGCTCGGCCGAAGCTATAGAGGTCCATGTTGTGCAGGCCGCCCGGGCGGATTTGGCGGTGGTTCTCGTTGGGCGCGTCGTCGTCGGGCGTCTTCGCGAGGAAAAGCACCTGCTTAGCCTTCGGGTCGCCGATGTAAAACCACTCGGGAGAGAAGTCGGGAAACTCGCCGCGCGGGATGCGTTTCACGCCATCGGCGGCGACGAAGTAGTCGGCGGCGTCGGACGTGCCGCCCGCGACGGTTTCGAGCAGGAAACAGTAGTCGCCCTTCGAGCGCAGCACTTTCACCGCGATACGGTCGGGGAAGACCCAATACTGAAACGTGAAGTCGGCGTTCGCGGATTCAAGGATGACGTGGTCGCCCTCGGTACGGCCGTCGATAACCTTGGTGGTCGAGCCGCTGTTGCGCCCGGCGTGGCCGAAGTTGCCCACGCTGTTGGGAAAGCCGCGGAAATCGCCGTTGGGGCCGGGCGGCATATACGCCGCGATCCAGTCGTTGCCCGCGCGGTCGACGAAGCTCTTGAAGCCGGAGACGCCGTCGTCCTTCTCAAAGTAGACGGTGCCCATGGGCGTCTCGATCTTGTAGCAGCCGACGCCGCCCCAAGTGACTTCGCTAAGCCGCACGGGCGCGGTCGAGGTCGGCGCAGGAGTAAATTTAAGGTGGTCGAGATTCGCGAGGCCCTCGGCCGTGGCGGCGGTGAGGCGCACGGTGTTTTTGCCGGCCTTGAGCTCGACCGGACGCGATGACGTCACGTAAACCCAATCGGTCCAGAACCGGGTCGGCGGAAACGCGAGCTCGGCTTCGGTGACCTCGCCGTTGACGCGCACTTCGGCGACGCGGGTGTCGGGTTTGCCCTGCGCGTGGCGCGCCGCGAGGATGTAGCGCCCGGCGGCGGGGACGTCGAACGTGACCTCAAAGTGGCTGCCGATCTTGTTGTCGGAATCGAGGTAGCCTTCTCCGGTGAAGCCGGTGTGCGGCCCCGGATGCTGCGCGATGAAGTTCCAGCAGCTGTGGTGATCGATCTTACCCTCGAAGAGTCCATCCTCGGCCTCGAGGACGACGATGCGAGGCACCTCGCCCGGGTCGGGATCGCGCAGTTCGGTGACCTTGAGATAATCGACATTGCCCAGCCCGCCGTCGGCGAGCGCGACGAGACGGATCAGGTTACGACCTTGCGGCAGGGTTACCACGGCGGAATCGGTCCGGAAGGCAGGCAACACCCGGCCCTGCGGCATGGGCAAAATCGGGCCATCCTTGCCGTTGATCCAAAGCTGGCCGGGGCGCGGATCCGGCTTGATGTGCGTGTAGCGCACGGTGACGCGATGCGGGCCGGCACGCGGGGCGTCATAGGCGACCTCGATGAAGCTGCCCGTCTTGTTCGGCGTATCCACCAACCCGGTGCCCGAGTGGGTCGAGTGGGGCTCATCGGTGAGCATGACATTGTGCCAACAACTGTGGCGGTCGATCCACCCGGAGAAGGTGCCGGACTCGGCTTCGACGATGAGAGACGCGGTCGCGGGCTGGGCCAACGCGGAGCCGGCGGACCAGACCGCGGCGGCGAGAAAGATCAGGGAACGAGGGGTTTTCATCGGAACGGGTAAGCTGGCCGGGAAGAAGCGAAAGGAATCAACGGGGCGGAGCAGCGCCGCCGGAGGGCGTGTGGCAACGTTCGAGTCGGGTCGAAAAATCGGTGAGAAACGCTTCGCGCCACACGCTGATCGTGCGCGCGCCTTGGTGAATGCCCTCGGCGGCTTCGGGCGACGGATCATCCGTCCACCAATTCGGCCAACGCGAATCGGGTGTGAGCGCCGCCGCCGGCGCGGGAGGATAAACGGTGATTTCACCGCGCTGGCCTTCGAGCGACGGGATGTTGCCGGCGATCGCGTAGCGGTAGAGCTTGGCGTCCTTCGGACAAAAACGGAAACGGATCGAGCCTGCACCGTCGACGTGGCCGATGAGGCGTTGATTCTCGATCACCATCACGGCCGAGGGAGTGGCGGGCGCGTTGGCTCCGACCGGCAGCACGAGTTCCAAAATGCCGAAATGCTCCATGCGATCCGCGGCGGTGGTGATGCGGTCAAATTTCACGTAAGGCCGCGTCCAGGCCCGCACGTAACGACCGCCCCACCCCGGCTGAAACGGCAACTCGGGATTGCCGCGCAACAACCAGCTGAAGGTCGGCGTGTCGCCCATTTTCAAAGACGTGCGCTTCTGGCCGTGGAAGATGATCCCGTGCGCAAAGAACTCCCCGAGCGCGCCCCGACCGGCGGCACGTTTCTCGGCAAAGGCCTCCGCCGCGAAATCGCCCTCTTGGTTCCCGCCGACAAACCAGCCGCGGTAACTCGAGTTGGATTCGATCATCCACAAGGACGGATGCTGCGTCGCGAGATAATGGTAGGCGTCGGGGCTCCACTTCTTGTTCGGACCACCGATGAAGTGCACGCGCAGTTTCGGCAGGATGTCGGGCGCGTCGTGCAGCGCCTGGGCCAAGTCTTCGAGGCCGCCCCAGACCAGCACGTAGAGCGGACGCGGGTCGTCGCGGCGCGCGCATTCGATGATCCAATTCGAACCCGCGGTCGCGCGGAGCACACCGGCGTAGGGCGCGATCTCGGTCTCGCCTTGCTTGGTGATCGCGCGGAGCGCGGCGGGCTTCGGGTAACGGTCGGAGTAGGTGCGAAGATTCGGGAAGTCGTTCTCGTAGTGCGCGAGGACCTCGAGGATGTGTTCCTTGCGGCCCGGGCCGTAGGGCGACGAGATCAGGCCTTCGAGGTCAACAACGTCGGCGTAGAGCAAGACGTGCACGAACGACTGAAAATCGTCGAAGTCGGTGCCGCCGATGTCGGTCGAGACGATCACGCGATGGCGCGTGCCGGCGAGCGAGCCGGAATCGGCGTGGCTCACGGCTGGCGACAGGAGGGCAAATCCGAGGAGGAAAATGAGAGGGTGGAGTTTCATCAGGTTTCGCGTCCTTTGGCGTTCATTTTGTCGAGCGCCACCGCAAGGAGAATGACGCCGCCCTTGATGACCTGTTGCCAGAAGGGCGAGACGTTGAGGAGAAAGAGGCCGTTGTTCAGCACGCCGATGATCAGGCAGCCGAGCACGGTGCCGGCGACCGAGCCGCGCCCGCCGGAGAGCGACGTGCCGCCGATCACGACGGCGGCAATCGAATCGAGTTCGTAGCCGAGGCCGGCGTTGGGCTGGGCGGAGTCGAGACGCGCGGTGACGATCAGGCCCGCGACCCCGGCGAGCGCGCCGGCGAGCGTGTAGATCGCGAGCTTGATGCGGCCGACGTTGAGGCCGGTGAGGCGCGCAGCGCGCTCGTTGCCGCCGACGGCGTAGAGGTGGCGGCCGAAGCGCGTGCGCTTCGTTACGACCACGAAGACCGCGGTCAGCGCGAGCATGATCCACACGGGCAGCGGCATGCCGAGAAACGCCCCGGTGCCGATATGGCCGAAATCGTCGCCGAGCCCCGTGATCGGAAAGCCGCCTGTCCACAGCATCGTGAGCCCGCGCGCGATGCTGAGCATCCCGAGCGTCGCGACGAAGGGCGGAAGTTTAAATCGCGTCACCGCGAAGCCGTTGCACCAACCCGCGGCGCCGCCGACGAAAACCACCGCGAGAATCGCGCCGAAGACGGT
>CAMBRG010000176.1 GCA_945869845.1 Opitutus sp. GAS368 | reverse complement strand
CGCGCGCGACGTTCCGCCTCGTTGCCGATGCCGTGGACGATAAACGGTTCCTCCAAAATGTTTCCCACCGTGTGCCGCGAATTGAGCGAATCCGCCGGATCCTGGAAGATCATCTGAATGTTTCGCCGGTGCGGTTTCATCTCGGAGCGGCTCAGCTTGGCGAGATCCGCCCCGTCGAAAAGAATCTCGCCCGAGGTCGGCTGGTTGAGGCGCACGATGCATTTCCCCAGCGTGGATTTGCCGCAGCCCGACTCACCGACGAGGCCAAGGGTCTCGCCAGCCCGAATCACGAGCGACACCCCGTCGACCGCCTTGCACTGCGCTTTGGCGGTCATGAAAACCCCGCCCTTGACCGGGAAATACATCTTGAGATTCCGAATCTCCAGCAACGGCAGACCCGGTTGATCGGCGGACTTTTCGCTCATGAACGGACCTCCAACGGCGACAATTCCCGCCAGCGATGGCACGCCACATCATGGTGCTCACCCACGCTTTCGACGGGCGGCTGAGCCTCGGCACAGCGCGCGATCTTGTGCGGACAGCGATTCTGAAACCGGCACCCCGTGGGCAGATCGAGCAGACCCGGCACCATGCCTTCGATGGTGTTCAACTTCACCTTCCGCGGACTATCGAGGCGCGGAATGGACTGCAACAGACCGCGCGTGTAGGGGTGTTTTGGATTCTCAAAAATTTCGAGCACGGGCCCGCGCTCCGCAATGCGGCCCGCATACATCACGACGACTTCGTCGCAGACTTCGGCAATCACGCCGAGATCGTGCGTGATGAGGACAATCGACATGCCCATCTCGCGCTGGAGATTCTTCATGAGCTCTAAGATCTGCGCCTGAATCGTGACATCGAGGGCGGTCGTCGGCTCGTCGGCGATGACCAGCGCCGGTTTGCAGGCCAGCGCGATCGCGATGACCACGCGTTGGCGCATCCCGCCGGAGAGTTGGTGCGGATACTCCGATACCCGGATCTCCGGCGACGGGATCCCGACCAACCGCAGCATTTCGACGCTCATCGCCAGCGCCTCCCGCGGGTCTTTGGTTTTGTGCAGCAAGAAAATCTCGGAGAGCTGCCGACCGATGCGGTGGAGCGGATTGAGCGCGGTCATCGGCTCCTGGAAGATCATGCCGATCCGGGCGCCCCTGATCTTGAGCATGTCCTCGGGCGAAAGTTTCGTCAGGTCCTGCCCTTCGAACATCACCTGTCCGCTGAGAATTTTTCCCATCGGTTTCGGCAACAGCCGGTTGATCGAAAGCGCCGTCACGCTTTTCCCGCAACCGGACTCGCCGACGATGCCCAGCGTCTTTCCCTTCGGCACGACGAAGCTCACGCCATCGACGGCGCGGACTTGGCCGGCATCGGTGTCAAACGCGGTGACGAGGTCCAGGACTTCGAGCAGAGGCGTGGTAGGATCGGACACGGGCGGGGCGGTTCAGGAGTTCAATCCTTCGTCTTGTATTGATCGTAGGTGCGGATCACCGGCGGGAAAGTCGCCCCGGTGCGACGTGCATCGAGCGTCTCCTTTTTCTTTTCCTCATCGACCCAGAAAAGCATCCACTCGGTAAAATTCTTGCCGAGCTTGACGTGGAAATCTTCAGGGTAACCGATCCAGCGCCAACTCCCGGTCCGCATAAACGGAACCACCTGACCCGGCGAAAACGCCGCGTGCTCGTAAAGCATTTCTTCCATTTCGAATGCGAGTTTCTTCATCTCCTCGGCGCCGCTTGATCGGTCGTAGGCGACGATCTTTTGATCGAGGGCGTGAAGTGCGGTGGACGTAACATTGTTGGTCTGGGTCTTCAGTTTCCGCTCGGGATTCACCGTTCCATCGGGCAGGAACGCATTGTCATAGGCGTTGACCGAATGGGAGTCCTCCCAATAGCGCGGATACATTTCCGGGGAAACGCTGAAGGCCGTGTAGGATATGTCGTGCTGCTTTTCTCGCAGCTTCTTAAACGCCGTGGTCCCGTCGAGCACCTCGATGCGGAACTCCACGCCGGCTTTCAGGGCCTCTTCTCTCAAAATCGTCAGCACATCCTTCAGCGCTTCATAACCGGTGGTGAGCTGGAACGAAAGCCTCTCGCCCTTGGCATTGACGAGCACGCCGTCGGGTCCGCGCGTTGTGAAGCCCGCTTTCGCAAAACTCTCCAGCGCCTGCTCGATCGAAAACGGGCGGGAGCGAAGCGTCGGGTGGGTGAATTCGCCGTAGCCATCCGAGCCGGTCTGCATGCGTTGCCAGTCTCCGCGGGCAAACTTGTCGATCACGAGCTGCCAGTTCGTCGCGTATTGGATGCCCACGCGCACCTCGCGGTTGTCGAGCAACGGCCGGCTCGTGTTCATCCACAGGCCGAACGTCGGCCGGGGGAAGTCTTGATAAAACTTATTCTTTTGCACGAGGCCGGCCTGCACCAGCGGGTCAGAATCCGGCAGCTTGTCATACCAATACTCGGCGAGGGAGAGGTTGAAGAAATCGATCTCTCCTTTCTTGAAAGCCTCAAAGCTCTTCGGCGTATCGCGGATGACCGAGAAACGGATTTTGTCGGGGTTAAACCGGTAGCGCCAATTCTTCTTATCCTTCGCCCACCAGTCTTTGACGCGCGTGAGCGTGATCGAGCGGCCCTTGTCGATGTCCTCCGGCAAGATCGTGTAAGCACCCGGCGTGGGCACCGCGCGCCATTGGTAGCGCTCTAGGAAATCGTCGCCGAGTTCCTTAAAAAAGTGAGCGGGTTGCGGATAAAGTTTGAGCACGCGCTCCGACATATCGGGCCGGTCTTCGGGCAGCGTGATCGAGAAGGTGTGGCTGTCGTAGCGTGTGATCCCGGCAAAATTGGTCGTGTAGAAATTGTTATACCACGGGTCTTGGATGTATTTCGAACGCCAGAAATAAAACGCGAACAACATGTCGTCCGCAGTGATCGGCACGCCGTCGCTCCAACGGGCGTTGCGTTCGATCCGCACCCAGACGGTCTTGCGCGCCTTGTCGATCGCCCACTCCGAGGCCAACCCGCTGAAAAAGTGAAATCCCTTCGGCCCCACGTCGGTTTTGGTGGGATGGCGCCACGCCCACTGCACGACTACATCATCGAGCAGCCACGGGCGAAAGGAGCCGTTCGCGTCGGGGCCGACATGGCGCAGCGTGCGAGGGTAGTCCTGGAGAAACGTGTAAAACGTCCCGCCCTTTTTCGCCGCCGGGGAGCCGATCTCCGGCAGGTCGGCGCCGTTTTCCCACTCAAGGTCCTTGGGCAAATCGGCCGGGGTCGCGAAGCGGAAAAAATCAGGATTGGCCGCGTAATAGGCCTTCACCTCGGCGGTGTTGTCGCGCTCGACGACGGCTTCCTTTTTCTTGCCGCAACCCACGAGGAAAAACACGCCGGCCAGCGCCAGCAGCCAACGGCCGGACCAACTAAGAGAGGGGAGAACTTGGTGCATAGGATTATTATTCGTAAGTGGTGAATTTTTTCGGATCAAAGGCCTCGCGCACCGCCTCGCCGATGAACGTCACGAGCGTGAGGATAAAAACGAGGGCCGCGAAGGCCGACGACACAATCCAAGGCGCGGTGGTCAGGGTCTGCGTGCCCTGCTTGAGCAATTCGCCCATACTCGGCGTCGGTGCCGGCAGGCCGAAGCCGAGGAAATCAAGCGCCGTGACCGCCGTGATCGCCGAGACGATCGTAAAGGGCATAAACGTTACGACGGTGGAAATCGTGTTCGGCAAAATGTGGTTGAAGATGATCCGGCCCGTGCCCGCCCCGATCACGATCGCAGCCGAGGTGTAGTCCCGGGCCTTTTCGCGATACGTCGCCGTCCGCATGTAATAGGTCATCGAGGTCCACGAGAAGAGCACCATCACCACGAGTAAAATCGCCACCCGCGCCGGAATGCTCAGCGTGGAGGGAATCACCGAGAAAATGATGATCACCATGTAGAGAAACGGAATGTTCGACCACACCTCGATCAGCCGCTGGACGATCAAGTCGAATACGCCGCCGAAATAACCCATCATGCAGCCGACGGAGATGCCGATGACGTAGGTGAGCGTCATGAAGGCCAGCGCGAAAAAGATGGCCACGCGGAACCCGAAAAACAGCCGCGCAAAAATGTCCCGGCCGGTGGTGTCGGTCCCGAGCAGATGCCCCTCCGGCCCGCCCATGAAGGAGGGCGGCGCGGGCTTGAACACGTTTTGGTAAGGCGTGTTTTCGAAGGCGTTGAATTGAAAGGGCGGCAGCAGCACCCAGTTTTCTAAACCCTCGGCCTCAAACTTTTTCTTCAGCTCGCGATAGTTGGTCTCGTAAGAGTAACCGAGGCCGAAGGCCGTGCCGGGCAGATTGGCGCCGTAGGTCGGAAAATGGAGCCGGCCCTCGTAACTCACCGCGAGCGCGCGGCTGTTGATCAAGAGTTCGCCGAAAAGGGAGAGCACGATGAGCCCGGCGAGCACCAAAAACGAAACGTAGCCGCGCCGGATCGAGCGGAAGCGCCGGAGCTTTTTGACGGTGAGGGGGTTCAGGGCCATCGCGAAATCACTTAAAACGGATGCGCGGATCGATCAAGGCCACCAGCACGTCGGACAAGATGTTGCCGAGCAGCAGCAGCAGACTTGCGAGGAAGATCACGCCCATCACCACCGGATAATCGCGGTCGAAAATCGAGCTGAGTCCGAGCAGACCGAAGCCGTTGATGTCAAAAACCGTCTCGATCAGAAACGAGCCGGAAACGACGAGCGTGATATTTTGCCCGAAGGTGGTCGCGATGGGGATCAGCGAATTGCGGAGCGCGTGTTTTAGCACCGCTTGGTTAAACGACACGCCCTTCGCTAACGCGGTGCGCACGTAGTCGGCGGAGAGATTGTCCATCAGGTGGTTTTTCATGAGCAGCGTCGTCACCGCAAAACTACCGACCAAGTAGCACGCCAGCGGCAGGACCGCATGGTGCAAGAGGTCGCCGATTTTCCCGCCCAGCGTGAGATCGTCGAAATTGTAGCTCGTGAATCCGCCCATCGGAAACCACGCCAGCCGGGCCGAGAAGAACAGCAGGAGCAGCGCACCGAGCACATAGCCGGGCACCGCATAGCCCATGAACACGAGCACCGAAGTCGCGTTGTCCATCAACGAGCGGTGCCGGATGGCCTTGAGAATCCCGAGCGGGATGCAGACCGAGTAAGTGATCACGAGCGTGAGCAACCCGTAGAACAACGAGACGGGGAAACGCTGTTTGATGACGGACCAGACCGGTTCGTTGTAGCGATAGGAAGTGCCGAGATCGCCCGTGATGACCTTGCCGATCCACAACCCATAGCTCACGAGGACGGGTTTATCGAAACCGTAGTAGGCCTTCAACTGGTCGAGTTGATCTTGGGAGAGCGCCATCCCCTGACCCGCCGACGAACCACGCCCCGCCGCGTCGACCTGCTGCATCTCCATCATCGCCCGCTCGAGCGGCCCGCCGGGGACGATCCGC
>CAMBRG010000175.1 GCA_945869845.1 Opitutus sp. GAS368 | reverse complement strand
GATGGCGATGGACGGACGGATGTTTTCGATGGAGTCGACTTTGGGTTTGTCGAGCAGGTCGAGAAACTGGCGGGTATAGGCGGAGAAAGTCTCGACGTAGCGACGTTGGCCCTCGGCGTGGAGGGTGTCGAAGACGAGGGAGGATTTGCCGGCGCCGCTGAGTCCGGTGACGACGACGTAGCGACCGAGGGGCAGATCGAGATCGAAGCCCTTAAGGTTGTTTTGGCGGACGCCACGAAGGCGAATGCACTCCGGGGCGGAGGCGGTTGGGCGAGCCGAGGAAGGAATGGAAATAGCGATTTTTTTAACCACAGGCCGGCACGGATGGACACAGAGTCGAAGAAGGCAAATGCGGAAGGGCCCGCCCGTATGATGGCTGACAGGAGGGAACGAGGCGATCGCGCGGGCAGCCAAGCGCGCCCGATGCGACATTACTTGGTCAAGGTGAGTTTAGCGCCCGAGGTGTTGATCGCGCGGGAAACAGCGGGGGTGGGGCGCGTATCGGTGACAATGGTGAATTTGGGCTGAAACGGCGTCGTCAAGCTGAGGGCCTTTCGGCCGAATTTGGATTTATCGAGCGCGAAGATCGTGTGCTCGGCGGCCGCGATCATGGTGCGTTGGGCCGCAACAATGAGCGCGTTGTGATTCCAGATGCCGCTTTCGGTGATGCCGGCGCCGCCGAGGATCGCGAGATCGGCGTGAGTTTGTTCGAAGGATTGCTCGCAAAGCGGGCCAACCAGAACCCCGAGCCGGCTGTAAATACTGCCGCCGGTGACAATCGTCTCGACGCTGCCGATCTCGCCGAAGAGCGAGGCGATGGGAAGCGAGTTGGTAATGACCTGGAGATGTTTGTCGGCGAGCAGTCGGGCGACGGCGTACGTGGTGCTGCCGCCATCAAGAATGATGGTCATGCCGGGCTGAACCTGCTCGGCCACGAGGCGGGCGAT
Source organism: Opitutus sp. GAS368 (assembly GCA_945869845.1). Lineage (GTDB taxonomy): Bacteria > Verrucomicrobiota > Verrucomicrobiia > Opitutales > Opitutaceae > Tous-C4FEB. The sequence continues at coordinate 4,563 of CAMBRG010000175.1, read as the reverse complement.
GGCGAATTTCTCATCGGGGTGTCGCTGGTTGCGGGCGATGAAATCGTATTCCTGCGCGAACACATCGGTCTCGATGAGCGATGCGCCGCCGTGGTGGCGCCGGGCGACGCCGCGAGCTTCGAGCGTATCGAGCACCCGGCGGACGGTGGAAAGCGAGCCGCCGAAGCGAGTGGCGAGCGTGTGAAGATCGGCGTATTTGTGCTCGCGCAAGTGGCGTTCGATCGAGTCGGTGCGCTGCTGGTTGGTCATGGGTTGGGACGTGCGGCAAAAATTAGGTGCCGGCAGAAAGGCGGGCAAACAGATCGAGGTAGGCGGCGACTTGGCGGGCGGGATCGAACGTGGTGCGGGCGAAGGCGCGGGCTTCGTCGGCGAGGGCCGCTCGGGCGAGGGGGGAGCGTTGAAAAAGAGGCGCGAGGGCCGCGATAAACGCCGGGCGATCCGCGGGGGGAATCATCCAACCGGTGCGATCTGGGACAAAGCATTCCCCGATCCCTTGGGCGGCGTAGGCCACGGCGGGGAGGCCGTGGGCTTGGGCCTCGATGAGAAAGTTGGAGAGAGATTCGCTCGTGGAGGCGTGCACGGCGACGTCGGCGGCGGCATACAGCGGAGCAGGGTCGCGGTGAAAGCCGAGGAACCGGACGCGGTGGCTCAGTCCGAGGATGACGGCGAGTCGCTCGCAGGCGGCGCGGGCGGGACCATCGCCGGCTAGCCAGAGTTGCCAATCGGCGGTCGCCGGCAGCCCCGCAACGAGGTGGACGAGCTCGCGTTGATTTTTTTCCGGGCGGAACATCGCGACGTTGAGTAAAACGTGGGTCTCGGGCGTGGCACCGAAATGAGCCCGAAGACCGTCGTTGCGGCCGACGGCGCTGGCAGCGGGGAAAACCAAGGAGTTGTGAATGACTGAGATTTTCGCCGCGGGCAGGTGCTGGGTTGCAATCAAACCAGCGCGGGCCTCGTGGCTGTTGGCCACGATGTGGCGCACGGTGTGAAGTGAACGACGGAAGAGAAACGGGAGCGCTTTGCCGGTGCGCAATGTGGCCACCACCGGGCGGCGGGGGAGGTGGTGTTGGAGGTCGCCGGCGTAGCAATTGGCCATTCGCCCCATGCAAAGGACCACCTCGGGTTGGAGCCGGGTTGCGGCAGAATTCAGACCCGGAGCAAACCAATCGAGCTGCAGATCAAAGGGCTGGAGCGAGCGGTGATCCAAGTCCTCGCCGAGGTGGGCCAGCGCTCCGCCGGGGCGGAAGGTGAGGAGAGTCGTAGGATGTCCGGCGGCGACGAATGCCCGGGTGAGCAAGAGGGCTTGGCGCTCGGTGCCGCCGCTGCGGAGATGGTCTTGGACGATGAGAATTTTCATTGCAGGGCCATCAGCAGGTCGGAGAGTGCACGGCGATGAACTCGGCGTTTCTGCAACTGCTTCTGCGTTGGGCGATCCTCGCGCTCGGGGTGACTCTGGCGACCAAACTTGGGATCGGCATTTCGTGCGACAGCGGCACCACGTTGCTGGTGGTTGTGGTGTTGCTGAGTTTCTTCAACGTGATCCTCAAGCCGCTGATGGTGCTGTTTACGCTCCCCTTCATTTTACTGACGTTGGGGTTGGGCATGATCGTAATCAATGCCTTGTTGTTTTTGCTCGTGGGACGACTGGTCGATGGATTCCACGTCGATTCGTTTTGGTCGGCGGTCGGGGGGGCGGTGGTGGTTGGCGTGACGAATTTGGTGCTCAGCGCCTTCACGCGGAAGCCGCGGGGTCCGGGGAGCGGTCCAGGCGGGACGGTGGGGACCCGGCCGGCCCCAGCCAAGCCGACCGACGTCATCGATATCTAGCGCGGACGGAGTTTCCATTTGACGGAGATTGGGCCGATTGCACGTTGGCCACATGGCAGACATCACGGACTACGATCTCGTTGTAATTGGCGGCGGCCCGGCGGGCTACGCGGGGGCGATTCGCGCCGGACAACTCGGCAAGAAGGTCGCTTGCGTCGAAATGGAACGCGCCGGCGGAACCTGTCTCAACTGGGGTTGCATTCCCACCAAGGCGCTGCTGAAGAGCGCCGAGCTTTATCAAAAGATCAAAAAAGCGGAAACGTTCGGGCTCACGGTCAAGGACGTGGGGTTTGATTTTGCAAAAGTGATGGAGCGCTCGCGCGGGGTCGCGGGTCAAATGGCCAAGGGGATCGAGTTCCTCTTCAAGAAGAACAAGGTGGATTATTTCGTCGGGCGGGCTCAGGTCAGCGCGCCGGGCATGGTCTCGATCACCGAAGGCGCCCACGCGGGCAAGATTCTGAAGGCGAAGAACATCTTGGTCGCGACCGGTTGCAAGATGCGGCGGATCCCGGGATTGGAATTCGACGGGGTGCGGGTGATGACCTCGCGTGAGGCACTCGCGAACACCGTCATGCCCAAGTCCATCATCATCGTGGGCGCGGGGGCGATCGGCGTGGAGTTCGCTTATTTTTACAACTCGTTCGGTTCAAAAGTGACGTTGGTCGAGATGCTGCCGCAGATCCTGCCGGTCGAGGATGAGGAAGTGGCCAAGACGCTGGCGAAATCGTTTGAGAAGCAGGGCGTGGCCTTGCACACGAACACCAAGTGCGAGAACTTCCGCGTCGGTAAAAATACGGTCAAAGTGGATCTCGTTGCCGGTGACAAGAAGACCGAGGTGGAGGCCGAGGTGCTGTTGTCGGCCATCGGCGTCGTGGCCAATCTCGAGGGCGTTTTTGCGGCGAATCTGAAGCCAGAGCTCGATCGGAGTTACCTCAAGGTGGGCGATGATTATCAGTCCAGCGTCAAGGGCGTCTACGGTGCGGGCGATATCATCGGGCCGCCGTGGCTGGCGCATGTCGCCACGTTTGAGGCGCTCAACGCGGTGAACGGAATGTTCGGCCACGGCAAACCCAAGCGCGTGAAAAATTTTCCCGGCTGCACGTATTGCCAGCCGCAGGTTGCGAGCACGGGCTTGACGGAAAAAGCGGCGAAGGAAAAGGGCCTCGACTTCAAGGTCGGCAAGTTTCCATTTGTGGCCTCGGGCAAGGCGGTGGCCTCGGCGGACAGCGAGGGTTTTGTGAAGGTGATCGCGGACGCAAAGACCGGCGAAATTTACGGAGCGCACATCATCGGTTCCGATGCGACCGAGTTGATCGCCGAGTATGGTCTGGCGATGGATCTCGAAGCGGCGATCGAGGATATCCACCACACGATTCACGCCCATCCGACCTTAAGCGAAGCCAACATGGAGGCGGCGGCGGCGTTGCTCGGCGAAGCCGTGCACATCTGAGGCCGCGGCGGGCGTTACCTCCGTTTGTTGGGGGACCGGGGCGTTTTTTTGCTAGTACCGGAAATGCCGTCGGCCCCCATCTCTTTGATCAAGTTGGTGAGGTAGGGAATGAGCTGCTTTTTGCGGCTGACGATACCAGGCAAGTCGAAGATCTCGCCCTGTTCCACTTGGGCGAAGTTGATGCGTTGAATTACAGCGTCGTCACCTTTGACGAGCAGGAGGGAGTTCTGCGTGTTAATATCGGTCACCAACAAAGCCGCGAATGCGAGTTGCTCTTCGTCCCGCAAGCCTTGAAGCGCAGCGGCGATCGGCTCGGCGTGGGTCCAGAAATTGCCGAAGCCCAGTTCCTCGACCTGAGAGACGGAGAAACGCAAATTCTCCTCGTCGTAGGTTTTGAAGTCCGAGCGGACGACGCGCTCGGGCGGATTGGCGAGGATGACGGAGCCGGAATTAAAAATTTCGTCGGCCAGTTGCTTGGAGTTTACGCCGGCGATCTCGGCCAGCCAAGCGAGGAGAATGGCGTCTTTGCGCGTCGTGGTCGGGCCGTTGAGGTGGAGCGTGTCGGAGATGAGTCCGGACATCATAATGCCGGCGATGGAAGGTGACGGCTGCAGGCCTTCGCGGCGGAACAAATCGGCGATGATCGTGCAGGTGGAACCAACGGGCTCATTGATGAACAAGATGGGTTGGGCCGTATTCAACGCGCCGAGCCGGTGATGGTCGATAATCTCGGTGATGGTGACGTCCTCGGCGCCGTTCACCGCTTGCGTCATTTCGTTGTGGTCGACCAACACGAGGCGGGTCTGGACGGGCTTAAGAATGTCGCCTTTGGAAAGGACGCCGACCAAAGTGCCGTCATCATCCACGATCAGCGCGGCTGGAGCGGTGAGCGCGGAAAATTTTCTGCGAATGTCCGCGATGCGAGCGTCCGGATGGAAAGAGAGGAACTGCTTTTCGACGATATGTTCGATTGTGGTGGCGGTGCGCACGCAGAGGGCGGTGGTCGCGGAATCCCAAGGGCTGCTGATCACGCTGACGCCGGCATTGGTGGCGAGGCGGATAATGTCATCGTCGACGGGTTGGCCACCCGTGATGATCAAGGCCCTGACGCCAAGGGTTATAGCGCGGCCCTGGATGTCGCGCCGGTCGCCGACGATGATCAGAGATTTGTCGGCTCTGATGTTTTCCCGCTCCGAGATTTTCCAGAACGTCCCAACATCCATCGCGCCGACGCGGATGAAATATTCATCCACGCGGTCGGCATCGACGAGGTGCAGAGCCGTGGC
>CAMBRG010000174.1 GCA_945869845.1 Opitutus sp. GAS368 | reverse complement strand
TCCACCTCGGGACCGTCCGCGACGGTGAAGCCGACTTTGCGGAGGATGCGGCACATCTCTTCACGCACGAGCGTCAGCGGATGATACGTGCCGGGGCCGGCATCAGGGGCAGGCAGGGTCGCGTCCACCGCCGGGCCCAGCTGCGCGGCGAGCTCGCCCGCTTCCAACCGCGCGAGCGCGGCATCGAGGTGGGTCTGCAGCTGGGCTTTCGTTTCGTTGATCAACTTGCCCATGGCGGGCCGCGCCTCCTTGGGCACAGCCCCCATTTGCTTCATCAACGCGGTCAGTTCGCCGTTGGGTCCCACATAGCGGGCTTTGGCGGCCTCAAAGTCGGGTCGGGCTGCGATCACCGGAAGCTCGGCGACGGCCTTGGCGAGAAGAGCGGAGAGTTGGTCTTGCATGAGAGGAAGATAAAGGAATCAGCCGAGGATTTTTGCTACGGCCAGAGCTACGGGTAAGTCGGGCGAGAAAGCGACGGGGTTCGACGACACAAAAAAAGAGGACGCGCTTCCGGAGAAGCCCGTCCTCTGAAATTGGTTCCAGAGAGCGAGCCTGGCCGGCTCGCGTTGGATTTGGTTAGGCCTTCTGCGCTGCGGCGGCCTTGGCCTTCAACGCGTCCTGAGCTTGCTGCACCAGGCCGTTAAAAGCGATCTCGTCACGGATCGCGAGGTCACTGAGGACCTTGCGGTCGAGGGTGATGTTCGCGGCGTGGAGGCCCTCGATGAAGCGGCTGTAGGTCATCCCGGCCGCGCGGCAGGCGGCGTTGAGCCGCACGATCCAGAGGCCGCGGCGGTCGGCCTTCTTCTTTTTGCGATCGATGTACGCGTATTGCCACGCGTGTTGAACGGCTTCTTTCGCATAGCGGAAGAGCTTGGATTTGTTGCCGAAATAGCCACGGGCGTATTTCAGAACTTTCTTATGCCGCTTGCGGGAAGCGGGGGAGTTTGTTGCACGAGCCATGTTGTGTTTTCCTTTTGGTTAGTCGCTGGCGGGTCGGCTTAAGATTTCACCCGCCGAGCGAAGTTATTATTTTGCTGCTGAAGATCGGCTTAGAGGCCGAACGGGAGACAGCGTTTGAGCGGCTTGGCGTGGCCTTCGGCCACCAGTTTGTCGCGGGAGGCACGGCGCTTTTGCTTCGTGCTCTTCGCGGCCAACAGATGCCGGAAACCAGGCGTGCGGCGAACGAGCTTACCGGTTGAGGTGAGCTTGAAGCGCTTGGCCACGGACTTTTTGGTCTTTTGCATGGAGAGAAGTGAAGAAAACAGAGCACGCCCTCGCGCCTGTAAAGGGCAAAGTTCGCGCTGATCCGCCGCCCGAGGAAATCCCGACGTTCGCGGCAACGAAGTTGCGCATCGCACCTCAATCGGTTTTTTCGTGCTGATGCTCATGATCGCTTGGACAACCGTTGGCACCTCGGACGACGCCGAACGAATCGCGACCGATTCGGCCCTGCTGAGCGAGACGATCTGTATTCAAGTCGAAGGGCCGATCCGGTCGTATTACCGGTGGCAGGGCAAGGCGGAGAAGGCCGAGGAGTACCGCCTTACCCTCAAGTGCCTACCCGCGCATCTTGATGCGGTTTCTCACCGGGTGCACGCACTGCATCCCTACACAATTCCGCAATGGGTCGTCGTCGCCACGACTTCCGTTTCAGAAAAATACTTGTCATGGGCGCGAACGAACGTTGGTGTCCTCACCCTTTAACTCGTCTCAAACCTCCACTCTAAGCACCATGTCACAGCACAAAAGCCTCCAAGGCACTTCCGGTCTCGTCGTCAAACGCAACGTCCTTAAGCGCTTCGAGCGGGTCGAGATCCTGAAGAAACGCGGCCAATGGAAAGCCGGCGATCGCGTGTCGGGTCTGCGTAAGACCAAGCCAGACGCCTGAGTAATCGGGCTCCTTTTTGGCCGGCAGTGTTTCACTGCCGGCCTTTTTTGTTTCCAGGGTGCCAGTAAATGGATTTCAGAATTCCTGGAAAACGACGCTGAGGTTGAAGGTACGTTTACCCAAGTTTGACGGATACAAGTTGGGCCCAAGAGAGGACTCAACCATGACTAAGAAGAAGTCGGCGGAGTCGGCGCCGGCACCAAAGGCACCCTCCCCTTAGCCGCCGCACTGCACCTTGTCGGCGAAAGCCGAGGTGAACCGATTGAGTTTAACCGAACAACCAGCGGCAAAAGCGGCGTAGGCTTGATCCAAACCCGAGAGCAGTCCGCCGAAAGCAGGATTTTTTAAGGAGTAAATTGATTTTCGAGCGCTGGAGAAAATCGATCGAGTCAGGCATCAAGGCGCGCATTGACCGCCGGAAGTCCGAGCCGAGTCACGACAATGCTTTCCTCAGCGTTTCGCCAAAGTTCTGTGAGCGCTGGATCGAATGCTTTCGGATCAAGCTGGGCGGCACGAAGGCATCTTGCTCATCCATCTGAACGCGAGGCGGGAGAGCCTGCAGACATGGACCCGAGCTCTTGAAGAACGGCGCGACGGTCGCTGCCTGTCTAATTCTTATCGAGCTATAATCCCGGCTCACCGCCACTCATGCCGCGGATAGCGTCGCGAGAGTTCGGCCTTCACTTTTGGATACATGTCGCGCCAGAAACTTGTGAGATCATCGGTCACCTGAATCGCGCGGCGATTGGGCGCCAGCACTTCAAATTTCACCGGCACGCGGCCGTGGCCGATCGTGAACTTCCCTTCGACCCCAAAGAGTTCCTGGATGCGCGCGCTCATGATCGGCGGGCCTTCTTTGTGATACGTGAGTTTCGCCTTCCGGCCGTTCCCCATCGTGAGCTTCTCCGGTAGATAATCGTCGATTACGGCGAGCTGCTCCGCGGTCAGCCAGTCGCGCAGCACGGGCATCACGGCTTTTTCTTTCACGGCGCGCGCACTCGTTTCGCCAAAGCAGATCTGTTCGATCAGCGTGCCGCGATCAGCGTCGGTGAGCACATTGACCTCAAGTTCTGGAAACCATTCCGCGAGCCGGTTCACGCGCACGATCCATTGCTCCACGCTCTCGTCCCACGCCTCGATCACGATCCGCCCCGCGAGCACTTCCTTGGTGAGCAGCGCGGCGGCCTCGTTCATCGGCACGTCGTCGCTGTTGCCCTTGGCCTCGAGCACGAGATCGCGGAAACGTTTCTCCTTCCGCGCGACCACGCGCTTCGCCTGCTCGTCGTAAAGCACGCCGCGCGCCTCGTAGTAATCGTCACCAAAAAGCTCCTTCAGCCACGGCTCCTCGATCGCGGTCGCGAGCGTGAGCAACGTGTTCACCTCGCCGTCACCGCGCCCGATCTCGCTGATCTCCGCCGCGACGAGTAGCCGCGCCTGCTGGATGCCGCTCTCGCGCGCCAGCACGCCACGGCGGCCGTGCACGAGTTCCACCCGCAGCGTGCCGGCGTCGAGGCGCTTGCCGAGCTGGTCCGAAAAGCCCGCGAGCACGCACTTGCGCACCGCGACGTCGTCCCCGCGCGCCTCGCCCACATCGAGACCTTCCTTGCGCGCGATCTCCAAAAACTGCTCAAATAAAGGCCCCACCGCCCGCGCGCCCTGCGCGTGAATCCCGAGCCGTCGACACGCCTCGACGCTGTAGCCCGCCTGGTCGGCATAACTCCACGCGCGCATGAGCAAAAAGAAATCGCTCTCGTGCTCCTCGCCGAGCACGGCCTCGCGCGCCTGCTCCACGTCCTTCGTCGAGCCGCGCAGCAGAAAATTCCGGCCCTGCGTGAGCGCCGCCATCAGCGCCACCGGTCGCACGCAACCCCGCTCCTGCGCCGCGAGCAACATGCGCGCATAACGCGGATGTACCGGAAATCGCAGCATCTTCCGGCCGAGTTCGGTGATCGACCGCCCCTGGCCCGCGAGCGCGCCCAAATCCGCGAGCAGCAGCTCCGCGCGCTCCAGCGCCTTCGCCTCGGGTTTTTCCAACCACGGAAAACCAAACACATCGTCGATGCCGCTGGATTTAAGCGTCAGCACGACCTCGGCGAGATCGAGCCGTTTGACCTCGGGCAATTCTTGCAACGCCCGCGTGCCGTGCTCGCGCTCGGTCCACAGCCGCACGCACACGCCCGGCGCCGTGCGGCCGGCGCGGCCCGCGCGCTGGTCGGCGCTCGCCGCGGAGATTTTCTCGATCAGCAGAGTGTTGATGCCGCGGTTCGAGTCGAACCGCGCCTGACGCGCGAGCCCGCAGTCGATCACCGCCGTCACGCCGTCGATGGTGAGCGAGGTCTCCGCGACGTTGGTCGAAACGATGATTTTGCGCGCCTGCGTCCTCGCCACAGCGAGGTCCTGCTGCTCCGGCGGCAGTTCCCCGTGCAGCGGAAAGCTCACAAACGCCCGCAACCCGCGCCCGCCCTGAATCGCCTGCAACGTGCGATTGATCTCATACGCTCCCGGCATGAACACGAGCATGTCGCCCCCCGTGAGCCCCGCCACGCGCTCGCACTCGCGCGCCGCCACGTCCCACACCGGCTCCTGATCGAAGTTCGGCGAGCGTTGCAGATACTCGATCGCGACCGGAAAACTCCGCCCCTGCGACACGAGCACTTCGCACGGCGCGAGATACTCCCGGAGCAACCCCGCATCGAGCGTCGCCGACATCACAATGATTTTCAGGTCGGGCCGCGTCGTCTGCTGGATCTGGATCGCCCGGGCCAGCGAGATGTCGCCGTAAAGATGCCGCTCGTGAAACTCGTCAAACACGAGCGCGTTGATCCCGCGCAGCTTCGCATCAAACGACATCTGCCGGAGTAAAATGCCCTCGGTCACGAAACGCACCTTGGTCTTTGCCGACACCTTCGACTCCAGCCGGATCTGATAACCGACGAGGTCGCCCAGCGCCGAGCCGACTTCCTCCGCGACGCGTTTCGCGAGCATGCGCGCCGCGAGCCGTCGGGGTTGCAGCACGGCGGCCTCGCCGCCGTCCAGAAACCCGTGGTTCAGCAGCATCTGCGGAATCTGCGTCGATTTGCCCGAACCCGTCGGCGCCTGCACAATCAATCGCCCGCCCGCGCGCAACGCGCCGACGACGGCGGATTCGAGTTCATAGATGGGGAGGGCAGACGGGCGCATGGCAGCGGGAAAAACCGAGCAGCGTTTCTCGTGGGGAGCGCGTGGCAAGTCCGCAGGTGAATAACCCGGTCAGGTTTTAGGATCCTCAGTTTTTTAGAGTTTCAATCCCTCCGCTCCCGCCCTCGTATCTCCTCACCGGCAATCCTACACCTTGCCTCTCTGCCCCACCCACCCCTCTTTTAAACGCTTACCTCCCATGACCAAAATTCGCCTGCTCACTGCCTGCTTCGCCCTCACCGTGGCCGGGGTCTTGTCCGCCACCGCCCAAACCGAGTCCATACCCAAAGCCGCCGCGCCCGTTCCCTATCCACTCATCCTCGGCCCGATCCGCCTCTGGAGCGGCGACGCGCCCGGAGCCCTCGGCCAACGCCCGCAAGACATTCCCACCCTCACGCCGTTTCCCGCCGCCGCCGCCAAAGACACCGGCGCGACCATGCTCATCCTCCCCGGCGGCGGCTATGGCAGCCTGGCCGAACACGAGGGCACCGGCTACGCCGAGTGGTTCGCCGCCAACGGCATCACCGCTTACGTCTTGAAATACCGGCTCGGCTCCAACGGCTACCGCCACCCGACCATGCTCAACGACGCCGCCCGCGC
>CAMBRG010000173.1 GCA_945869845.1 Opitutus sp. GAS368 | reverse complement strand
CCCGCCACCGCCCAACTGCTCGCTCACCTCGGGCTGCGCCTGCCCAAGGGCACCCGTGAAGTCAGCAATGTAGTGCCGAAAATCAGCCCCTAAATCGCGTAAGTATCTGCCATAGAACGTAACGGTTTTTTGAACTGCGGAACTCGGGTTAAGTTTAAGACTTTCTGAGCTTCGCCCGCCACGACGACTGGACCGTCGAGGAGCACGCGGCTCCGCCGCCGAGCCACGGCCTGCACCTCTTCACGATTACACCTAGGCACAAAAAAGCCCGCGCTCTGTCGCGCGGGCTTGAGTCAAACGTCGAACTGCGCCCGTGCGCTTAGAACGCGTAAGAGTAGCTGACCGTCACCACCCCGCGGCCGACGGCCAAGGTGTTCTCGGACTTCGGCGTGCTGCCGACCTTGGTGTAAGCACCGTCACCCTTGGTGTAGGCGAAACCGACGGTGAGCTTTGACTCCTTGGTGAGCTGGAACGGAGCGGCAACGCCGACGGACCAGTAATCACCCCACGCCTTCGTGCGTGGCGTAGAGTTCTTCGCGAAATCATTCAGCAGGTACGTGCCGATCGAGGCCGAAAAACCCAGCTCGGTGCCGAGATCCTTCAAAGGCAGGGCATAGCCCGCACCCAGCTCAAAGGTAGGACCATCGAGGACGAAATCATAAAATATCTTCGGTGTGAACTTGATCCCAGAAGTCGTGTAATTCACCGCGAGGCTGGGCTCGAAGGTAAATTTGTAAAAACCCGCTTTAGCGTCTGCATCGGGATAGTAGTAGGCCGTGAAGCCAGGCACCACGCTCAGCGTATCGGAAATCGCCGTCGTGTAAGAACCGTAGAAATCAAACTCCGGGTCGGAGGTGCCGGGGACCTTGTCCTTGACCGGGAAGTTGCTCCAAAGACCGCCGACGAAGCTGCCGTAGCTCGCCTCAATCGCCGGTTGGAGCGATGCCCCGCCGAGGCGTTGGCCGCGGAACATGTAGTGCGAGACGATCGCAGGCGTCACGGTAATCGCGACGGCAGGAGCCGCCGGAGCAGGCGCCGGAGCAGTTTGGGCGGTCACGGAGAGCGCGCCCATGGTGAGTGCACTTAGAAGTGCGAGGGATGATTTATTCATTTTTTGTTTTATGGTTTGGTAGTGCTAACAGCCCGAATGGCCGGACAACATGAGAGAACAGCAGAAATCCTGCCATGTTCCTCACAACCCGGAAACTCGGGAAATTTGTGACAAAAAACCGGCGACTCCCCTCGGGGTCGCCGGTCCAATAAAAACCGCTTCGCCTTGGGCGAAGCCGAAGCTTAACGCTTCGAGAACTGGAAGCGCTTACGAGCGCCGGGTTGACCGGCTTTCTTACGCTCTTTAGCCCGCGGATCGCGTTTCATGTGCCCAGCCTTCTTGAGCGCGGGACGAAGCTCGGCGTTCAATTTTTGCAGGGCCCGGGCGATCCCGAGGGACACGGCGCCGGCTTGGCCGGCCAAACCGCCACCTGAGGCGTTCACGGAAACATCATACTTATCGGCCAAGGAAACCGTCGTGAGCGGCAAGGCAGCCTGTTTGGCAAAGCTTTCGGGCACGAAGTAGGTCTCGAAGCTGCGACCGTTAACGGTCAGCTTGCCCGTGCCTTCCGTAAGACGGATGCGGGCGGTCGAGGTCTTGCGGCGGCCGGTGGCGGTAAAAACGTTCGCTGGAGTGCTCATGGACGGATTCAGACGGAAATTTTGGCGGGATTGTTAACCTCGTGCGAGTGTTTCGGCCCAGCGAACACGCGGAGCTTGGTCAACATCTTGGCCGCGATCCGGTTCTTGGGCAACATGCCTTTCACGGCGTGCTCGATAATGAACTCAGGGTGACGCTCACGCATGAGCTTGAGGCTGCGGTAGCTCTCGCCACCGACGAACCCGGAGAAAAACATGTACTCGTTTTGCGACTCCTTTTTTCCCGTGAGCACGATCTTCTCGGCATTGATCACGACGACAAAATCGCCGTTGTCGACGCTCGGAGTGTAAGACGCTTTGTGGCGGCCACGGATGATGTTGGCGGCTTTGACGGCGAGACGGCCGAGGGGCACGCCTTCGGCATCGATAAGGTGCCACTTGGGCTGCACTGTCTCCTTCTTGGCGAGGAACGTTTTCATAGGAAAAGAGGTTGATAACTAGGATTGAGGAAGGCGGTGTCAATGCCTCATTTCATCGGGCCAGCGGGACCACGCGGGACCATGAGACCGGCTTTGACCCCGCGCGAAGCCGAAACTTGTTTTGAGGCCCGTTTATGCAAACTTCGCTGCGATGAAGTCTTCACATGCGCTTTGGGCCGCCGGGATTTTAGGTCTCACTGGGGTCGCCTTGGGCGCGTTTGGCGCCCACGCCTTACAAGCGCGGCTCACCGAACTCGGCACCCGCGATCGCTGGGAAACGGCGGTGCAGTATCACCTGATTCACACGGTCGCGATCTTTGCTGCGGCTGCGTGGCTCCGCCTCGGCCGCAGCGACGCCGCGCGCTTGGGCTGGGCGGCCCGCTGGTGGATTCTCGGCATCGTCCTGTTCTCCGGATCGCTCTACCTTCTCGCCTTAAAAGCCGCCCCCACTTGGTTGGGTGCATCGGCGGCACCTTTGGGCGGACTTTCGTTTATGATCGGCTGGGCCTGCGTGGTGGCGGCGGGTTTCAAAATGGAGGCTCCGCCTTCAAAATGACCGGCGCTCTTTTCATCCCCGACGAACTTCGCGCTCTGCTCGACGCCACCCGGCGGATCGGGCGGCCGCGACTGGTCGGCGGCGGCGTGCGGGATTGGCTGCTGGGCAAAGTGCCCCATGATTTCGATGTCGAGGTCGGCGGCGTAGACTTCGAAACGTTGCACACCGCTCTCGCGCCTTTCGGCGCCACCGATGTCGTGGGCCGCAGCTTCGGCGTCATCAAGGTTCGCGGTCACGCCACCGGTGCCGACTACGATTTCAGTCTTCCGCGCCGCGAATCGAAAACCGGGCGGGGCCACCGCGGCTTCGCGGTCGAGCCCGATCCTTCGCTCACCGACGCCGAGTCCGCCGCCCGCCGCGATTTTACCATCAACGCGATCGCCTACGATCCGTTCACCGGGGTCGTGATCGACCCCCACCACGGCACCGCCGATTTGCGGGCGCGGATTCTCCGCCACACCAGCGCCGCCTTCGCGGAAGACCCGTTGCGCGTCTTGCGGGCGTTCCAGTTTGCCGCGCGTTTTGATTTTGATCTGGCCCCCGAAACGGCGGCGCTTGCGCGGTCGATTGCCCCCTCGTTTGCCGAGCTGCCCGTCGAACGGGTTTGGGGAGAATGGGAAAAATGTGCCACCCGATCCATTCGCCCCTCACGCGGACTTGAGGTGCTCGAACAGACCGGCTGGCTCGCCCATTTCCCGGAGATCGCCGCCTTGCGCGGCACGCTTCAGGAGCCCGAATGGCACCCGGAGGGCGATGTGTTCACGCACACGCAACGGTGTCTGGACGGGCTCGTTTGTCTCCCCGACTGGCCGGCGTCCGCCAATAATCCGGTGCTGATGTTGGCGGTGCTCGCCCACGATTTCGGCAAACCCGCGACCACCGCGCGCGCCGAAAAAAACGGCGTGATGCGCTGGCTCAGTCCCGGTCACGCTGCCGCCGGCGGAACGGTCGCGGAGAGTTTTCTTCAACGGATCGGGGCCCCGATCCGTTTCACGCCACCGGTGCGGGCTTTGGTCGTAAATCACCATGTTCACGATCGGCAGAACCCCAAGCTCTCCGACTCGGCCGTGCGCCGGTTGGCCGGCCGGCTTCAACCCGCAACGATCGACGATCTATGCGCCGTCATGCGCGCCGACAACGCCGGCCGGCCACCTCTCTGGTCCCCGGAAACCGACGCGCGCATCGAAGCCCTCGCCGCGCAGGCTCGCGGTCTCGCTCTCGCCCGGCTCGCACCGCAGCCACGGGTGCTGGGCCGGCATTTGGTCGCGCTCGGGCACTTGCCCGGGCCCGAGTTCAAGCGCATCCTAGACGCCGCTTTCGAGGCGCAGCTCGACGGCGCATTTACCGATGACGCCGGCGGTGCCGAGTGGCTGAGGGCTTTTGTCCAAAAGTAGCAATTCCGCCGCGCCGATCTGAAGCTCGCCATCGCTCAGGACCCGCGCGCGGAGGCCGCCCCGGCCTTTGAGCCAGTCTTCGGCACCCGGCGCTACCGCATGATTCATCCAGTGGCAGGGCCGCGCCTCGCCCGTGCCTGCAAACGCCACGCCGCCAATCGAAAAATTTTTCCCGATCAGCGCCGTCAGATCCGCCCCGCCGATCAGCACATTCCGGCGCAAAACTCCGGCCGAAATCCTCGGCAACCGAAACTCCGCTTTTAGCGCTTCAAACACGTCCGCGGCGAAAAACGTGACCTGACCTTTGTAGCCGGGACGATAACCGTAAAACCGATCCCCTTCTAAGCCCCAACCCGCGCGGCAGATGACCGTCGCCACCTCTCGCGTCGGATGTTCGCCGGCGGGCGCGCGCGGTCGGCCGAAAAAATTATGGCCGGGTGAAATGAAAATCTGCGGAAGAACAACGTTCATGAAGAGCTGCAGATGAATCAAAAGCTGCGCCGGGGCGCCACCCGTTCTTTTGGAACACGAGCGATAGGCCCGGGCCGCGCCGTCCCGCTGGAGAAAATGGTGGGCCCACAGGGATTCGAACCCTGAACCAAAGGATTATGCTTACCACTTCGGCTTTCGCCGCTCCCGCCATCGCGGAATTCGTAGTCTGGACCATGCCTTCACCATGCCTTGAGGGCGAAGGTGGGTGATTATGGCCTCTACACCTTACCGCGCCGGAAGGCGCGGGCTTGGCTCGGCGTTGGGTCGCCCGCCGAAGCGAGCAGGCCGTTCACCGAATTTACACCTGACTAACGGCAGGTTTCCCCGCCGCCGACCCGATAATTAAGTCCTCTGCTCTAACCATTGAGCTATAGGCCCCGCTAAAAAGAACATCGCCATGAGAGGACATCGTTCGCCCGCACGCAAGCGCTCAGGTCGCACGACCCCGGAAACGCGCGGCCGGCCCGGCATCCGCCGCTCACAGATCAAAATGACACGCCACCTGCTGCTCGATTCCCGCCGTCGTGGCCACCGTTCTCAGCGCGGGCTTCTCCACCCGGCAACGTTCTTGCACGTGAGGACAACGGGTATGAAACGGACAACCCGAGGGCGGATTGATCGGCGACGGCACATCCCCTTGCAGAATGATTCGATCCCGATGCTTTCGGGGATTTGGCACCGGAATCGCCGAAATCAGCGCCCGCGTGTAAGGATGGCGCGGGCTCCGATAAATCTCCTCCGCCGAGGCGGTTTCAACCACATGGCCCAGATACATCACGACGATGCGATCGGAGATGTGTTTCACCACAGCGAGATCGTGCGCGATGAAGAGATAGGAGAGCTTCAGCTCCCGCTGCAGATCGAGCATCAGGTTCAACACCTGGCTCTGGATCGACACGTCGAGGGCCGAGACCGGCTCGTCGCACACGACCAGCCGCGGGTTCAGCGCGATCGCCCGCGCGATGCCGATGCGCTGGCGTTGACCACCGGAGAATTCAAAAGGAAACCGCTCGGCCGCGCCCGCCGGCAGCCCCACCGTGCGCAACAATTCACTCACACGCGCGCGACGTTCCGCCTCGTTGCCGATGCCGTGGACGATAAACGGTTCCTCCAAAATGTTTCCCACCGTGTGCCGCGAATTGAGCGAATCCGCCGGATCCTGGAAGATCATCTGAATGTTTCGCCGGTGCGGTTTCATCTCGGAGCG
>CAMBRG010000172.1 GCA_945869845.1 Opitutus sp. GAS368 | reverse complement strand
AGTCGCGGTAAATCGTTCCGGTGCCAGCCACGTTTCCCGCGAATATCCCACCGAAATCATCAAAAATACCCCAAAAAGACCCTTCAAACGCACCTTCATGGTCCAAAAATCATCACGTGCTCGGTCGCATGAGCACCACGTCGCTCCATTCGCCCATGACCCGTGAATCCACTCCCCATCCCGGCGCGGCCGCCTCGAACTTCGCCCGCACGACGTCTCGCTCCTGCGCTAACATCCCGCTTAGCACCAACACCCCGCCGGGCGCGACCGCAGCCAACAACTCACCGGCGAAACGCTGCAACACATCGGCCTGAATGTTGGCCAAAACGACCTCAGCCTGTTTTCCCGCAAAGCCACTCAAAAGATCTCCGATCAGCCAAGTCGCCCGGCCGGCCAATCCATTCAAAACCGCGTTCTCCTCACTAATCCGCACCGCTTCCGCGTCATTGTCGAAGCCCACCACGTCCCGAAACCCCAACAGTAGCGCCGACAACGCCAAAATTCCCGAGCCGCAGCCCGCGTCGATTACCCGCCCGCTCACGCCCGCCTCGCCCGCTCGCACCACCAATCGCTCGACGCAAAGCCGGGTCGTTTCATGATTCCCGGTGCCAAACGCCAGACCCGGGTCCAGCCACAGCACCGCGTCCCCCGCCGGCAACACAAACACCTCCCGTTCCCACACGGGCACCCAGTGCAACCGCCCAAACTGCCACGCATGAAAGTGGGCCTTATAGCTCTCCTTCCAGTCTTGATCACCCATCGGCCGCACCACGGGCTCGATCAACGGCGCCAACCCCAACATCGGGCTCAGCTCCCGCCACCGCGCCACCGCCTCCGCCTCGCTCGCAAAAATGCCCACAATCCAAGCCCGCTTTGCAATGGCGTCTTCCAGCAGGCTCCAGCCGTCGATTCCCAACTCCAGCAACGTCGTATCAACTGCATCTGCGGCCATTGCCGGCACCTCGGCCTTGATCTCAAAAAGCTCCATAGCCGCCGAACGTCCCCGCCGCCTTCTCCCGCCGCAAGGAGAATCCCGCCCAAGGTCTCGCGCCTTCACCCAACGCCCTGCTGGTTTGGAACCGTACCCGCGCGATTCGAATCTTTGAAAGCCAACTTGCATCCACGCGAAAGAGAATTCTCTTCACTGCGATGCGCTTCCATCGTTTACCCTTAATTCTAGGTTTTGTCCTCGTTCTTCTTACCCCCATCTCTTTCGCCCAAGAGGTTCCTTCGGCCACCCTCGCGCGTAACTCCGATCCCACCGGTCGTCCACTCTGGGAGGTCGGCCTCGCCGGCATTGGCGGTTACGTCACTGATTACCCCGGCGCCGCCCAATCCCGCTTTCGCGGCTTTCCCGTTCCCTACTTCATTTACCGGGGAAAGGTTCTGCGCGCCGGTGACGGCGGGATTTTGCGCGGGCGTTTTCAGCTCAGCGAAACGCTTGAGCTTGACCTGAGCTTCGGCGGTTCGCTCAACGCCGACTCTGACAAAAACACCCTACGTCGCGGCATGCCCGACCTCGACTTTCTCGGCGAGATCGGACCCCAGCTCACTTGGCGCGCCTGGGAACAGAAGGATCGCTCCCTCACCCTCAATCTCCCGGTCCGCGCCTCCCTCAGCTTCGGCGACGGCGGGATCCGCTCCCGTGGTTTTGTGCTCAATCCCCGCCTTACCTACCGCGACCGCGACTTCATCGGCGGCAACACCCTATCGCTCGGCGTCGGCCCCATATTTTCCTCTGAAAAACTCATGGATTATTTCTACGAAATCCGCCCGGAATTCGCTCTGCGTGATCGCCCGGCGTTCGACGCCGAGTCCGGTTATTTGGGCTCCGAGGTTTCGATCGGTCTTTCCCGCCAGCTCACCCCGCAAGTCCGCCTCTTCGTCGGCTCACAAACCGGGCTCTATCACGGCGCGACCAACCGCCGCAGCACTTTGCTCGCCCGCAAGATCAACGGGAACTTCGCCTTCGGCTTGTCTTGGGCGATCTGGGAAAGCTCCCGGCGCTCCGCCGACTGATGGCGCTATAACGTCACCGTCCGCCGCTCGCGGAACGATTGATCCGCCGCGAGCACGATGCGGAGGCTGTCGATGGCGCTCTGCCAGTGGGCGCTGAGATCCGTATTCTCCCGGATCGACCGCAAAAAGACATCCTGCTCGCGTCGGCACAATTCGTCGTGATTCGGCTCATCGTTGACGTCGATAATCTCATCCGCGCGGTCAAAACTCCCGTCGGCCTTGCGCGTCGCATGGTGCAACCGCAACGACTCTGTCTTCGAGTGAGAATCCACGTCGGCCGACATCCCCGCGGCCGCCGCCGATTTCGCGACAATACTCACGCACCCTTTCGGTCCGATCACGTCCTTCACGAAAAACGCCGTCTCGCTCATCATCGGCCCCCAACCCGCCTCATACCATCCGATCGAGCCATCCGCGAACGTCACCTGAAGATGTCCGTAGTTGATCTGATCGGCCGCGATTTCGTCCGTCAGCCGCGCCCCGATCCCGCTCACGCTCACCGGCCTTGAGCCGGTCATTCGGCACATCACATCCACGTAGTGCACCCCGCAATCAACGATCGGCGAGGTCGTGCGCAGCAAATTCTTGTGCGTCTCCCAATTCGCACCCGAACTCTGTTGGTTCAAATTCATCCGCATCACCAGCGGCTTGCCTAACGTCTGCGCGAGCTCGGTAAACTTCTGCCACGAGGGATGAACGTGCAAAATATAACCCACGACCAGCTTCCGCCCGAGCCGCCGGGCCGTCGCGATCACCCGCTCGCAGTCGGCGAGGTTGTCGGCGACCGGCTTTTCCAGAAACACATGGGCTCCCGCTGCCATCGCCGCGACGGCATAGTCGGCGTGCGTCTCGGCATACGTGCTGATGCAGACGGCGTCGGGTTTGGTGCGCGCGAGGGCGTCGGCGTAGTCGGAGAATTCGGCGTAGCGGCGATCAAACTCGAGATTGAGTTTCTCCCGGGAGGAGGGGCCGCGGGAGACGAGCCCGACGATTTCGAAGTCGTCGGACATTTTGTGGTAGGCGCGAGCGTGTGAGACGCCCATGTGGCCGCAGCCGACGACGAGAATGCGAAGTTTTTGAGACATGGTGAAACGAAACTACGGTTTAGAAATTAACCACGGATGGACCCGGATACCGAAACGATCCGCGGTCGGTGGGCTGCGGACATCCGGGTTTATCCGGGTCCATCCGTGGCTGAAAATTCTCAGTGCGGCGCGGAACCCGCGGGGATGGCTACGCCGGGGCCGGAGGACGGCGGGCGGAAGAAGAGGGCGAGGCCGATGGCGGCGATGGAGGCGGTCGCGAACGGCACGAGGAAGAGGCCTTTGAAATCAATCACGCCGGCTTTGGTGTAGATATCCTGCATGAGCCACGGGCAGATCGAGAACGCGAGGAGTGCACCGAGGCCGAGGATTTGGAGGTTGAAGAGGCCTTGGGCGCTCGAACGGATATCCTTCGGGAAATAGGCGTCGACGAAGATGTAGACCGTCGCGAAGAAGAACGCGTAGCAAACGCCGTGGAGGACTTGGATCAAGATGATCGCCGAGGCGCTCTGCGGCATGAACGCGTAGACGGCGAAGCGGGCGGCGTGACCGAGGATGCCCACGATCATCGTGGTGCGCCAACCGAACTTCTTCAGGGTCGCACCGAGGACGAACATGGTGAGGATTTCGGCGACTTGGCCGATGCTCATAATGGGGGCGATCCAGTTGGCGGCGATGCCGACGCCGCCGTCTTTGACCGGCGTGCCGAGGAAGACGCCCGTCCAACTGAAGTAGCAGTTGTGCACGAAAGAATCGGCCAACGTGACGAGCCAGAGGACGAGAATGAACGGGTGCTTGAGGAGTTTAAGCGCTTCGAGCCACGCGAGTTTTTCGACGGTGCCGGCGGCCACGGCGGGTTTTTTCGGGGTGCGCGGGAGGGTGAGGCTGAAGGCGGCGAGCGCGAGGGACGCGAGGCCGGCGACGATGAAGGTCCACTTGGTGGCGGCTTTGGCGGCGTCCCCGGCGAGTGGATTCGCGAGGGCTTTGCCAAGCCAGTCGACAAGGCCGGCGGGGTGCGCGGCGTCGACGGCGGCCCAGTTGACGAAAATGAAAGTGAAGGGCCACGCGGCGAGAATCCAGCCGACGGTGCCGCCCATGCGCACGATGCCGAATTCCTTTTCCGGGTTCTTCATATTGGCGAACGCGATCGAATTGGTGATCGAGATCGTCGGCACGTAGAGGAGGCAGTGCACGAGCATCAGCAGGAAGAACGGGAGAAACTCTTTGGTGAAACCGCAGCCGAGAATCGCCAGGCCGCCGATGAGGTGGGAGAAGGCGAGGAATTTCTCGGGGTTAAATTTCCGGTCAGCCCACTGGTTGCTGAAGAACATACCGACGATCGAGGCGACCGGAAAGGCGTTTAGAATCAGCGACTGTTGTCCGGGCGTGAAGCCGAGGCTCGGGAGGTAGCCGAAGATCAACGGGAGCCAAGCGCCCCAGATGAAAAACTGGAGCACCATCATGAAGAAGAGCCGGCCTTTGCAGGAGGGAACAATGTGCGACATATAGAAACGGGGTGACTGAAAATCGGCGGCTAGCCGGCAATAATCAAACAGGTAAGCATGGCGCTCCTGCCTCATCAGGCCAAGCCGGAATAAAAAAGAATGTTCGGATAAATTCCCGTTTCCTTTCGCCTAAAATCCTCTTCCAGTTTCCGTCGTGCTTCCGACCGCCCCCATTTTGAAAATGCACCGTTTTTACTTGGTTGTTTTGCTCGTCGTCGCCGCCTCCTGCGGCCGGGCTGCGCCTCCCGCCGGCTTCACCTCGCTCTTTAGCGGCACCGATCTCGTTGGCTGGCGCGGCGGCGACACCTACGACCATCGCAAGCTCATGGCCCTTCCGCCCGCCGAGCGCGACGCCTTGGTTGCCAAATGGACCACAAGCCTCACCGCCCTCAAGGACGGCAAACCGCATTGGTCCGTTGACGCCGGCGAATTGCTCAACGACGGCCTCGGCGGCTACGCCACCACCGTGCGCGACTACGGTGACTTCGAGTTGCTCGTCGATTGGAAGATCACCACCGGCACCGACTCCGGCCTCTACTTGCGCGGCGTGCCCCAAGTTCAAATTTGGGATCCCGCCATGCCCGACCCCAAAGGCCACGGCGCCGCGAAAGGCTCGGGCGGTCTCTGGAACAACGCCAAAACTTCCCCCGGCCGCGATCCCCTCGTGCGCGCCGACCGCCCCGTCGGGGAGTGGAACCGCTTCCGCGTCATTATGGTCGGCAGTCGCGTCAGCATCTGGCTCAATGACCAACCCGTCGTCGACCACGTGATCCTCGAGAATTTCTACGACAAAAATCTCCCGCCCGCCCAGCGGCGCCCGATTCCCGCGCGCGGCCCGATCCAACTCCAGACCCACGGCGGCGAGACCCGTTGGCGCAATCTTTACATCCGCGAAATCGGTCCCGCCGAGGCCACCCGGCTCCTCGCCGCCCGCGGCAACGATGGGTTTCAGCCGATCTTCAACGGTAAAAATCTCGACGGTTGGGCCGGACCGCTCGAAGCCGTCGCCGCCAGAGACGGCGCACTCGTCTGGCAAAAGGGCAAGGGCGGCACGATCTACTGGAACCGCGAGCTCACCGATTTTCACGCCCGTCTGCATTTTAAACTGCCGACTGCCGGCAACAATGGTCTCGCCCTGCGCTATCCCGGCACCGGCGACCCCGCCTACGTCGGCATGTGCGAACTCCAGATTCTCGACGACAACTACGAGAAGACC
>CAMBRG010000171.1 GCA_945869845.1 Opitutus sp. GAS368 | reverse complement strand
CGCCGTCGACGGTCGCCGTGCGCCAGTTTGACGGCGCGACGAAGACCATTCCTCGGTCGGAGATCGCCAGCCAGACGCCGGCGATTTCGATCATGCCGCCCATGCTCGGGATTTTGCAGCCGCGGGAGATCCGCGATGTGGTGGCGTATTTGGCGAGCTTGAAGCCAAAGCCGCGGGGTAAAAATGCACCGAAGGCGGCCGACGGCGAGTAGGGCGCGAGGGCGGGGCGGGGTGTTACCGGATCGAAGGTAGAACCGACCGGTGGTCGGTTGGGCTGAAAAACCGCCCGACCAGCGGTCGGGCCTACAGTCGTAAAATCTCTGGCCGAGAATGCTGGCGGGCGCGGGGCGGCATCAGCGCCGGACTTGGCAAGCGAGCCAGCGTGGGCACCCTTTTTTGATGATGCATCTTCGCCCGCGTTTTGTTTTCCGGTTTATCCGGTTTTTCGCGGGGGCGTGTCTGGCGGTGAGTGCCGTGGGCGCCGAGACGGTCGTGAGGTTTGTTTTGCCGCCGCCGCCGGTCGCGCCGGAACCGGTGGTGGAAGAGTCCGCGCCAGAGCCGGTGGTGGAAATTTCGGCCCCGACTGCAGAACCTTTGACCGACGCGCAGCCGGTGACGAATTGGTTGGAAGCGCAGGTCGAGCTGGCGCGGCGGGGATTTTCCAGCGGCTCGATCGACGGCGTGGGCGGTGCACAATCGGCGGCGGCGCTGAAGGCGTTTCAGGAGAAGCACGGGCTTGCGCCGAGCGGGACGATCGACCGGGCCACGCGCGGAGTTCTGGTGATGACGTTGCCTCCGTTGGGGGAGTTGACGTTGAGCCCGGGCGATGTGGCGCGGCTTCAAATTTTGAACGACACGTGGGTGGGCAAATCGGAGCAGACGGCGCTGGACTATGAGACGGCGCTCGAGCTCGTCGCCGAGCGGGCGCACGCGAGTCCGAAGCTGATTCAGCGGCTCAATCCGGCGGTGGACTGGACGCAGCCGTTGTTGGCGGGCGCCGTGATCAAGGTGCCGGCAGTCGGCAAGGTCGTGATCAAGGGCGAAGCGGCGAAGATCCATGTGCGGCTCGCGGAACGGGTGCTGCAAGTGCGGGACGCCGGGGACACGTTGCTCGCGCATTTCCCGGTGAGCATTGCGCGCAAGGTGGAGAAGCGGCCCGTGGGCGAGCTGCGCGTGATCATGGCCATCGCGAAGCCCGACTACACGTTCGACCCCGCGAATTTTCCGGAATCGGACGAGGCGAAAAAACTCGGACGAAAACTAATTTTGCCGCCAGGACCGAACAATCCGGTGGGCGTGGCGTGGATCGGTTTGGGCCGACCGGGCTACGGGATTCACGGCACGCCGAAGCCGGAGGAAGTGGGCCGCACGGAGTCGCATGGGTGCTTCCGCCTAGCGAATTGGGACGCGGAAACGCTGCTGCCGCTGGCTTGGGTGGGGCTGACGGTGGTGGTCGATCCGTAGAAGGCATGGGCGGTTGGGTCCTCGCGACGGGTGGAGCCCGATGGCCCTATCGGGCTCCACCTTCAGGGCTTACTTTTCGTCGCCGTCGAAAAGACCTTTGATCGCGCTGCCGGCCTGCTTGACGGCCTCTGCCAAGCCGCGCCGCCGCCCTCTGCGGTGCCGAGCTCGGTGAGCTTAAGCGGCGGGAGCGGGACTTTGCTCGCCGCGGCGCTCGGACCGAGGCTGACCGTGGCTTTTCTCTTGTCACGCACAGCGTCGCCCGGACGCTTGGCGCTCGTTTCAAAATCCTCCTATGGCGTCCAACTACACCGAAGCCAGCATCAAGACCCTCTCCTCGCTCGAGCATATCCGTCTGCGTCCCGGTATGTATATCGGCCGACTCGGCAACGGCACGCACGCCGAGGACGGCATTTACGTTCTGCTGAAGGAGACGATCGATAATTCCATCGACGAGTTCATGATGGGGCAGGGTAAAAAGATCGAAATCGAACTCAATGACCGCACCGTGCGCGTGCGCGACTACGGCCGCGGCATCCCGCTGGGCAAACTCATCGACTGCGTCTCGATCATCAACACGGGCGCGAAATACGACAGTGAGACTTTCCAAAAAGCCGTCGGCCTCAACGGCGTCGGCCAAAAAGCCGTCAATGCCCTCGCGCTCGAATACCGCGCCATGGCCGTGCGCGACGGCGAGTCGAAGCTCGTGGAATTCGCGCAGGGCAAACTCAAGAAGGACCACAAGGTCATCAAGTCCACCGAGCGCAACGGCACGATCATCGAGTTCATCCCCGACGTGGCCTTGTTTGGAGCGGATTTCAGGTTCCGCCCCGAGTTCGTCGAAGATATGCTCTGGAACTACGCGTTCCTGAACCGTGGTCTGACGCTCACGTTTAACGGCAAGGCGTTCAAATCCGAGAAAGGCCTCGAAGACCTGCTCACGAAAAACCTAACCGGCGAGACGCTCTACCCGATCATCCACCTCGAGGGTGACGACATTGAGTTCGCGATGACGCACGGCAGTCATTACGGCGAAGAGTATTTCTCGTTCGTCAACGGCCAGCACACCACGATGGGCGGCACGCACCAACAGGCGTTCCGCGAGGCGGTCGTCGAAACCGTGCGGAATTTTTTCAAGAAGGACTTCGAGGCGGCCGACGTGCGCCAGTCCATCGTCGCGGCGATCGCCGTGCGCGTGCAGGAGCCGGTCTTCGAGTCGCAGACCAAGACGAAACTTGGCTCGGCCGACATGGGTCCCGGCGGCCCGAGCGTGAAGGACTTCATCGGCAAGTTTGTGCAGCAGACGCTCGACGTTTATCTCCACAAAAACCCGGTCGCCGCCGAGGCCATCCTACGAAAAATCCAGGCGAGCGAACACGAGCGCAAGGAACTCGCCGGCATCCGCAACCTTGCCCGCGAGCGCGCGAAGAAAGCCTCGCTGCACAATAAAAAACTCCGCGACTGCCGCCTCCACCTCGGCGATAAGAACGAGCGCGCCGAGGGCTCCAGCCTTTTCATCGTCGAGGGCGACAGCGCCGCCGGTTCGCTCACCGCCTGCCGCGATGTGCAGACGCAGGCGGTCTTCGCGCTGAAGGGCAAACCGCTCAACACCTACGGGCTCTCGAAGAAGGTCATCTATGAAAACGAGGAATTTCACCTCCTCCAGTCGGCGCTCAACATTGAGGACGGCCTCGACGGTCTGCGTTACGGCAAAGTCATCATCGCGACGGATGCCGACGTGGACGGGATGCACATCCGCCTGCTCTTGCTCTCGTTTTTCCTGCAATTTTTCCCGGACCTGATCGCGCGCGGCCATCTCTCGATTCTCGAAACCCCGCTGTTCCGCGTGCGGAATAAAAAGAAGACGATCTATTGCTACGACGAGAAAGAGAAACAGGCCGCCATGGCGCAACTCGGCGCCACGCACGAGATCACGCGGTTTAAAGGTCTCGGCGAAATCTCGGCGCATGAGTTCAAAGATTTCATCGGCGAAAACATCCGCCTCGATCCGGTCTCTTTGAACCACCTGCACAACACCGACGAGTTGCTCTCGTTCTACATGGGCAAGAACACGCCCGAGCGGCAGGACTTCATCATCAGCAATCTGAAGGTGGAAAAAGATTTGGTGGAAGCTTGATTTTATCTGTGCAAAATAGCGGGCAATACGAAGAGTTTTTGTGCTTCAATTGCGGCTAAATTTGCACTGATAAATAGTGGTTGTAGGTTTTATTTAACTGTGCGTAATAAGCGGCGAAATGCCTCGTCCGCGCCAAGTCGAACCCGCCGCTTTAGCTCTGCGTTTTCAGGTCGGCGGGCCGCAGCCGGCGCAGGCGTTGGCCACGGCGTTGCGGGTGGATCGCTCGTCGATTTCGCGGGCGTTGGCGCTGCCGGCGTTGGCGCCGCAGGTCGTGCGGCTCGGCACGACTCGGGGCGCGACCTATGCGCTGCGGCGTTCAATTCGGGGTCTCGGCGACACGTTTACGGCGCGGCGGATCGACGCGGCCGGGCGCATCCGCGATTGGGCGCAACTGATCGCATTGCACGGCGGCTGGCAGATCGTCTGGGCCGAGCTGGGTAACGCGCCGGAGTGGGCGGGTGAGCTGCTCGGCTTGGGCGGATATGCGGAGGGATTTCCCTTTTTCCTCGGGGAGGCGCGACCGCAGGGCTACTTGGGGCGGGCAGTGGGCAGGGGGCTGAGTCAGGCGCTCAACGTGCCGGCCGATCCGCGGAATTGGAGCGATGACGACACACTGGTCTATCTTCAGGCGGAAGGTGACGACTTGCCGGGCGATCTGGTGATCGGCGATGTCCCGCTGCGCCGCGCGCAAAGCCGCCTGCTCGCGCCACCTTCGCCGTTGCCGGAGGCGGAGCGGGCCGCACGGTATCCGTTGCTCGCGGCGGCGACCTCGACCGCGGGCGCGACGGCGGGCGCGCTGGGTTGCTCGGTCGAGGGTGAACAGCCGAAGTTCCTCGTTACTTTGGCCGACGGCGACGCGGTCACGCCGGTCATCGTGAAGTTCACGGATGTCGTCTCCACGCCGACGGGTCGCCGTTGGGCGGATCTACTCGCGGCCGAGGCGCACGCGCTCGCGCTGCTGCACGCGCACGGCGAGGCGCATGCGAGTCCGCGTCTGCTGGATGCCGCAAGTCGTCGCTTTCTCGAAACGTCGCGCTACGACCGGGTGGGCGCGCGGGGGCGGCGGGGCGTGGTGTCGTTGCGCGCGTTGCATGAGGCGTTTGGCGGCGCCGACACGACGGGGTGGCCGGTCGCGGCCGCACACCTGCACGCGCGCGGGTTGATCGACGGGGCGGCGCTGCGCTCGGTGCGGTTGCGTCATGCGTTCGGGACGTTGATCGGCAATGCGGATATGCATTTCGGGAACCTGGCGTTTTTTTTGAGCGATGCGCTGCCGCTGCGGCTCGCGCCGGCTTACGACATGTTGCCCATGCTGTGGGCGCCGGTGCCGGGGCAGGCGACGCCGACGCCGGTGTTTGCCCCGGTGCCGCCGTTGCCGGGCGAGTTGGCGGGGTGGACGGAGGCGGCGGCGTGGGCGGAGGAATTTTGGGTGCGGGTCGCCGGAGATCCGCGGGTGTCGGCGGAGTTCGCGGCGATCGCGCGGGCGGCGGGTACGCAGGTCGGGCGGATGCGGGAGATTTTCCGATGAAGCGCGCACGGCTCAGGCAGATAGCGGCGCTTGCGGCGGCGGTTTTTGGACTGGCCGGCTGCGCGACGATTCCGACCGAGTATCGCGAACCGGCGGCGCTGGCGGCAGAGGCGCGGGCGACGCTCAACCTGCGCGTGTATGATCGGGCGTGGGAGCTGGTGAACGAAAAGTATTTCGACCGGGAGTTTCTCGGGGTGGACTGGGTGGCGATGCGCGGAAAGTATCGGACTGAGGCGCAGGCGGCGCCGGATGACGCGGCATTGTACCGGGTGCTGCAAAAACTGTGCGCCGAGTTGCCGCAGTCGCATCTCTCGCCGTTGGCGCCGCGAGACGTCCACGAAATGAGCAGCGATCACCAAGCGGCGGTGGGTCTGCGTTGGGCGCGGATTGAAGGACAATTTGTGGTGACCGATGTGTTGCCCGACGGCGCGGCGGCGATTGCGGGCGTGCAGGTGGGCTGGATCGGGCGCTCGCGTGACGGTCGGCCGATCAATCCCCAGGAGCGCCGCATCAGTCGGCTCGGTCAGCCGGTGACGTTTGAGTTTTTGGATCAGCAGGACCGGCTCTTGACCATGACGCTGGAGCCCCGGCTGCTCGATTTTGACCGGCAGGTCGCGCGGGAGCTGCCCGGGGGTTTCCGTTATCTGCGTTTCGACAGTTTTAGTTTCGCGAATCTGCGTTGGTTGAGCGCGGAGTTGAAGGCCCACCGCGCCGCGCCAGGGGTGGTGGTGGACCTG
>CAMBRG010000170.1 GCA_945869845.1 Opitutus sp. GAS368 | reverse complement strand
CGTCGTGATTCTCTCGCACCCGCGCACAACAGGCATTCGTCACCACCTCGATTCCCCGATACGCGACCGCGGTTTGCGCGTGAAAGTGCCCAGAGAATGCCCCGCGCAGATTGAAATCCAGAAAACGTTCCAGCACGGCCTCCGCGTTGAGCGGCCGGTATTTCACCCCCGCGCCGAGCGGAAAATGGGTGAGCACCACCGTCGGTTTCTTCGGATCCAGATTCGGCAATGCCGCCTTCAGCCAAGCGAACGTCGCGTCGCCGATCCGCGTGTCGCCCCACTTTTTTCCATCCGTGGTGTCGAGCGCGACAAACTGCCAGCCCGCCTCGGTCCAACTGTAGTTGAGCCGCCCGGGAAACACTTCCGCATAAATCCGCGTCGTCTCCTCCACGTCGTTATCGTGATTGCCCGGCACGGTGTAAAATGGCCCCGGCACCGCTGTCGCGAGCCGCTTGATCGCCGCGAGACTCTCGGGCTTGCCCGCGTTCGCGAGGTCGCCGAGCCCCGCGACAAACGCCAACCGCCCATGCGTGCCGACCGATTGGAAAAGTTTCTCGAACCACGCGTCGCAGGCGACGCTGTCGTGGTGAAAATCGTTGAGCACTGCAAACCGCACCGCGCCCGCGCCGGTCGGCTTGCTTTGCGCCCGCAACGCTCCCGGCCAAAGTCCCGCCGCCAACAACGCGCCCAACTGCCCGAGCGCCGCCCGGCGCGTAATGATCGTTGGGTTCATAACCGGAACCCGCTTACTCGGCGTCGTAAATTTGCACGCGCGCCCAGAATTGTTTGCACGAGGCGATGAACGCCAAATGGATCGGATCGACTTGGTAAGCGTCGTGCGCGGCGAGATCTTGGCAGATCACCGTGATCGCAACCGAGAAACTCTTGTCGATGATCGACCGGTCCGGCACGCCCGCCGGCACGCCGCAGAAAAACTGCGAGACCGCGGGAATCGTGCCCAGCGTCTCGACGCCGGCGCGGAACTCGGCGCGCTGCGCCGGAGTGATTTCAGGTTTCAACCAGAAGTAGACGGTGTGAACGAGCATGGTGAGAAAAAGTGTTCAGCTTTGATCAGCCGCGTCGAGCTTTGCCAGTTCGTCCCCGACATTAAAATTCATCCGCACATCCGGATCGGGCGATGGCACCGCCGAAAGCAATATCTTCGTGTAAGCATGTTGCGGGTCCGAAAAAATCCCAGCCGTCGGCGCCAATTCCACGATCCGGCCTTTCCGCATCACCGCCACGCGATCGCAGAAATTCCGCACCACGTCCAAATTGTGCGCGACGAACAAATAGGTGAGCCGGAACTCCCGCTGCAGTTCCTTCAAGAGGTCGAGCACCTGGGCCTGCACCGACACATCCAACGCGGACGTCGCCTCATCGCACACGATCAACGAGGGTTTCATGATCAACGCGCGCGCGATCCCGATCCGCTGGCGTTGCCCGCCGGAAAATGCATGGGGATACCGCCGGCTATGTTCGGGCTGCAAACCCACCCGGGCGAGCACCTCGGCCACCCGCCCCGCTAATTCCTCGCCCCGCGCCAGCTGGTGGATCACCAGCGGCTCGCGGACAATATCCCCAATCGTCATTCGCGGATTCAGTGACGACACCGGATCTTGAAACACCATCTGCGCGTGCTGCCGGATCGGTTTCAATTCCCCCGCGGTCAACTTCACCAGATCGACCGTGCGCCCGTCCGGCAGCTTAAACATCACGGATCCCGCGGTCGGATCAATCGCCCGCAAGATGCACCGGGCCGTCGTCGTCTTACCGGAACCGCTCTCCCCCACGAGGCCTAGGGTTTCGCCCGCCGCCAGATCGAAACTCACCGCGTCCACCGCCTTCACGGTCGCCAACACCGACCGGCGAAATCCGCGGCTCATCACCGGAAAATGCTTGGTTAGGCCGCGCACGCTCAGCAGCGGCCGGTCGTCCAGTCCCTCCGTCCTGTCCGTCATGCCGGTCTCCTCCGGCTCGGCAACGCGTCTAACAATGACCGCGTGTAGGCGTGTTGCGGCGCCTTCAACACCGAGCGCACGTCTCCGCTTTCGACCACAGTTCCGCGATGCATCACCGCCACGTCGTCCGCCATCTGCGCCACCACGCCAAAGTCGTGCGTGATCAAAAGCACGGCGCAGCCTAGCTCGCGTTGCAGGGTTTTGATCAGTCCGAGAATCTGAGCCTGAATCGTCACATCGAGCGCCGTCGTCGGCTCGTCCGCGATCAACAGCTCCGGTTTGCACACCAACGCCATCGCGATGACCACCCGTTGCCGCATCCCGCCCGAGAGTTCATGCGGATACTGGTGGTAACAAACGGACGGCAGCGGCATTCCGACCTTCCCGAGCATTTCAATCGTCAACTCCCGCGCTTCTTTGACCGTCCGTTTCTGATGCAACAAAATCGCTTCGGCGATTTGACTGCCCACCGTGTGCACCGGTGACAAAGCCGTCATCGGCTCTTGGAAAATCATGCTCACGAGCCCGCCGCGCACCCGATACAGCAACTCGTCCTCCTCGCCCAGGTCCGCCAGTTCGATGTCCCCGGCCCGCGCCGATCTCAGCAGGATTCGACCGCCCGTGATCCGGCCCGGTGGTTGAATCAGCCTCAAAATCGAATACGCGGTCACCGTTTTCCCGGAGCCGCTCTCCCCTACCAGCGCCAACGTGCGCCCGCGCCCGATCGCGAACGAGACGCCCTGGACCGCCGAGACTACTCCGTCGGGCGTGTAAAACGACACCGCAAGACCCCGCACTTCCAATAACGGTTTCTCCGCGCTTTCGCTCATTTCGACGAATACGGATCAGCCGCATCCCGCAGGCCGTCACCGAGAAAATTGAAGCTCAGCACGGTCAGCACAATCAGCACCACCGGCATCAACAGCCAAGGATAGCTCCCCACCGTCTGGATACTCAGGCAGTCCTGCAGCATCACGCCCCAGCTCACGATCGGCGGTCGCAGCCCGAGTTGCAAAAAGGAGAGGGAGGTCTCGCCCAAAATCATCGCCGGCACGCTCATCGTCAGCACCACGATGATATGACTCGTAAACCCCGGCAGCAGGTGCCGGAAGAGCACCCGCGTGTGCGAAGCGCCGAGCAATCTCGCCGCGAGGGCATAGTCCTCCTCCCGCAGGGCCAAAATCTTCCCCCGCACCACCCGGGCCAAACCCGTCCACCCGAGCAGGCTCAGCACCAGCGTGATCGCAAAATAGGTCGAAAGCGGCGACCAGTCGGCCGGCAAAATCGCCCCGAAGGCCAACCACAGCGGAATCTGCGGGAAGGCGTTGATCACCTCGACGACGCGCTGGATGAAGTCATCGACCCCGCCGCCCACGTAGCCCGAAATTCCACCGATCGTCACCCCGAGCAAGAACGTCACCGCGATCGCCACCAGCCCGACCGAGAGACTGATTCGTGATCCATAAAGCAACCGACTGAAAATATCCTGCCCGTATTTATCGGCGCCGAGGAAGAAAAACGTCGGGAGCGTCCCGTCGATCGAGCGCCGCGTCGGATCTTTCACTCCCCAAAAGTGACGATCCCAACGGAACAGCCCCCAAAACTCATACGGCCCACCGCGCACAAAAAATCCCAACCGCACGACCTGCGTCGAATCCTCGATATATAACTTTCGGAAGGTGAGCGGATCGACGACCCGGTGCATCACGGGCACATAAAGCCCGTGTTCAAGGGACCACCGGGGCAACTGCGGCGGGCAATACGAGTGCGACAAATCCCGCCATTGCCGCGGATAGGGTGCGAAGAATTCGGCCCCGAGCGCCAACCCGTAGAGCACCGCCAAAAGGTAGAGCGAGGCCACCGCCAACTTATGGCGCGCGAACCTCCGCCGGATCAGCTCCCATTGGGACTGGGTGCCGGTCGGGTTCTCGACCAGGGAGGCGGGGGGCTCAGCCGGAGGCATCACCCCAGACACAAGGATTCAGCTCGGACTCGGCAAGGGACAATTCCACCCGCTACCCGGCGGAGTTTCACCGACGACAAACCCCGGAATTAAAGTGGCACGGGCGTCCCGCCCACGGGTTCGAAAACGACCGGCTGGGATGATTACACCCTGATCTCCGCACTTCCTCCGAAAATATCCTCAAAAAAAACTGTCGCTCTCGCCTGTCATTCCCAATCGTTGAAACCATGGCTCCTTCCGCACCTCTCGGCTTCGGTATTTTCGGACTCGGTTTGATCGCCGACTTTCATGCCCGAGCCATCGCCGCCGCCGCCGGGGCCCGCCTCGTTGCCGTCTGCGGTCGCTCGCCAGAGAAAACCCAAGCCTTCGCCGCCACGCATGGGGCCGATTTCGCCACGACCGATTTCTCCGCCTTCCTCGCGCACCCCGGCCTCGACGTCGTCTGCATCACCACTCCCAGTGGAGCGCATCTTGAGCCCGCCCTCGCCGCCGCTCGCGCTGGCAAACACCTCGTCATCGAGAAACCGATCGAGATCACCCTGCCGCGGATCGACGCGCTCCTCGCCGCCACCACCGCAGCCGGCGTGACGCTGATGCCTATCTTTCAATCCCGCTTCGGCGCCGGCGCCCGCACGGTGAAAGCGGCCGTCGCCGCCGGTCGCCTCGGGCGCCTGAGCCTCGCCAGCGCCTATGTGAAGTGGCAACGCGCCCCCGGCTATTACGCCGACAGTTGGCACGGCACGTTTGCCCTCGACGGCGGCGGCGCGCTGATGAATCAGGGCATCCACGCGGTTGATTTGCTGCAATGGTTCGCCGGCCTGCCTGCCGACGTTTTTTCCCGCAACACCCGCCGCGTTCACCTCGGCATCGAGGTCGAGGACACGGCGGTGGCCTCGCTGCGTTTCCCTTGCGGCGCCCTCGGCTCTATCGAGGCCACCACCGCCGCCTATCCCGGCTGGGCCCGCCGCATCGAACTCTGCGGCGAAGATGGCTCCATCGTGCTCGAAGACGACCGCATCGAACGCTGGGATTTTCGCACCGCGCAGCCCGCGGATGCCGCCGTCCGCGCGGCCAAGCCCGATGATTCCATGCGTGCGGGCGCCAGCGCCCCCGGAGCGATGAGCCACGAAGGTCATTTCCGCCAAATCGAGAATTTGGTCGACGCCCTGCGCCACGGCGCATCCCTTGCTGTCGATGGCCCCGAGGCCCGGAAGGCTGTCGCCCTCATCCTCGCCCTTTACCGCTCCGCCCAGTCCGGCCAACCCGTCACGCTGTAACTATTTTTATGTCCTCCACTGCCCCCTCCCCCACCAGCCCCAACCAGCCATGGTATAAATTGATGACGAGCCACCACTGGTTCGTTTTCTCCGTCGCTTCGCTTGCGTGGCTTTTCGACTGCATGGACCAGCAGTTCTTCAACCTCGGCCGCGGCGCCGCAATGGAGCAACTCCTGCCCGATAAAACAAAAGTCACCGAATACGGCTCCTACACGACTTCGGTGTTTCTCGTCGGCTGGGCCGTCGGCGGCCTGCTCTTCGGCGCGATGGGCGATCTCTACGGGCGCGCCAAAATCCTCACCGTCTCGGTCCTCCTCTATTCCGTATTCACCGGTCTGAGCGCGCTCTCCACGGGCTTCTTCGACTTCTGCGTCTACCGATTCCTCACCGGCATGGGCGTCGGCGGCGTCTTCGGTCTGGCGGTCGCACTCGTCGCCGACACCGTTCCCGACAAAGCCCGCGCTCCCGCCCTCGGCTTGCTGCAGTCCCTCTCCAGCATCGGCAACATCAGCGCCGCTCTCATTGGCATGGGCATCGCCGCCCTCGCCGCGCACAAGCTGCTCCCGGGTGGTCTCACGACGTGGCAGGCCATGTTCCTCGTCGGATCCACCCCGGCCTTTCTCTGCGTCTTCATTCTCGCAAAGCTCAAGGAGCCGCAAAAGTGGGTCGACGCCAGA
>CAMBRG010000169.1 GCA_945869845.1 Opitutus sp. GAS368 | reverse complement strand
TCATCGGGCACAACCACGACGCCGACGTTGGGTTCGATGGTGCAAAACGGGTAGTTTGCAGCTTCGGCCTTGCGCGAGCGAGTGAGGGCGTTGAAGAGAGTGGACTTGCCGACGTTGGGCAGACCGACGATGCCAGCTTTGAGCATAAGAACGGGAACACAGCGGCGGGAGTAGGGGCTTGACAAGCTGATTGTGGGTCCGTCTTTTCTTCCGCTTTTCAACTAAGAACAGACCCGTAAAAACATCGTCATGGCTCTCAAAATTCGCCTCACCCGCATTGGCGCTCTCCATCAACCTCACTACCGCGTGGTCATCGCCGAAGCACGTTCCCGTCGCGACGGCGCTCCGGTTGAAACGATCGGCTCTTATGACCCACGGGCCAAGGCCAACGGGTTTAAGGTTAAAATGGATCGGGTTGATTACTGGTTGAGCAAAGGTGCTCTCCCGACCGATACCTTGCATGCGATGATCAAGCGCGCCCGCCGGGCCGCGCCCGCAGCCGAAGCGGCGGCGCCGGTTGCCGTCTGAGGACGAGGAAACCCGACATTCTTTGATCGCCCGACCGCAAGGTTCGGGCGATTTTTGTTTCTACCCAAATTTCTATGCTTCGCATCGATATCGTTACCTTATTTCCGCGCATGTTGGACGGATTTTTGGGCGAGAGCATTTTGGGCCGTGGCATCGAGGCCGGATACTTGCAGGTTGAAGTGCATGATCTACGGCAGTGGACCTCGGACAAGCATCGCACGGCCGATGACCGTCCGTTTGGAGGCGGAGCCGGAATGGTTTTGAAACCCGAGCCGGTCTTTGCGGCGATCGAGCAATTGCAGACGCCGGGCTGTCGCCGGATCTATCTCACTCCCGACGGCACCCCATTATCGCCGGCGCTCGCCCTAGACCTTTCGCGTGAGCGGCACTTGGTTCTGCTGAGCGGCCATTACGAAGGGATCGATCAGCGGATTCGCGAGCGGATGATCGACCAAGAGATCAGCATCGGGGATTACGTGCTGACCAATGGCACCTTGGCTGCGGCGGTTGTGCTCGATGCGTTGGCTCGATTCATACCGGGCGTGCTCGGTGAGGAAAAGTCGTTGACGCACGAATCCTTCACCAACAAGTTGCTCGACTTTCCTCAATACACGCGTCCCGCCGAATTCAGGAGTATGTCCGTTCCAGAGGTTCTTCTCTCTGGGAACCATGCTGAAATCGAAAAGTGGCGGCACGCGCGACAAGTGGAAAAAACCTTATCCGTCAGACCTGATTTACTCAAATAATCCATAGCATGCATCCGATCATCAGCCAAATCACCGCCGCTCAGGTGAAAAAAGACATCACACCGTTCAAAGTCGGTGACGGTGTGCGAGTCCACACGAAGGTCCGTGAGGGCGACAAAGAGCGCATCCAGATTTATGCGGGAATTGTCATCGCCCGAAAAGGCGCCGGCATCCACGAGACGTTCACCGTCCGTCGTATCAGTTACGGCGAGGGCGTTGAGCGCGTATTCCCGGTGAACTCGCCCAATATCGATAAAGTTGAAGTTGATCGCGAGTCCGAGGTGATGCGCGCCCGGCTCTATTACCTGCGTAATCGCACGGGTAAGGCTGCGGTTGCGGTCAAGGAACGGGAAGTCCGCACGGTGGCCGCGCCGGCGTCGGTGGTTGCTTCCGCTCCTGCGCCAGCGCCCGTTGCGGCCAGCTAAAATCGTTCATCTGGACGATGGGATTTTTCAGCCAAGGCGAGCCTTTCGGGGCTCGCTTTTTTGTGCCCGGAAAATCATGTGTTGAGCCCTTTTTTCAGACTAATTTTATCTATAATTTCGTATGACGCTCCAAACTCATCTTCTGGCCAAGGCGGCCAATCAAGCGCGCGGCCTTGCGCTCGACGCGGTCCATGCCTGTTCGTCCGGACATCTCGGACTACCCCTCGGGGCGGCCGAAATCGGCGCGGTTCTTTACGGACATGCGCTGGTGCATAATCCCGAGCGTCCTCGTTGGTTGAATCGAGACCGTTTCATCTTATCGGCCGGTCATGGTTCGATGTTTCTTTACGGTTGGTTGCACTTGAGCGGCTATCATTTGCCCTTGGAGCAGGTGAAGAGGTTTCGGGCCTTGCACAGCACAACTCCCGGGCATCCGGAGTTTCATGAAACTCCTGGTGTAGAGTGCACGACCGGTCCGCTGGGGCAGGGGATCGGGAATGCTGTGGGTATGGCGCTCGCCGGGCAGATGGCAGCGGCCCGTTTCAACACCGCGGAGCACGCCATTTTTGACTACCATGTCGTCTGCTTGGCCGGCGATGGTTGCATGCAGGAAGGCGTCGCGATGGAGGCCGTCGCCTTTGCGGGCCACCAGAAGCTCGATAATCTAATTTTGATTTACGACTCGAACGACGTCACGCTCGACGCCATGGCGGACCGCACCCAAAGCGAGAGTGCGGCGCTCCGTTTTAAAGCGATTGGGTGGGAGGTGCAGACAATCGACGGGCACGATCTCGCGACGATTCTGAAGGCCTTCAACAAGGCCAAAAAGTCCAAGTTGGGGAAACCGCAGCTGATCATCGCCAAAACGATCATCGGCAAGGGCATTGCCGAGGTGCAGGGGACGGCAAAGGGTCACGGCGAAGGCGGCGCGAAGTTCTCCGAGGCGGCGCGGGCTTCGCTCGGACTGCCTGCGACGGAGCATTTCTTTGTGAGTGACGACGTGCGCGCTTACTTTGCCGGGCACAAGGCACGGCTCATTCGGAGTTCAAACAAGTGGCATAAGACCCTGAAGGCATGGCGCGTGGCCAATCCCGAGAAGTCAGTCTTGCTAGACTCGGCGACCGCGCAGCTCAGCGCGGCGCACTTGCTCGAAAAGATTCCGCTGTTTGCTCCGGATGTGAAATTGGGCGGCACCCGCGCCGCGGGCAGAGATGTGCTTCAACCGTTGGCGGCTGAGCTCCCCCTGCTGGTGGGGGGAAGTGCCGATCTCTATGGCTCGACTTTGAATCTCATCAACGGCGTTGCCGACTGCGATCCGGCAAACCGCGGTGGACGCAATATCCGCTTCGGGATTCGTGAGCATGGAATGGCGGCGATCGCCAACGGCATGGCCTACGACGGATTGTTCCGCCCCAGCATCGCGACGTTTCTGGTGTTTGCCGACTACTCGCGCCCTTCGATGCGGATCGCGGCGTTGTCGAAGTTGCCGGTCATCTATATCTACACCCACGATTCGATCGGCGTAGGCGAGGACGGGCCGACCCATCAGCCCGTCGAGACCATTTCGTCGCTGCGTTTGATTCCGAATCTCGATGTGATCCGGCCGGCGGATCCCGAGGAAACGGCCGGCGCCTACGCGGCGGCGTTGGAGCGTGCCGATGGCCCGACCTTGATTGCGCTTTCGCGGCAGGCGGTGCCGGTGCTCAACGAGATTCCGCCGCACATTCGGCGCGCGGGCGTGTTGAAGGGCGGCTATGTTGCGCTTCAAGAGACGGCGCCCCTGACTCATTTGCTGCTCTCGACGGGCAGCGAACTGCACCTTGCTCTGGCTGCGGCCAAGGAACTCGGAGCTGGAACGCGCGTGGTCTCGCTGCCGTCGTTCGAGCGCTTTGAGCGCCAGTCCTTGGAGTATCGGGACAGCATCATTCCACCCTCTTGTCGCAAGCGGGTAGCGGTCGAAGCGGGCGTGAGTGGACTTTGGCGCAAGTATGTCGGGCTTGATGGTAAAGTGGTCGGGATTGACCGCTTCGGCATCAGTGCTCCGGCGCCCCAAGTCTACAAAGAGTTGGGCATAACAGCCGAAGCGGTGGTGGCGGCCGCACGGAGTCTCTGATTCTCGCGCCGGTTTTTTAGCGGACGACTGACCCTCGCTCGGGCGACCGGAGAGGGGCGGTTCGTTTTTGGCGCGATCTGGGCCCGGGTGGCTCGCGCGGTTTCGGAGTTTCCGTCTCTTTCTCCATCGGGCGCTTGCTTTTATAGTTAGCCTCCTAACCATTCTTCGCTTCATGGATCTTCCCGGCCCACATTCTCTATGCCGCTCCTGTTATTAAAGGACTTGCCGCGCTACGAGTGTCTGCTGGAGGGAGCTAAGGAATTTCCTGATTTGGATCCCTCGGCCTGCGAGGCGTTTTTGCATTTGCTGCGGACGAGCGACGAGGTGTTTTCCCTGGTAGAGAACGATCTCGCGGTGCACGGCATCTCCCATGGCCGCTTTGGCGTGCTGATGCTGCTGTGGAATCCGGCTCAACGCCGGATCGACGCGGCCCACGCCGCCGGCGATTGTTCGAGCGGTCCGCGAACGCCGGCCGAATTGGCCGATGCGGCGGGTGTGACCCGGGCCACGATGACGGGGCTGATTGATACCCTCGAACGGGACGGATTCGTTCGCCGTGAACCAAATCCGACGGATCGACGAATGATGTCGGTGCTGCTCACCGGGAAAGCCGAGCGTTTTCTGGTCGGTATCTTACCCGCCCACTTTAAACTAATGACGCGGATCATGGCCCCACTCTCGGAAAGCGAGCGGAAGACGCTCGTCCGTTTGCTGACTAAGGTCCTCGAAAATGCGAGTGAGATTTCCGTCCCGGCCACCGAACCCGCGCGCGGTCCCCCTGTCATCTGCTGAGCCACCTTACCGAACTCCCTTCAATCGACTTCTCGTTATTATGATTAAGAAATTCATCGTCGCCATTGGCGGCTTCACTGTCGTCGTGCTCGCGCTGGGTGCGGTCAAAGTTTCCCAGATCAAGGCCATGTCCGGGATGTCGCACGAGCAACCGCCAAGCGCGGTGAGCTCGTACGAGGCGAAGGCCGTCGCGTGGCAACCGGTCATTGGCATCATCGGCACGCTCGCCCCGGTGGAGGGGGTCACGATCGCCGCGGACGCCGAGGGCATCATCGTCCGGGTTGCTGCTGAGAACGGAACTTCGGTCAAGGCCGGCGATTTGCTTTTTGAAATCGATACCACCGTCGAGGCGGCCCAGCTCGTCTCGCTGGAGGCGCGCGCGGCGCTGGCGAAAATCCAAAGTGAACGCACCGCCGAGCTAATTTCCAAGAACACGATCAGCAAAGCCGAATTCGATACTGCGGCGGCCCAGCTCGCCCAGTCCAAGGCTGAGGTGGCGGCGTTGAAGGCCACGATCGAACGGAAGTTCATTCGCGCTCCGTTCGACGGCCGCGTCGGCATCCGGCAGGTTAACCTCGGTCAATACGTCGCGCGTGGGCGCCTGCTCGTTCCGCTGCAGAAGCTCGATCCGATCTATGTGAATTT
Source organism: Opitutus sp. GAS368 (assembly GCA_945869845.1). Classification (GTDB taxonomy): domain Bacteria; phylum Verrucomicrobiota; class Verrucomicrobiia; order Opitutales; family Opitutaceae; genus Tous-C4FEB. The sequence goes on along the minus strand of CAMBRG010000169.1, from coordinate 647 downwards.
CACGATTCCGCAGCGCCACCTTGCCTCGCTCAGCGTCGGCCAGAACGTGATGGCCAAGGTTGATTCCTTCCCGGCTCCTTACCCCGGCAAAGTCGTGGCGATCAACTCCGAGGTCGATCCGAGCACACGTAACATCGCAGTGCAGGCTCTGCTGGCCAACCCCGGCGAACGCCTGCGTTCTGGCATGTTTGTCCAAGTCGAGGTCGAGCTGCCGGTGGGCGAGCCGCAAGTGGTGTTGCCGGCCACGGCCATCGCCTACGCTCCCTACGGAAACTCGGTTTACGTGATCGAGAAAATGAAAGACGCCGGCGGAAAAGAATATCTCGGGGTGCGGCAACAGATCGTGAAGCTCGGCGCCACTCGCGGTGACCTCGTGGCCATCGAGGGCGGCGTCAAGCCCGGCGAGCAGGTCGTCTCTGCGGGGGTTTTCAAACTTCGCAACGGCTCGCATGTGCAGGTCAATAACGCGGCCCAGCCCTCCGCCTCCGCGACGCCGAAGCCCGCCAACACCTGATCGGCGTCCGCGCTCTCGCCTCCTCGTCATGCTTAACAAAAGTTTCACCGATCTGTTCATCCGCAAGCCGGTCATCGCGCTGGTGGTGAACATCGTCATCTTGGTCATCGGCATCGCCGCCTACACCAAGTTG
>CAMBRG010000168.1 GCA_945869845.1 Opitutus sp. GAS368 | reverse complement strand
TTATCCGTTCCGGCCCGAAAACCCACGGCCCCGGCGCCCACGACCACCCGCGCTTTCTCGCCGAGTGGGCCCCACTGCTCAACGCCCGGGGCGCCGTCGCCTCCGGTGGAAATACTTTCCCCACCGCCGAGCAACTTGTCGCGACCGACGTCCTCATTCTCCACTCACCCAACGCTGGAGACATCGCGGCGCCGGATCGCGTTAACCTCGAGGCCTTCGTCGCCCGCGGCGGCGGCATCGTCGTGATTCACGCCGCCGCCGTCTCGAAAGACACCGATTGGTTCAAGTCCATCATCGGCGGCTCGTGGCGGCACGGCACCACCAAGTTCCTCGAAGCGCCGATGCACCTCTACTTTGTCGACCGCGCGCATCCGATCACCCGCGCCGCCTCCAACTGGCAGATGGACGACGAGATTTACTACGACCTGGACATCTCGCCCGACGCCCACGTCCTCGCGACCGCCTACACGCCCAAGGCGATCGACACCGGCGGCAAGGGCAACAAGGAGGCCCAAGCCCGCGCCGCCGAAGCCGTCGCGAAGCGCAAAGGCGTCAACATCTACGACCACCAGCCGCAGCTCTGGACCTACGAGCGCACGGCGGCGGGCGGCACCAAACCCTATCGTGCCTTCGTCTCGATCCCCGGTCACCTCTACGAAAATTTCAACCGCGCCAACTACCGCGCCATTCTCCTGCGTGGTATCGCTTGGGCCGGCCAGCGCGCGAACCCCGATGAGTTTTGCCTGCCCGCCGAGCTCGGCGACACGCTCCGTTATCCCGCGGGCGGCCCGACCCATCCATCCAAAGCCGCCGCGAAGATCGAAGTTCACCCCGAGTTCAATCTGTCCCTCGTCGCCGCCGAGCCGCTCATCAACAAAGTCATGAACCTCGACTGGGATGAGCGCGGCCGCCTCTGGGTTTGCGAAACCCCCGAGTATCCCAACGGCCGCCGCGTCCCCAATGCGCCCGCGCGGTGGCAAGACAGCGGCTCGCTCAAACCCTTCGTCACCGAGCGCGAGCCCGAGGACCGCATTTCTATCCTCACCGACACCGATGGCGACGGCGTCATGGACACGAAGAAAATCTTCGCCGACAAACTCGAGCTCGTCACGAGCTTCGTCCTTTACCGCCGTGGCGTGATCGCCGCCACCGCGCCCGACATCTGGTATCTCGAAGACACCGACGGCGACGACGTCGCCGATCAACGCACCAAACTCTACACCGGCCTCGGCATCAACGACACCCATGCCGTGATCAATAATCTCCGCTGGAGCCGCGACGGCTGGATCTACGCCACGCACGGTTACTCCCGGGGCGAGGTCACCGGGGCCGACGGCAAAACGAAAATGGGGCCCATCACTTCCGGCGTCGTGCGTTTTCGGCCCGACGGCTCGGCCTTCGAGCAATACAGCAGCCGCAACGGCAACACCTGGGGCCTCGATCTTACGTGGGACGGCCAAGTCTTTTGGACCCAGCCCACGAGCGGTACCGTGTTTTTCCACACCGTGTTGCCCGAGGCGATTCTGGCGAAGGGCAAGATCCCCGGAACGACTTCCTGGAAAGGCATGATTACGAATCAGAGCACGTTTCCCGCGATGACTTGGCCCGAACAGGCCTACGCTCAGATCGACCAGGTCGGCCGCTTCACTGCCGCTGCCGGTTGCGCGATTTACGAGGGCGGCGCTTGGCCCGCGCCGTGGAATTACAGTTACTTCACCGGCGAGCCCACGCTCAACATCGTTCACCACCAATTCGTCCGTCGCGACGGCGTGAGCTACGACGTCGTTAAGGAAAAAGGCCGCGAAGCGACCGAGTTTATTCGCAGCACCGATCTCTGGTTCCGGCCGATCGAGACCCGCGTCGGCCCCGACGGCGCGCTCTACGTGGTCGACTTCTACAACCAAGCCGTGATCCACAACGACACCCGCGGCCCGCTTCACGGCCCCGCCAACGCCGCCGTTCGCCCTGACCGCGACCACTATTTTTCTCGCATCTGGCGCGTGCAGCACAAAGCCGCGGTCGCCCTTCCGGCCGTCACGCTTAACCGCAACGATCTCACCGGTCTGCTCCGCGCCATCGAGACGAGCCCGAACGACCACGTCAAAAAAACCGCCCTGCGCCTCGCGCAGGAAAACTTCCCCGCCGCCCCGCAACTCGCCGCGCTCTCGCGCCCGATGGGCAGTCCCGCCCTGGCGCGCTACGAAGCCGCCCGCGCCGCGACTACCGCTGCCGCTCGCGCCGCGATTCTCGCGGAGTTCGCCGCGGCCACCGATGATTGGACGCGCTCCGCCCTCATCGCCGGCGCCAAGGAAAACGCCACCGAATTCATCGCCGCCGCGCTGGCCGGAAGTGGCATGGGCGTCCCGCCCATGAATTCAGCTTTGTTGGCTCCCTTCGTCGCGGCCCTCGCGCCCGCCGTGCCGCCGGCGGCCGCCGCCCGCCTCATCCAAGCCGCCGTCGCGGCCCCGGGCCCGCTCGCCTCGGCGCTCCTGCGCGGCGTCGTCGAACTGGCGGACAAGATCCCCGCGCTCGACTCCGCGACCTCGGCCGCGTTGCAAAAAATGATCGATGCCCCCGATACCGTCGCGCCCGCCCTGTTGTTGGCCGCCAAGACCGACAAATCCGGTGCGCTCGCCGCGTCGATGCAACAAGCCGTGAGTCGCCTCCTCGCCGATTTCTCCTCGGCTGGCGTGGCCCCCGCCCGGCGGGCCGAGATCGCGCTTTCATTGCTCGCCCTGCCTTCGCACCGCGCCGATGCCTTCGCCAAAATCGGCGCACTGCTCGCCGACTCCGCGACCCCCGAGCCGATCAAGAAGAGCCTGTTGGCCACCGTCGGTGATTTGCCCGCCGAGGAATCGGCCGAGGTGCTCATCACGGCTTTCGTGCAATCGAAGTCGCCGCTGGTGTTCGATCAGATTTTGAAAAATCCATTTTCGTCCCGCGCGCTTATCGCGGCCGTGAAGGAAAACCGCATCAGTGCCGCCGCGTTTGGCCCCGGCGACATTGCCCGCTTGCGCACGCACCCCAACACCCGCGTTGTTCGCGAGGCCGGCGAGGTCTTCGCCGCGGTCAATCCCCCGAATCCGCAAAAGGACGAGCTCATCGCGAAGCTTTTGCCCGAAGTTCAGTTGCCCGGTAATCCGGCCGCCGGCCGCATGGTTTTCGCCGCCGCCTGCGCGATCTGTCACAAACTCGGCGACGTCGGCCTGCGCGACGTTGGCCCGCCCCTCGCCGGCATCGGTTCGCATCCGACCGCCGAATTGCTCGCCCACATCGTCGATCCCAATCGCCAGGTGGAGCCCAACTATTGGCAGTGGAACATTACCAACAAGAAAGGCGATGTCGCCACGGGTGTGATCGTCAACGAAAACGCCGCCAGCATCACGCTGCGCAATCAGGGCGGCGACACCGAGATCAAGCTCGCCGACATCACCACCCGTGAAAACACCCGCCGCTCGCTCATGCCCGAGGGTTTCGAGGCCATCGGCGCCAAGGGTCTGTGTGACCTCATCGCCTACCTCGTCGCCAATGCCCAAGCTCCGGCTACCACGAGCGTCGCGCCTGCCGCGGTGGCTCCGGCCAGTGCGGTGGTCGACGCGACGCCAAAAAGCGGCGGCCGAGGCGACTTTCCGTTGCCCGAGCCCACGCCCATCGTTTGGGAGCCGGGCAAAACGCGCGTGCTGATTATCAGTGGCGGCAGTTCGCATAAGTTCTCCGAGTATTTTGGCGTGATTGACGGCGCCACCCTGCGCGCCGCCGGGTTCTCCGTTAATTACACCGAAGACCGCGATCAAGCCGCCGCCGCTCTGGCCGAGGCCGACGTCGCGCTCATCAGCGTGAATCGAAAGTTTTTCGACACGCCTGAATATCGGAAAGCGCTCTTCACCTTTGCCGCCGCCGGCAAAGGCATCGTGATGCACCATCCCGGCACCTGGTATGGCTACGCGCAGTGGCCCGAACTCAACGCGCAGATCGTGGGCGGTGGCGCGCGTGGCCATGACAAGATCGCGAAGTATGCGGTCAACGCGTTGAAGCCCGCGCATCCGATCATGCGGGGCGTGCCCGCCAGCTTCGATGTGGAAGACGAACTCTACTACATCAACGCCGAGCCCGAAAAAATCCCGCCCGGCACTTCGCCGATCGAAGTGCTCGCCGAGACTTCGCCCTCGGTGAAATTCAAAGCTCCGCATCCGGCCGTGTGGATCACGTCGCATCCGCAGGCCCGCATCGTGGGCCTCACCATCGGCCACGACGGCCGCGTCCACGACCTGCCCGCGTTCAAAACTCTCCTCACCAACATGGTCCGTTGGGTGAGCGGAAAGTAGGGCAGGGTCTTTGACCCGCCCTTTCCGAAACCTAGCGCCAACGAAACTCCCTCAAGGGCGGGTCAGAGACCCCGCCCTACCTCGCCCCATGTCCACCATCGCCGTCCTCGGCACCCTCGACAGCAAAGGCCCGGAACACGCCTGGATTGCGGCCGCGATCCGTCGCGCTGGCCACGCTCCGCTCCTGATCGACGTGGGCAGTCTCGATGCGCCCGCGATCACGCCCGACATCGCCCGGGCCGAAGTTCTCGCCGCGCTCCCCGGCGATCACGCCGCGACGCTCGCGCGCCGTGACCGCGGCGAGTGCGTCACATTAATGGGCCGCGTCGCCGCCGCGCTCGTCACTTCGCTCCATGCCGCCGGCCGCATCCAAGGCATCATCTCGCTCGGCGGCGGCGGGGGCACCGCTATCGCGACCGCCGCGATGCGCGCGCTGCCCATCGGGTTTCCCAAGCTGATGGTCTCGACCCTCGCGAGCGGCCAGGTCGCGCCCTACGTCGGCACCACCGACATCACGATGATGCCCGCGATCGTCGATGTCTCCGGTATCAACCGCGTCTCCCGCGCCATCTTCGAAAACGCCGCCGGCGCCATTTGCGGCATGGTCGCCGCCGCCGACTCACGTCGCACCGCGCCCGCCGTTTCGTCCGAAAAACCGCTCATCGTCGCCAGCATGTTTGGCAACACGACCGCGTGCGTGATCGAGGCCAAAAAAATCCTCGAAGCCGCCGGCTACGAAGTCCTCGTCTTCGCCGCCACCGGTGCCGGCGGCCGCGCCATGGAAGCCCTCATCGCCAGCGGCCTCGTCGCCGGTGTGCTCGACATCACCACGACCGAGTGGGCCGACGAATTGGTCGGCGGCGTGCTCACCGCCGGCCCCGAGCGCCTCGACGCCACCGCCAAGGCCAAGATTCCCGCGATCGTCTCCCCCGGCTGCCTCGACATGGTCAACTTCGGCGAACCGGCTTCCGTTCCCGTGAAATTCGCCGGCCGGCTGTTTTATCACCACAACCCGCAGGTGACGCTCATGCGCACGACGCCCGCCGAGTGCACCGAGCTCGGTCGAATCATCGCCGCAAAGATCAACCGCTACACCGCCCCGGTCACGGTCCTGCTTCCGCTGCGCGCCATCAGTGTTATCAGCGCTCCCGGAAAACCGTTCCACTCGCCGGAAGCCGACGAGGCTCTCTTCTCGTCCCTCCGTCAAAATCTCCGCTCCGACATTCCCGTGATCGAGCATGCCGTCGAAATCAACGACCCCGCCTTCGCCCGCGCCTGCGCGGAGGCCCTGCTTCATCATCTTTCGTCTGTAAAGCAGGTTTGACGGGAAACCATATTGCCGTATCGTTTTTGTGTGAAAACGACCATCGATATCCCTGATTCCCTCTACAAAAAGGCCAAAATCCGTGCCGTCGAACGTGGTCTGACCCTAAAGGACATCGTTTTGACCTCTCTTGAGCGGGAGCTGGACGCTCCGCCGGCCGGTTCCGCGCCGCCGGTTGCCCGATGGGCGCAGCGCAAGCTCCTGCCGGAGTTTGCCCGCTTGGAAGCCGCCGGCGCCTTCACCGCCCGTTCCGGCGACCGCGACATCA
>CAMBRG010000167.1 GCA_945869845.1 Opitutus sp. GAS368 | reverse complement strand
GATGTGATCGTGGACGCGGCGGCGGTGGCCCGGGGCGACACCGACTGGCGCAACTGGGCGCTCGATTACAGCCGGCCCGAGGTGCGGGCGTTTATGCTGGCGATCATCACCGAGCTGCTGGAGCGCTACGAATTCGACGGGATGCAGCTCGATTGGATGCGTTTCCCGCGGCATCTCTCGGGCAACCGTGACGAAGTCTGGGCGAAGCGCGATTCGATCACGGGCTTTGTGGCCGATGTGCGCGCTCTCTGCCGAGCCAAGGGTCGCTCGTTGATCGTGCGCGTGCCGACCTCGGTCGAGGGCTGTGCGATTTTGGGGCTGGATGTCGTGACGTGGGCGCAACGCGGCCTCGTGGATGCGATCTCGACGTCGCATTTTTTGAACACGGATTTCTTTCAACCCATCGCGGAGATGCGAACGGCGCTGGGGGCCCACGCCGTGCCGATCTACGGTGGCTTTGATATCGAACACGGGGCCCAGCGCCACAGCCCGCAATCGTTGCGGGCGGCCGTCACCGGGCTCTACGCGTCGGGTGCGGACGGGATCAATATCTTCAATTTTCCCTGCTGGATCGAAAAAGTCGGGGCGGTGCCTTACGACTGGTTGCTCGGCTTGGAATCGCCCGAGACGGCTGCGCGCAAGCCCTTGCTCTACTCGGTGCCGACGACGCGCTTTCGCCGGGCCTACGAGCTGCCCGGCCTGCTGCCCGCGAAGTTGCCGGCCGGCGGCGTGGTGCAACTGCCCTTGCCGGTGCCACCGGCGGCCTTGCCGGCGAGCCGGGCGCGGATTTTGGTGACGGGTGTGCGGCACGCCGCGAGCGACTTTGCCGTGAAACTCAACGGCCGACCGCTCGAATGGTTGCCGCAACAAAAAAGTCCCGAGCTCTTCGTCGAATTTATTGGCCCGGAGGATCTGCCGGGTCGCCGGGCGGCAACGGAAGCGAGCCGTACGTATCGCTTCGATCCGGCCCTGCTGCGCGCCGGGGAAAACACCCTGGAACTCGTCAACGGCGCGGGAGCGGAAATGGACGTGCTGACGGTAAATCTCGGTCTTTGGTAGGCAAGTGACCTTGGAGGCTTGCCTCGAAATTCGCCGCGGGTTCGACTGCGAGCCGATGATCTCAAAAACCGCTCTCGTCACCGGCGCTTCGCGCGGCATCGGCCGTGGTATCGCCATCGAACTCGCCCGCACTGGGGCCCGCATCGCCATCAATTACGCCGGCAACGCCGAAGCCGCCGCCGAGGCGCTCGCGCTCGTCAAGGCCGCGGGTGGCGACGGTTTTATTGTGCAGGGCGACGTGGCGGTGGCCGCCGACCGCGAACGACTGGTCGCGGAGACCATGGAGAAATTTGGTCGCATCGATCTGCTCGTAAACAACGCCGGCGTGGCGCCCAAAGTCCGCGCCGATCTGCTCGATTGCGGCGAGGAGAGCTTCGACCGCCTCTTCGAGATCAACCTCAAGGGCCCGTTTTTCCTGACCCAACTCGTCGCCAGGCAGATGCTCAAACAGGCGCCTGACGCCGAGGGTTTCCGGGGCCGGATCGTCAACATCACCTCGATCTCCGCTTACACGGCGTCGATCAACCGCGGCGACTACTGCATGGTAAAAGCCGGGCTCGCGATGATGACGAAACTCTTTGCCGACCGGCTCGCGAGCGACGGCATCAACGTCTACGAAATCCGTCCCGGCGTGATCGCCACCGATCTGACCGTCGGCGTGAAGGAGAAATACGACAAGCTCATCATCACCGACGAGCGCGGCATCACGCCGATCCGGCGTTGGGGTAAGCCTGAGGACATCGGCCGCGCCGTGCGCGCCATTGCCGAAGACCGGTTCCCGTTTTCGACCGGGGCGTGCTTCGATGTGGACGGCGGGTTTCACCTCCATCGGCTCTGAGCCGGGAAGAAGCGGCGGAAAGCGGAAAGCGGAGAGCGGAAAACGGAGAGCGGAGAGCTGAGAGCTGAAAGCGTCGGAGCGCAGGTTCGGAACATGGGCGGAACGCCCATGCCACGACGGACGTCCACTAAATTCTCCCCAGCACTTGCGCGACGTTAGCGGGACGATAACGTCCGTTTCGCCATGAATAAACTCATCACCCTCCTGTCTGTCCTTTGCCTTGCGGTCGTCGCCCACGCGGCGCCCGGCAAGATTTCCGATATCTCCCACGCCGACCTCCAAGCTGCCATCGCCGCCAAGGCGGTCGCGATCCTCGACGTCAACGGCAGTGAATCGTTTGCCGAAGGCCGTATTCCCGGCGCGATCGACTTCGAGACGGCCAAGGCGAAACTCGCGGCCGTGCTTCCGAAGGATAAGGCCACGCTCGTCGTCGCCTACTGCGGCAGCCCGATGTGTTCGGCCTACCGCGCCGGCGCCAACGCTGCGCTCGCTCTCGGCTACACCAACGTGAAGCACTATGCGCCCGGGATCGACGGCTGGAAAAAATCCGGCGCGAAGGTCGAGAAAAGCTGAATCACGCGCATTATCGAAGGATCGGCCCGGGCGATTTGCCCGGGTTTTTTGTTTTCGGCTCGCGGGCAGGCCGAGGCTGCAGGCACGTTGGCGGCATGTTGCTGACCTGTCAGGCGGGATTCGAATCGGTGCTCGTGCGTGAACTCGCGGACGCGGGCGTGGTCGTGGGCGAACACGGCCCCGGTTGGGCGCTCGCGGCCGACGGCGCCGACGTGCGCGGGCTGGCGTTTCCCCATGTCACCATGCGCGGCGCGGTCGAAGTCAAGGGCGAGTCGGTCAACGCCCTCGCGGGTCGGATGATCGATTTTTTTCTGACGAGTCTGCGCGGCGAACGCGTCGACGCGGCTTGGCCGTGCGTGATGGGCGGGCCGGCCGAGCTCGTGGGACTCGGCCGGCGGATGAGCGGCGTGGAAAAAGAATTCCACGAGCAACTCAAAAAACGGCTCGCGCGCGTGGCGAAGCTCGCGGTGGCCGATCTGCCGCGGGGGCGGGGCGAGGCAAGGGGGCTGTTTGTTTGGTTTACGGATTTTGGCCGTGTGTTCGTGGCGCGCGAGGCGTTCATGCACGGCCAGCGCCGGATGGCCGACGACGATGCGGCGCCGTCGCGGAGTTATCTGAAAGTGGAGGAGGCGTTCGTGGTGTTGGGCGCCGAGCCGCAGGCGGGCGAGACGGTGGCCGATCTGGGTGCGGCGCCGGGTGGCTGGAGTTACAGCGCGGCGAAGCGCGGCGCCGCGGTGGTGGCGGTGGACAACGGTCCGCTCAAAGGCGGCGCCTTGAACAACCCGTTGATCGAGCACTGCACCGACGATGCGTTTCATTTTAATTTCGAGGCGAGCAAGGCCTACGACTGGATGCTCTGCGACCTGCTGGAAGAGCCGCACCATGTGATGAAGAACCTAATCGAGCCGTGGCTGGCACGCGGTTGGTGCAAGCGCTTTGTTTTCAATTTGAAATTCGGCCACGTGGATTCGGTGGCATTGTTGCGCGAGCTGCGCGCGCCGGATTCGCCGCTGTCGCGCTATGCGCCGGGCTTCATGATTCGGCACCTCTATCACGACCGCGAGGAGTTCACCGTGGTGGGCGAGGTGAGCGCGGCGGGCGAATTGGGCCGTTAAACTCCGGCGGAGAAATTGATGCTGAAGTTGCTCGAACTGTGGGCCCGACCGCGGGTCGGGCTTATTCGCCAACCACAACCGACCGGCGGTCGGTTCTACAGTTGAGGCGCCGCGGGCTGGCTAAGCGACGGGCTAAATTTTCATTTTCTTTCACCTAGTCTTCCGGCCGGGGCGGGGTGTTGATGGCGGCGTTATGAAATTCACTTCGATGCGGGTGTTGATGTTGATGTGCGTGCTACCTTGGGCGGCCTGGGCGGCGAATCCGGCGCTGGCCGGTCACTGGCGGCTGGATCTCAAGCGCAGCGCCGCGCTCGACGGCTGGACGAATTGGGATTTGGTCGTCGCGCTCGACGGCACGCGCGTCGATCTGCGGCACGATATGCAGTGGCGCGCGACGAAGCTCACCGCGACCAACCCGGTGGACACGGCCAAGCCGACGGCCGTGAAGGATTTTTTCCGTGTCGAGCAGCGGCACATGGCGCTCTATCCCGTGCGCGGCGCGCTGACGCCGGTGCGGGCCGAATGGCTCGACGGCGGGCGGACCTTGCGGGTCGAGGCGACGCCGCAGATCGAGAGCTCGCAGGGAGTTTTCCCGCTGCGGATTTACCAGGAGTTGCGCTTGGTCGAAGGCGATCGGGAGTTGCTCCTGATCGAGCTGCACAGCACTCGGGCGCAGCCGCTCGTGTATCGTTTCACCAAAATTACCGGGGAGAAATAAATCATGCACCGTCTGCTTTTGATTCTGGTCGGTTTCCTTTCATTCACCGCCGCCGGCTTTTCGGCGCAGCCGGTTGCCAGGGCCGCCTGGGTCATGCGCTTTGACGGCGATTGGCTCGTCGCCAAGGGGATGCCGGAGAAGGCGATGCTCGTGAGCTTGCAGGGGCTGGCGAACCGGGCCACGCCGCAGCTCTACATCGTCCACCCGCGAGATTTCCAGTGGGAGATCACCGAGCCGCTCTTCGAGTTTTACCAACGCAAGCACGGCGTCGTCTTCACCGAGGTGAAGACGGCGGATGAGGCGCTCGCGCTCTTTGCGAAGCACGCTAAGGGCTACGTGATCTGGGAACCGGCGGTCTCGGCGACGATGAACGTGGCGTTCACGATCGCGGGGCTGGAGGACGCGCTGATCGTGACGGAGGCGCAAGTCGCCCAAGTGGAGGCGCGGGGTCTCAAGCGGATCGACGACCTCCGCGGCCGTTACACCGGGCAGACCGACGCCCAAATCTACGCCGATGCCTACACGCGCTACTGGGCGCGTTGCACCCATGATGCGATCATGCTGATGGGCGGCCATGTGGGCTCGGTGCGGATGCCGGCGATGGCGGACTGGGGCGTGCGGCAGAAAATGTTCTTCCACGATCTCTCGGCGAATCCCGGCCGGCACCCCGAAGAAGTTGCCTTGGGGAAGAAGCTGTTTTCCGAGATGACTCCGCTCGGCACCGTGTTCGGCTGGCACTCCTACGGCAAAGATACCGAGGAGCAGCACACGACCTTGCTGTCGAGCTTCGGGCTCAAGATGGAAGGTCTGCACAACCTGCCCAATCTCAGTTTTAACCGCCAGTTCACGTTCACGCCGGGCTTCAAGTTCACCAACAACCATCAGGTCGCCCTCGATGCGAAACTCACGGCGGAGCAGAAGGTGTATGTGTCCTTCGTGCAGTCCGACAGTATCGGCATCGGCGTCTGGACCAAGCCGGGGCGGGGCAAGCTGCCCTTCGGCTGGCAGGTGACGATGAACTGGTCGAAATTCTCCCCGGCGGCGCTGGAGTATTTCCACGAGAGCGCGACGAAGAACGATTACTTCATCGGCGGTCTCTCCGGTCCGGGTTACATGTATCCGAATCACATCCCCGCCGACAAATTCGGCCCGCTCATGGCCGAGGCCCGCGCGCTCATGGCGGTGCTCGACGAACATGTTTTGGAGATCATGGACAACTCCGCCGCCGACGGAAACGTGGGCAACGCCGACCTGACCAAGGAAACGGTGGACCGCTACTACGCCGCGTTTCCCGATGTGATCGGCTTCATCAACGGTTACGGCCCGGCGCGCACGCGCGACCTCCGCGACACCCGGGCGATGATTTCCTACGATTACTACATCGACCCCCGGCGCCCGCGCGACGAGGTGGCGGCCGATCTCAACGAGCTGATCGCGATCAACGCCAAGCGGCCGTATTTCTTGCTCGTGCACGTGCGCGAGTCCAACGACGTGAACAGCCTCGTCGAGATCACCAAGCAACTCGAAGGCCCGGTTGAGATCGTGCCCGTGGACGTTTTCCTGAAGCTGGCGGCGAGCAATAAAACCTATACCACCCGCTACCAGGACCCGGACGACCCGAAGCATTT
>CAMBRG010000166.1 GCA_945869845.1 Opitutus sp. GAS368 | reverse complement strand
ACCCGCCCGCTCACCGGGCGTGCGACCAATCCTCGATCGCCAAGCCCGGCACCCGCGAAAACTCGGCGACGTTGTGCGTCACGAAAACCGCGCCCAGGGCCAGCGCATGTCCGGCCAAAAGTGCGTCGTAGGCGCCGATGGGCTGGGCGTTGGGTTTCAGGCGGGCGAGGTAGGCGCGCACGATTCCCGACTGGTAAGCCGCCGCCGCGTCAAACGGGGCGACACCGGGAAACACCGCTTTTAACTGGGCAATGCGCTCGCGAAAGACCGTGACTTCCGGTCGCTTCGCCGCGCCGTATTCCAGTTCCATCAGCGCGATGGACGACAGCCGGCAGTCGGCGAGGGATCGCTCCAGCCGCAACTTTAACGGCACGTCTTCATCCCGACCTCTGAGGTAACGGGAGAGCACATTGGTGTCCGGCAAGAAGATCATTTCGTGTGATCGGGAAAGTCAGGCGCAGAGCCCCACAAGGCCTGCAACGCCTTTAACCGACGCGCCTCCGCCTTTGGGTCGGTCATCATGAAACCCGTCGCGGTCGGAGTGATTTCGTAAGCTTTCGCCCTCACATCGAGCCCGCGGGGCAGGCGCAGCGCCTTCGAGTTTCCGGCTTTGAAAACTTTTGCGGTAATCGTGGTGCTCATGTGAGCACGCTGTGAGCACGGTACGTTGTGTCAACGCCCCGCCCGCTTCCCGCCACGTTCACCGCTGATAGCGCGCGCGGTATTCGCGCGGCGTGTCGCCCATGATGCGGCGAAACTCTTTGGCGAAATGACTCTGATCGGCGAAGCCATACCCGCTGGCGACTTCGGCCAGCGACTTTTTTGAAAATACCAGCGCGCTGCAGCTCATCCGCACCCGCATTTGCCGCACGTAGTCATGCGGGGAACTCTGGTAGGTCGCGCGAAACTGCCGCTCAAACGCCCGCACGGACAGCCCGCAGGCCGCGGCGAGTTCTTGGTTGGTGATGTGCTCGGCGAAGTGCTGGCTCACGTGGCGGATGGCCCCGCTGAGCGGCGAATCGGCCGGCGTGCCCAGCCCTTGAGCGGCCAGCGGGCGCGTGACGCCAGCGCTACCGACCACGCGGCCCTTGGCGTCATGCAGCGGAATCTTTGAAGTCACGCACCAACGCGCCGTGTGATCGAAGCGGCCGACCAGTTCCACCCGGGACAGGATGCGTTCACCACGGAGCACGCGCTCGTCGTCGATCCGGTATTGGTTAGCGAGGGCCTCGCCGCAGAGGCCGTAGTCGTTGTGCCCGATGACGTCCTCGCGGGTCTTCAGACCAAAATTGAGCAGAAACGACACGCTCACCCACTGATAGGTACCCGCGACGTCCTTCATCCAAAGCGGCAGGTCCTCCAAGTAATCAAACAATTCGATCACCTCGGGCGCAGCCGCACCAATCCGCCGCAAACCGGTGCGGAGGGATGAGTCGGTGGCCGGGCGTTTCATTCCCGACCATGACAACGAAGATCGTTCGAGTCGCAAGCGCCGCCGCCAAGCCACACCCCAGCTTTGACCATTACGGCCGAACCGTGCATCCTCTTCCCCTCATGACCGACACCGCTCAAGAAATCGAAGCCGAGGCCACCCGGTTGCTTGGCTCGCTCATGCACGTGGAGTGCGATCCGCGCGGCAAAAAGTGGAACTACGAGACTTGCCTCGCCATCGCGCCGCTCACCCTCGAGATCAACCGCCTCAAGCGGGAGAAAGACGCCGTCATCCTCACCCATTCCTACGTCGAGCCCGAGATCGTCTACGGCGTGGGTGACTTCAAGGGCGACTCCTATTTCCTCAGCCTCAAAGCCAAGGAGGCCAAGGCCAAGGTCATCCTCTTCGCCGGCGTCGTCTTCATGGCGGAAACCGCCAAAATCCTCTCGCCCGACGCCACCGTCATCGTCCCCGACCGCGGCTCCGGTTGCTCCCTGGCCGACTCCATCGACGGCGACGGCGTGCGAAAGCTGAAAGCCCTCTACCCCGATGCCACCGTCGTCTGCTACATTAACAGCACCGCCGACGTGAAAGCTGAGAGCGACGTCTGCGTCACCTCCGGCAACGTCTACGACATCGTCGCCAACCTGCCCGCCCAGCGCATCCTTTTCGTGCCCGACCGCCTCATGGCCGACAACGTCCGCAGCGAGCTCAAGCGTCGCGGCGTCACCAAGGAAATTATCTCCTCCGACGGCACCTGCATGGTGCACGACGAGTTCACCGCCGCGCAGGTCCACGCCGCGCGCGCCCAATTCCCCGGCCTCAAGGTCGTCGCCCACCCCGAATGCACCGCCGAAGTCGCGGCCGTCGCCGATTTCGTGGGCAGCACCGGCGCGATGATGAAATACGTTAAGACGACCCCCGCCCCTTATTTCCTCATGCTCACCGAGTGCGGCCTCGTCGGTCGGCTCGAAGTCGAGTCGCCTGAGAAACACTTCATCGGCGGCTGCCGCCTCTGCCCCTACATGAAGTTGAACTCGCTCGAAAAAATCCGCGACGCCCTCCGCGCCCCGCGCCCCGACCAGATCGTTACCCTCGACGAGGGCCTCCGCCTCCGCGCCGCCAAGTGCATCGACCGCATGTTCGAACTCACTCCCAGCGACTAAAAACCCCACCCCGCCGCACCCCTAAAGTTTGTCATCTAATAGATGACAAACTTTCCTAAATACCTTTTTTTCAACTTTATGCTAACGCCCCGAACCGCCCACTTAATTGACCTCGCCCTCGACGAAGACGCCGGGCTCGGCGACGTCACCAGCCGCGCGATCTTCCCGCCGAGCCATCGCTCGCGTGCGTTCATCGAGGCCCGTCAGGACCTCACGCTCTGCGGCGTCGACGTGGCCGCCGCCGTCTTCGCCCGGGTCGACCCCGCACTTAAAGTAAAACTGACCGCCGCCGACGGGGACCGCGTCAAAAACGGCTCCAAGGTTCTCACCGTCACCGGCCCCACCGCGTCGCTCCTCACCGCCGAGCGCACCGCCCTCAACTTCATCCAACGCCTCTCCGGCGTGGCCACGCAGTCGCGCCGCTACGCCGATGCCCTCGCCGGCACCACCACCCGCGTCGTCGATACCCGCAAGACCACACCCGGCTGGCGCGCGCTCGAGAAATACGCCGTGCGCTGCGGCGGCTGCGTGAATCACCGCTCTTCCCTCGGCGAACACGTCCTCATCAAAGACAACCACATCGCCGCCGCCGGTTCGCTCACCAAGGCCGTGAAGCTCGCCCGCCTCGCCGCTCCGCATTCCGCCAAGATCGAGGTCGAGACCACCACGCTCGCCGAGGTGAAGGCAGCCGTCCGCGCCGGCGCCGAGGTCATCCTGCTGGATAACATGTCGCCCGCGCTCATTCGCAGCGCCGTCGCGATCATTGCGGGCTCGGCGGTCGTCGAAGTTTCCGGCGGCGTGCGCTACGAAACGCTCCGCGATTACGCGCTCCCCGGGGTGGACGTGATCAGCGTCGGCGCCCTTACCCACTCCGCCCCCGCCGCCGATCTGAGCCTCACGATTCTGCCCGCGCGCCGTTGACTCACCTTTCTTCACGACCACCGTGCTCCGCATGAAAGCCGCCACCGCCAAGTCGCCGCTGCGCCATTCGCCCAAAGCCCGGAAAAAAGCCGCGCACCCGGTGAAAGCGGCCGCGAAGCGGTGGACGCCGCCGGATTTCGCCCAGCGCCGACGCCAGGACTTTGACGACAAGCTCATGTCGTTCAGCTACGTTGATTTCATCGAACGGTGAGCGTCTACGCCGATACGTCGTTCCTGCTTTCTTATTTCGGACAGGACGCAAAAACGCTTTCGGCCCACGCCCTCGCCTCGGGTTGGACGAGTCCGCCCCACATTGCCTGGACGCCGTTTGGCGAACTCGAGTTCAACAATGCGGCGCGAGCGCTGATTTTTTCTGGTAAACTCCAGGAGTCAGTTTGGCGAGCGATGCGCGTCCGGGTCGTTGAGGATCTGGGCAACGGCGTGCTGTCTGCGCAGTCCCTGCCCGATAACTTCTACGCGATCGCCGAGGCCATTTCCGCAGCGCACACCGTCAAGCGCGGCACTCGGACCCTGGATGTGTTGCACGTCGCCGCCGCGACCGCAATCGGTGCGCGCACGTTTTTGAGTTTCGATCTTCGCCAACGCCTTCTTGCGGAGCACTGCGGCTTACGAATGCTGCCGGTCATAGCCTAAAATGAAAACCCTCCGCACCGACTGTCTCGTGATTGGCGCCGGGCTCGCCGGCTCGGCCTACGCCCTCCAGGCCGCCAAGCGCGGGCTCACGGTGGAACTTCTTTCCCTCGCCGAACCCCTCGCCGCCAACAGCGATTGGGCGCAGGGCGGGATCATCTACGACACCACCACGGCCACCGACGCCGGCTCGCTCGCGCAGGACATCCAGGAAGCCAGCGACCACACCTCAAATCCCGCCGCCGTCGCGCAACTCGTAAACGAAGGCCCGACCGCGGTAAAGGAGCTCCTACTCGATGAACTCCACGTCGCCTTCGACCGCGACGCCGCCGGCGAGCTCGAATTCACCCGCGAGGGCGGCCACAGCGAGAAGCGCATCATCTTCGCCAAGGACGCCACGGGCCACGCCATCCTCGACCGCGTCGCCCAGCGCGTGGATACCACGCCGCGCATCACGCGCCGCCAAGGCTGGGTCGCCATCGACCTCCTCACGCTCTCCCACAACTCCGCCGACACCGCCGACAAATACGAGCCGCTCACCTGTTTCGGGGCTTACGTGCTCGACACGACCACCGGCGAGACCGTCGCCATCGTCGCCAAGAAAACCATCCTCGCCACCGGCGGCCTCGGGCAGATTTTTCTACACTCGACCAACCAGCCCGGCAGCGTGGGCCACGGCGTCGCGATGGCGTATCGCGTGGGCGCGCGCCTCATCGACCTCGAATACGTCCAGTTTCACCCGACCGTCTTCGCCAAGAAGAACGCCCCGCGCTTCCTCGTGACCGAGGCCCTGCGCGGCGAGGGCGGCGTGCTCATCAACGCCAAGGGCGAGCGCTTCATGGACGGCCTGCACCCGCGCGGCTCGCTCGCGCCGCGCGACATCGTGGCCCGCGCGATCAAGCAGGAACTGGCGGCGAGCGGCGAAGCCTGCGTTTTTCTCGATCTCTCGGCGATGAAACCCGAGTTCATCCGCGAACGTTTTCCCACGATCTACGAACGCTGCCTCAGCCACCGCGTGGATATCTCGCGCGAGCCGATCCCCGTCGTGCCCGCCGCGCATTTTGCCTGCGGCGGCGTCCACGCCGATCTTCACGGCCGCACCAACATCCGCCATTTAAACGCCGTCGGCGAAACCGGCTGCACCGGCCTGCACGGCGCCAACCGCCTCGCGAGCACCTCCCTCCTCGAGTGCCTCACGAGCGCCAAGTTCACCGCGCTCGCCGACGCCGACGATGTCGCGCGCCTTTCCTTTAACCTGCCCGAACCCCGCGCTTGGGAAAGCCCCACGCGCGAAGCCGATCCCGTGCTCGTGCGGCAGGACATCCAGCAAATCCAGACGACGATGTGGAACTATGCCGGCGTCGTGCGCTCGCCCAAACGCCTCACCCGCGCCCGCCGCATCTTGTTGGAGCTGCGCGAAGAAATTCAGAGTTTTTACCGCGGGTGTCGCCTCACCCGCGACCTGATCGAGCTGCGCAACGCCGTGCAGACGGCTCTGCTGGTCGTCCACGCCGCCACGCTGAATCCGCGAAGCAAAGGCTGCCACTCCATCGCGCCAGACGCGGATTAGAGGCTTGGGGTCGAATGCGGTGAGGGGAATTGTAGGAGCGAGCTTGCTCGCGATTTTGCGCCCGGAATCGCGAGCAAGCTCGCTCCCACATCGAACACGATGCATCGCGAGCAAGCTCGCTCCCACACCGAACATGACGAATCGCGAGCAAGCTCGCTCCCACCCCGAACAGAGCCGGGCGGAAAAAACGACGGCAGCAAGTCTGCGGGCGGCCACGTCCGCACGTGCTGTCGCCCGTTGTGGGAGCGAGCTT
>CAMBRG010000165.1 GCA_945869845.1 Opitutus sp. GAS368 | reverse complement strand
TTCTACACCTACTCCGCCACGCTCGGCGTCGCCCTCGAGGCCGCCGCTCTTGCGAAGAAAAAATTCATCGTCCTCGACCGCGTGAATCCTATCGGCGGCGTGAGCATGGAGGGTCCGGTGCTGACGCGCATTCCGAGTTTCATCGGTTTCCATCCGATGCCCGTGCGCCACGGAATGACTCTCGGCGAACTCGCCCTCATGTATAACGCCGAACGCCGATTTGGCGCCGACCTCACCGTGGTGGCCTGCGAAAACTGGACGCGCGACCGCCGCTTCGATGCCACGGGGCTGCCGTGGCTCAACCCCTCGCCCTCGATGCGCAGCCTCACCGCCGCCACGCTTTACCCGGGGCTCTGTCTGCTCGAGAGCACCGCCGTTTCCATGGGCCGGGGCACGTCGACACCCTTCGAGCAGATCGGCGCGCCGTGGATCGACGGCGAGCGCCTCGCGGCCGAGCTTAACCGCGCCGGCCTACCCGGCGCGCACTTCGTCGCCGTGAAGTTCACCCCGAGGCCCGCCCTCTTTCCCGGTCCGGCCGCGTCACTCAAACACCGCGATGCCGAGTGCGGCGGCGTGCGCGTGATGCTCACCGACCCGGTCGCGTTCAACGCCGTCGACGTCGGCCTCGAGCTCGCCGTCATCCTCCAGCGGCTTTACCCGCAGCAGTTGAACGCCGCCGCCATGGCCCGCCTGCTCGGCGACGACGCGACGCTCGCCGCGATCCTTGCGGGCAAATCGTCCGCCGAGATCAAGGCCCCGTGGTCCGCCGGTCTCGTTAATTTTAAAGCGCGTCGCGCGGCGTTCCTGTTGTATCCGTAGCGGATGCGGGGTCGGCTCAAGCCACCTCAACGCCTGAAGCGAACGGCCGAGCGCCCGACCCCCGGCACGATCGGCGCGCGACGTTCCGCCACCGGCAGATCACGGTTCGGCTTGGGCAGAAATGTGACTGTCCGCAGCTGATCCCACGCCGATGCTCCCCGCGCGGCGACCGATGAAAGAAAACAGAAAACTAAAATGAACCGCACGGCGCCGTTTTTCATCCCGCCACTATCGGCTCAAAATCCGTCCGCCTGAAGCCGACCGCCGGCGGGGCGCCATCACGCCTTCGGCGCCAAAACGTCCCGCACCTTTTCCGGGACCGGCTCCGCTTCCATCCGCCCGGCGGAATCTTGCTTCACATGCACCGTGGACATTCGGCCCCGGGCGACCTCGGTCCATTTCCCGGCGCGATCTTTTTCAAAAACAAATTCGTAGGTCACGCTGGTTGTCCCGACATCTGCCACCGAACCCGTGACGCGCACGACGTCACCGCAACGCAACGGCCGCACGAACCCGCAGGAGGCCTCGCGCCGCGGCCAACCGAGCCGAACGCCTTCCGGCGTCGTGCTCATCATCGCCAGGCCGGTCGCCCGGAACCATTCGTGCTCACACACCTCCATCCAGCGGTAAAAATTGGAGAAGTGCATGATCCCGGCGGCGTCGGTTTCGTGAAATTCCACGCGCCGGGTGATCGAAAAATTCGGACTGGCCATGAGGCCACCGTGACCATTGCGCGCCCGCTGTCAAAATACGGCTGCGGTCCGCGCCTCCGCGTGGAGGGCAGAGTCTCCGACCCGCCCTTTCCCAGCCCGAATTGGTCACCCACCGGCCGGCAACGCGGTCTGAGGGCGGGTCAGAGACCCTGCCCTACTTTTACGGTCGCCCGGCAGCATTCACTTCGTCGCCGGTGCCGCCGCGCCCTTGGCTTCTTCCTTTTTCGGCGCGGCTGCTTTCGGCACGTTTACCTTCTTCTCGTCGAGATTCTGCATGATCTCGACGTCATCCACCGGAGCCGAATCGACGCCGCCTTTTGGCACGTCAAGTTTCGCCAGCCACACGAGCGAGTTTAGGATCAGCCGGCGCTGGTCGTCATTCTGCCAGTTCTTGTGAAAGTGTCCGCCGGTGAAACCGAAGCCGCGTCCGCCGTCGGGTCGCTCCACCGCCCACATCGTCGTCTCGGCCCGGCCTTTTGCGGCTTGGATGTGCGCGTAGGGACCCTTGGGGTGAACATACGGACCATCGCGCACGGCGTCGGACGGCGTCGCCACGAGCAGGTCCTTCACGCCCGCTTTGCCGTCGCGGAAGCGCATGTTGAAATACCACTCGTCCTTGGCGCGAAAGGGCTTCACGCCGCGAGTCACGGGATGCACAGGCAGCTCTTTGTAGTCGGCGTCCCAGATCGGATTGCAGGAGAAAGCCGTGTCGTAGTGGCCGCCGATCCATTCCTTCCACTCGGCGCCGCCCTTGTCGGCCAACACCTCGACCGCGTAGTGCGCCATACCGATGCCCGCGCCTTTCTTGGCGAGCGCGCTCAACACCGCGAGCCGCTCGGGCCGCACCGCCAGGTGGTTGGCTCCGCCATCCGAATAGATGAAGACGGCGTCGGCCCCCTCGAAGACCGAGTTATCGTCGACCCGTTTGCCTTCGACGATCTTGGTCGGCCAACCGTTGGTGATCAGCACCGTCTTCAAACCCGGGAAACCCTCGAGGCGTTTATGCAACAGCGTCGAGCCGGCTTTAAATTCGTGCATCAACGGCGGGTGACTGACCGGGCCGGCGATCATCACCAACTTGCGATCGGCAGCGTGGAGGAGCGAGGTGCCGAGCGTGAGCGCGGCGATGAGCAGAGAGCGGAATTTCATGGCGGGGGATACGAATCGTGGGGTTGAACCGGCGGAATTGCAGCCGCTCCAACCGGAGCGGTACGAGTAAAATGTTGGCTAATAAAAAGCCCGCCGGTTTCGCGGCGGGCCGATCAGAATAACCTCAGACCAGCGGCGTCGTTCCGGGAATCGCCACCGGGCCGAAGAGGCCGGGACCGGGACCGGGATTGGCCGGGAAGATATCTAGTTTCGAGCCCTCCATGAGCCATTTCCAGGACACCTCGCGCCCCGTGTAGGCCGCCATCCGCGCGCCGATCGCGGTGAGCGTGCTCTCCGCCACCTGCAGCGTTTCATTGAGCGGGTTATTCGCGCGGATGCTGGCAATCAGGTCGGTGTGCTCCGTCACCATCGGGTCTTTGTTCGGCCCGGTATAATTGAACGGTTTCTCACCGGTGATCGTGGCGTTGTTGGGAATCGCGACACCTTTGGTGCCGACGACCCGCTCGCCGATGCGCGTGGCGGTCTTCGCGGCGTGGCGGCACATACTCGAGACGCGCGCGCCGTTGGCGTAATCCATCTCGACTGAAAAATGGTCCCAGATGTTACCGGGGATACTGCCGCGATTCTGCCGGCCACCCATGCCGTAAAATTTAACCGGCGGACCGCCAAAAGCCCAATTCATCACGTCGATGTTATGGATGTGTTGCTCCACGATCTGGTCGCCCGACATCCAATCCCAGTGATACCAGTTCCAGCACTGCCACTCGAAGTCGCTGAGGTTGGCGAGCCAGTCTTTCTTCTCTCTAAACCAAATGCCGTCGCCGTTCCAGTAGCATTGCCCGCCCGTGAGTTCGCCCATCTCGCCGTCTTTGATCCGGTTCATCGTCTCGATGTAACTGGCCTGATGCCGACGTTGCGTGCCGGCCACGACCCCGAGACGTTTCTCGGCCGCAATTTTGCCCGTCGCGATGATCGATCGGATGCCCGTCGGGTCGACGGCAACCGGCTTCTCGATGAAGATGTGTTTACCCGCCGCGACCGCTGCGGCGAAGTGGCTCGGCCGAAACCCCGGCGGGGTCGCGAGGATCACGTAGTTCACATCCGTCGCCAAAACTTTTTGGAACGCGTCGAAACCCCAGAATGTTTTGTCGGCCGAGACCTTGAACTGGTCGCGGGCCCGCACCGCCTGTTGCTCAAACAGATCGCCGACCGCCACGATTTCGACGCCCGCGGCAGCATCGAGGACGTTCTTGCCGGCGCCGCGGCCGCGGCCGCCACAACCGATGATGCCAACCCGGATCTTATCCGAGCCGGCGACCTGACCGAGTCCACGGGTGGTGCCGGCAGAGACCATCACGGCCGCTCCGGCCGTGAGAGACGAAAGCCGCACAAAATCGCGGCGGGAAAGGTTGGGCGAGACGGGAGTTTTCATGGGGAGGATAACTTCTTAAACGCTGACGTGAGTTGAAACCGCGAGTAGGTCTGCGGTCCATGCGCCGGAAGACGCACCCTTCACCGAAAGGTCACATCAACCGGGGTTGGCAAGCGGTATTTCTGAATCCTGCGCGGTTGAAAATCAGCAGAATTTCCACTCGTCCATTTGCGCCGGAGCGTTCCAATCTCGGACATGATCAAAACCGAGTATCGCTTCTGTGCCGGCCCATGGAACTTCAGTGAGGGCCGCGACCCCTACGGCCCCGAGACCCGCCCCGCCCAGTCCTTCCCATGGAAACTCGCCGCTCTCAAGAAACTGGGCTTCGCCGCGATGATGTTTCACGACGACGACGCCGTGCCCGAAATCGACTCGAAGTCCCACGCGCAAGTGCTCAAAGAGGCCAAAGCCCTCCGCCACCAACTCGACGGCGAGGGCATCGTGGCCGAGATAGTCGCTCCCCGCCTCTGGTTTTCTCCGCGCACGGTCGACGGCGGCTACACCTCCAATCGCAAAGCCGACCGTCAATACGCCCTCGATCGCTCCAAGCAGACGATCGATATCGCCCGCGAGCTCGGCACCCATCTCATCGTGCTCTGGCTCGCCCGCGAGGGCACCTATTTGCGCGAATCCAAATCCGGCGCGCGCTCGACCGAACTGCTCGCCGCCGCCCTCGACGCGATGCTGGCCCATGACCCGGAAGCGCGTCTCTGCATCGAGCCCAAACCCAACGAGCCGATGGACCATGCCTACATCCCCACCATCGGGCACGCCCTCGCCATCGCCCACCTCACCCGCGACCCCAAGCGCATCGGCTGTCTCATCGAGTCCGCCCACTCCATCCTCGCCGGCCTCGATCCCGCAGACGAAATAGATTTCGCCATGTCGTTCGGCAAACTTTGGTCGATCCACCTCAACGACCAAAACGGCCTGAAGTTTGACCAAGACAAACCCTTCGGCTCCGCCAATCTCCGGGTCGCCTTCAACCAAGTCCGCGCCCTCGAACGCAACGGCTACGGTCGCTCGGGCGAATACGTTGCCTTCGACGTCCATCCCTTCCGCACGACCCGCGAGGAACACTACCTAAAACACCTCGAGAATTCCCGCAAAACCTTCCTCCGCCTCGTCGAAAAGGCCCGCACCTATCCCACCGAGCAGGCCGACGCCCTCATCGCCGACCTCAACTACCAAGACCTCGACCAGCTCGTGCTCGAACACCTGCTGGGCAAATAACCGCGAGCGCGGCCGCCCCCCGGAAAGTGGGGTCGTTGAGGTAGGGCCTGAGCTTGCGTCAGGCCGTTTGAGCGCCAGTCCCGCCATCACCCGCGCCCCGGCGCAGAGTTTCCATATCGGCAACGCTTCACCGAGGAACCGCGCCGAGGTCACCCACCCGCCAATCGGCACCCGCAGTGCCTCGCACCGAAACCGCCCGGCTGCGCCCCCAGTCCGGCCGTCTCCCTGCTTTTGGTCACGACAGGAAAAACCTCGCTCAGCCCGCGATTCGTCGCGAAATTGACACATTCTACCGGTCAGTTTTTTCCACACCAACCCTCCACATTATGATCATCCGCACCCTACCTAGAGCCGCGACTTGGCTGATGTTCCTCGTCGCTTCGAGCCTGATCCCTGCCGCCACTGCCCAGACCACTCCCGCGCCCGAGACCGCCGCTGGTCAACCCGTCACGAAGCTTGAACGGTTCACCGTCACAGGCTCCTTGATCAAGCGAGTCGCCGACGAAGGCGCTTTGCCCCTCGCCATTTTCTCCAAGCTCGAAATGGAGCAGGAGGGTATCGCGAGCGCCGAGCAGCTCATCATGAATCTCAACATCAACGGCAACGGCCTGGATAACCTCGCGTCGCAGGCCGACGTCGTTGCCGGTGCCGCGCGCGGCAATAACGGTGCCACCTCGGCCAATCTTCGCGGCCAAGGTTCCAACGCCACCCTCATTTTGCTCAACGGTCGTCGCGTCGCCTCACACGGCCTCAACGGCGGCGTGGTTGATCT
>CAMBRG010000164.1 GCA_945869845.1 Opitutus sp. GAS368 | reverse complement strand
CGTCGACCCTCGCTCCGGCCGGCCGGTGGCCAACGGCTGCCTGCAAGCGACCGTCATCGCGCCCACCTGTCTCCAGGCCGGCGTGCTCGCGACCGCCGCCTTCGTCCTCGGGGTGACGCCCGGCCTCGAACTCATCCAAGCCCAGCCCGGCACGCACGGCCAGATTCTCACCGAAAATTCCCGCGCCCAAACCCGCGGCTTTTTTAATTACGTCGCCTCATGATCGACCTTCTTTAGCCACCACGAAATACACGAAATACACGAAAAAATCCCCGACCTAAATCCATGAATTCTTTTTGCCTCGACGCTTCAGCTTCCTCCTCCGTCTTTCGTGTATTTGGTGTGTTTCGTGGTGCCCTCCTCGCCGCGCTCGCCCTCGCCCTTGCCGTCGCCGCCCGCGCCGAGATCAAAGTCGGCGGAGTTTTCCCGTCGCTCGCCTCCGTCGGACTCATCGGCGAGGTGCCCGACACCAAGGGCAAGATTTTGGTCGTCGATTTCTGGGCGTCGTGGTGCGCGCCGTGCAAAGCTGCGTTTCCTGCGCTCGGGAAAATCAACGCCGACTACGCGGCCCGCGGCGTTGTTCTGGTCGGCATCAGCGTCGATGAAAAACCCGCCGCGTATGCCGACTTCGTGAAGAAAATGGCCCCGACGTTTCTCACCTTGCACGACGCCTCGCAAACCCTGGTGCGGGCCGTGGCGGTGCCCGCGATGCCCACGACCTACCTGATCGGTCGCGATGGCAAAGTGCGTTTCATCCACGCGGGCTACCAAGGCGAATCCACGGACAAGATCCTTCGCACCCAAATCGACAAGCTTCTCGCCGCGAATTAATCGCTCGATCCGCTTTCTCCGCTCTCCTCTTTCCCAACTCAAAAAAATGCGCCCCCGTCTTCTCCTCGCCCTGCTGGTCTCCTCGGCCGCCGCGTTGTTTTCCGGCTGCTCCACCGCCGTCCGCGTGCAACCGTGGGAACGCGCCACGCTCACCGATTACACGATGCGGCCCGACCGCGACCCGCTCGCCGTTGCCCTCGCCGAGCACACCTATTTCTCCCGCGAGTCGGCCACGGGCGGTCGCGGCGTGGGCGGCAGTGGCTGCGGTTGCAATTGAGCCCGTTCCCTTCCGGCTACGCGGCCATTCCCTTCGCTTTCTTTTCTCACCCTCATTCCTCCCCATGAAATTCTCTCCAGCCTCCCTCCGTCGCCTGCACTGGTTGAATCTTCCCGGCACGCTCCTCATCGCCTTGCTCCAGCGCACGCCCGCCGTGCGCGTCGTCGCGACCGCGGCCGATACGGTCCTCGCATCGCCGGCGACTTCCGTGTTGAAGGCGGCCGTCTCAACCTTGGGCGCGCTTGGCGCCATGCACAGCATGGCCGGGGCGACGGCGCTCAGTCCGTCCCAACCCAGCCCGGCCAGCGCGACGGCGGGGGTGCCCACCACGTTGGTGTTCACGGTCACCGGCTCACCTGCGGCGCCGCAATCGTTCACCTTCGCCGGGAGCGTGCCGCCGGGGATGACGTTCCGGGCGCTCGGCAGCTCGGGCGCCGGCACCGTCTCCGGCCCCATCAACACCTCGACCGTTCAGCTGAGCGGCACGCCCACGACGGCCGGGACTTATGTGATAACAATCATCGGCTGGCGCGGGGCCAACGGCACCTCCGACCAGCATAGGGCGAGTTACACGGTCACCGTTGCAGGTTCCACCAATGCCGCACCCACCATCACCACGCAGCCGACTTCGCGGACC
Organism: Opitutus sp. GAS368; assembly: GCA_945869845.1. Classification (GTDB taxonomy): domain Bacteria; phylum Verrucomicrobiota; class Verrucomicrobiia; order Opitutales; family Opitutaceae; genus Tous-C4FEB. The sequence continues at coordinate 4,375 of CAMBRG010000164.1, read as the reverse complement.
GTGGCAGCCGGTTCGCCCGCATCGTTTACCACGGTGGTCACGGGCTTTCCGACGCCCACGCTCCAGTGGTTTAAGAACTCCGTCGCCGTCCCCGGTGCGACGACCGAGCTGCTCACCTTCGCGTCCGCCGCGCTCGCCGATGCCGGCAGCTACACATTGGTCGCGACGAACTCCCAAGGCTCCGTGACGAGCAACGCCGCGACGCTCACGGTCAACGGCGGCGCGGCCCCGGTCGTGACCACGCAACCGGCCAGCCTGGCGCAGCCGGCCGGCTCGGCGGCATTTCTGGCCGTCGTGGCCAGTGGTTCGCCCACCTACCAATGGCGGAAAAACGGCACCAACATTCCCGGCGCGACGGCCGCGACGCTCTCCTTTGCCTCGCTCGCCGCCGTCGACACGGCCAGCTATGACGCGGTGCTCACGAACGCCACCGGCTCCGTCACGAGCAATGCCGCGACGGTGGTCGTCGCCACGCCATTGACCGCCGTCCTGCGTAACCTAGCCGTCCGCACGACGCTCGCCGCCAACCAGATTCTCTTTGTGGGCGTGAACATGTCGGGCGCGGGCAAAGACGTGCTTGTGCGCGCGGCGGGCCCGAGTCTCGGCGCCCTCGGTGTGCCCGGCACCATGGCGGACCCGCGGCTCTCGGTGTTTTCGACCGCGAACCCGCCGGTGCTGATCGCGCAAAACAATAACTGGGCCGGCGACCCTGCCGTCGCGGCCGCGATCGGCCGGTTGGGCGCATTCCCCATGGCGTCGACTACGAGCTTGGACGCCGCACTTGTGACCGCCATCGCGGGCGGACGTACCGTGCAGGTCTCCGGCCCGGCGGCTGGCAACGTGATCGTGGAGGCTTATGATGCCGGAGCGGGTAATACGGCCCGCTTCACCAGCATTGCCGCCCGCAATTTCGTCGGCACGGGCGACGATCTCCTGATCGCAGGCTTCACGATTGACGGCACCGGCTCGAAAAATCTCCTGATTCGCGCGGCGGGCCCCAGCCTTGGCGCGCTCGGAGTCCCCGGCACGCTGGTCGATCCTAAGCTCGAAATTTTTACGGCGACTGCGGTGCCGGTGAAGGTGGCGGAAAATGACAATTTCCCCGGGGCCGTGGATACCTTGGCCAGAACGCTCGGAGGCTTTGGCTTCGTGCCCGGCGCGAGGGACGCGGCGATTCTCATCAGTCTGCCGGCCGGCGGTTACACCGTGCAAGTTTCCGGCATCAACAATGGCACTGGCGAGGCGATCATCGAGGTCTACGAGGTGCCGTAAACTGGGCAGGCAGGGACGACTCTCCGAGCCGTCCGTCGGGTGGGGCTTTCCGCCGGTCCACCCGTCCACCAGCTCGGACGTCTCGGAGAGACGGCCCTACCCACGCCCTGAAATCGGCGGCCTGCTCAGCCTGAATGATGCATTGGGAGAACCGCCAATGAACACGAATGAACGCAAATTTCAGAGGAAGGCAGAAGGAATGTTCCGCTTGGATTCTGGTTCATAGCTTGGCGTCCGCTTAAATTCGGAGCGGTAGTCACGGATTCAATTCGCGGCCATTGGCGTTCATTCGCGGTTCAATTGCATGGATCCGCCTCAGTGTGACTCCAAGTGGCTCGCGAGCGTGTGCCGCTCGAGCACTTCCTGCATCAGCCCGGGCTCCGCGCGGCGCAGGGTGGTGAGGGCTTCGCGCACGGCGGCGGCGACCACTGCGGGATCGGCCAACGGTCGGTGGTCGGTGAAGCCGACGAGGGCGCGGCGCCGAGCGCCGAACGATTCGAAACGTAGGGCAGGCCTTTGACCCGCCCCGATGCGGGACGTGGACGCGGAGGGCGGGTCGGAGACCCCGCCCTGCTTCGGGTCGCGCGCTTCACTGATACGCGCGCGTGGCTTTCCAAGTGTTGCGGTCGGTGAAGGTCGGCACGATGGGCGCGGCGGGCGGGTTGTTTTTGCTGTGGAGCAAGATCGTGCGACGGCGGGCGGTCTCGGGCGCGAGCGTCCGCGTGAGGAGCGCGGCGGCGTCTTGGCGAGTCAGGGTCGCCAGCGCGGCGAGCGCGGCTTGGCTGCGGTCCCACTCGCCGTCGAAGGTGTAGGCGAGGGCGAAAAACGCATCGGCTTTCTCTGCGATGTTTTTGGGTTTCTCTTCCAGCGTCGAACGCACGCCGGCCAGCAGTGTCGTCCACTCCTCATCGCTGAGCGCGGCGAGCGCGGCGGGGAGGGTGGCGATGAACGTCTCGGCGCGTTTGCGCAGATCGTCGGGCGCGTAGCCGCTGGCCTGGATGACAAAGGTGAAGTAGCGCTGGCGCAGGGATGCGCTGGTGTTGGCGCCGACGATGTAGCCGAGTTGTTGTTTGGTGCGCAGCTCGGAGAAAAACGGCTCGCCGAGGAAATTGCCGAGCACGAGGGCGGCGGCGCGCGTGGCGGGCGCGTCGTCGGGGAGGAGACGGTCCTGCACGAAGGCGGAGTTCACACCGGCGATGAGGCCGGCATCGACGATGTCTTCCCCGGCGGCGAGGACGATGTGGTGGCGCACGAGGAGGGCCGACTCGGGGGCGGGGGTGGCGCCGATTTTTCCGGCGATCGCGCGCGTGGCGGCGACCGCGGCCTCGGGCGCGAGATGACCGTGGACGAGGGCTTCGACCCGGCCGGTGGCGAAGAAGGTTTGGGCAAAGGCCTGCACGTCGGCCCAAGTGGCGGCGGTGGCCGGCGCGAGCAGTTCGTCGGGGGGGAAAGCGAACTCGCGCGAGAGTGCGTCGCGACGATCTTGCGCGAGTTTGTAGGCTTCGGTCTCGGGGTAACTGCGCAAGCCGCGGAGGAGCGTGTCCTTCACCGCCTCGAACCGCTCCGGGGTGAGCGTGTACGCGCGGAGTTGCGCGGCGAGATCGGTCGCGTAGCGGACGGGCGAGTCGCCGAAGCCGGTGACCTTTACGCGCACGCCCTCGAGGGTGGCATCGGTGGCGATCGTGAGTCCCGCGAGGGCGGCCGCGTCGGCATCGGCGGCGAGCGCGTCGCTGAGGCACGCACTGTAGAGCGAGAGCAGCGCGGCGTTCCGGGCCGTGGCCATCGCGCGCACGGGGACGAAGCGGTAGATCAGGGTTGTCTGGGGGCGAAGAAATTCGGTTTCACCGGCGTAGAAAAGATGCAGGCCGGCCTCGGCGATCAGAGGCAACGGGCGCTCGGGCAGGAGCGCCGTGCTCGTGGGCATGAAGCGGTTGGCCGTGGGCAAGGTGAAGGCGACCTTGGCCGGTTGCTTAAGAGCGGTGTAGGCCGCGCCGGAGTCTTCGCTGTAGGAATAGGCCGTGCCGTAAATGCGCTCGGTCTTATCGGTCGGGACGCCCTTGGCCATGAGGGTGACGAGCAGGTTGTCGGGCGTGAGGACGTTGAGCAGGCGGCGGTAGGCGGCTTCGTCGGGGGCGCCCCACACGGCGGTCGCGCGCTCGGCGACTTCGAGCGGATAGAACAGGGCTTGGTTGGCGAGTTGGGTGGCGAGCTCGGAGCCTTCGCCGCGGTCGCCGTAGGTCTCGTTGAGGGCGGCGATGCGCGCGCGGTCGCGGTAATAGTCGGCGGGAAACGGGGCGGCTTTCAGGTGGTCAAGGTAGCTGAAGATGAGGCCGAGCACGCGGGCGGTGTTCTCGCGCCCGGCGGGCGTGAGCGAGGCGCTGACGACGAGCGAACCGTAGGCGCTCGTGCGCTCCCAGAAACCGGCGCTGATGCTGTTGGCGAGCCCCTCGGTTTTGAGCAGCGTCTCGAGGCCGCCGGGGCCGGCGTAGCCGATGAGTTGGGCGACTAGCTCGTCGGGCTTGCCCGCGAAATCGGGGCGGGTGGCCGGCATGGCGAACTCGAGCTTGAGCTGACGAACTTCCTTGATCGGCTCGATTTGGGCGAGGCGAAGGGCGGCTTTGCGCGGCAGAAAGGCGGGCGTGCGCCCGACGGCGGGGACGGTGCGGCGCGGGATGGGGCCGAAGAGCGTGCGGGCGAGTTGCTCGAGCTCGTCGAGCGAGGCCTTGCCGGCGAGGCTGAGGGCCATGCGGTCGGACGTGTAGTGTTGCTCGTAGAATTCGCGGACGTGGGCGGGCGTGGTGCCGGCGAGGGTGTCCTTGTTGCCCGCGGAAAATTTACTCTCGTTGCTGCCGGGGGCGTAGAGTTCACGGGCCACGCCGATCTCGCGCCGAAAATCGTTTTGCACATGCCGCATGGCCTCGTTGTGGACGGCGTTGATTTCGCGACCGGTGAATTCGGGGCTGAACTTCGGCGCGATGAAGAACTGGGCGAAACGATCGAGCGCGCCGGCGAACGCCTCGTGGCGGATGTCGAACTGGTAGTTCGTATGGTCGCTGGCGGTGTAGGCGTTGTTCATCCCGCCGTTTTGGCTGAGGTAGGTATC
>CAMBRG010000163.1 GCA_945869845.1 Opitutus sp. GAS368 | reverse complement strand
GGTCCTGAGATTTCGCGCCCGGATCGGCTGCTGTTGGTGAAGCGGGGCTTTCTTGTCGAAATCATCAAGGGTTGGTATGCGTTGACCACGCCACAGGCCGAGCCGGGTGACACGACGTTTTGGCACGCGCACTTTTGGGGCTTCTCCAGTGCTTATCTGCGATACCGTTTCGGAACGGGCTACAGCCTGTCGGCCGAGCATTCGCTCGATCTGTTGACCGGCAATACCCAGACGCCAGCCCAATTGATTGTCATCGCCGGCCAAGGCGGCACCTCGACCCTAAAGCTCCCGAACCAAACGTCGTTGCTGATTTACGCCGACCGGAAAAACGTGCCGAAGCAAACCGAGCTTCGGCAGGGCGTGCAGGTTATGCCGCTGGCGCTCGCACTGGTGCGGGTGAGCCCGACGTTCTTCCGGCACTCCGCCACGAACGCGGAAATCGCGTTGCGCTTGGTCAGACCCGATGACCTCAGCCGGGGCCTGCTGGGGGCTGAGGGTTCACTCGCTGCGGCCGGCCGGATGGTTGGAGGATTTCGCCACTGTGGATTGACGGATCAGGCTGACCGCCTTGCCTCGGATCTCGCTGCGGCCGGTCTGGAATTCACCGAAACGAATCCGTTCGCAGCGCCGCCACAGTTGCCGGTCGGGATGCTTTTCACTTCGCCTTACGTGGGCAGGTTAAAGGCACTCTGGCAGCGGATGCGTCCGACGGCCTATGAGTTTTTCCCGGCTCCACCCGGTCCGCCTCAGCGCGACGCCTATCTCAGCCGCGTCGCTGAAATCTACACCCACGATGCCTATCATTCGCTTTCCATCGAGGGCTATCAGGTCACGCCGGAAATGATCGGCCGCATTGCAGCGGGTGAATGGAACCCGGAAACCGCGGGATCGGATCAGAATCAGGTGAATGCGATGGCCGCGAAGGGTTACCATGCGACTTTTCAGGCCGTGCTGGATAGCCTTCGGGAAATCCTTGGTGGGCAGCCAGCCCCAGGAGTAGCGAATCGTGACATGCCCGGGTGGTATCGGGCGCTGTTCAGTCCGTCGGTGCAAGCCGGGCTATTGCCGGCTTACTCTCTGGCTGGTCATCGCAATCGTCCCGTTTTCATTCGGGGTTCGGAACATGTGCCGCCGCCGCATGAGGCGGTGCCGGAGTTGCTGGATACGCTTTTTGAACTGCTCGCGGCGGAACCGTCCGCCGGCGTGCAGGCGGTGCTCGGACATTTTCTGTTCGTCTACATCCATCCGTATTCGGACGGGAACGGCCGACTCGGGCGATTCATCCTGAACACGCTACTCGCATCCGGAGGCTACCCGTGGACGGTCATCCGGGTGGAGCATCGCAAAGCCTACATGGCGGCGTTGGAAAATGCTTCGGTCCGACACGACATCGGGGATTTCACGCGCTTCGTCGCGGCGGAGATGGCGGCTTCGGCTGAACTCAAGGCACCAAAGAAGTAGTTAAGGATGGGAGCCCTTACCTCCGACTAAAAACTAACAAAAAACGGCCAGACCACTTTTTCGCGCCCTTTGGCTTAGTCGTGATCGCTGGAGAAAAAATGAAAGCGATACCGGTCGTCGACAACGGCGAGCCGGCGGAGCGCCCCGCTGAATCCGCTCGCTTCCTCCGCTCGATTGCACAGCGACTTTGCTTGCAAATTTACCTAAGCCGATTTTTTAGGTTTTTGTCTACGTATCCCCCAATGAACACATCCACCTCCGGCCTGCGCACCGCCCTTGTCCTCGCTGGATGGTTCGTCGTCCTGTCCGCTGCCCGGGCGCAAACCGCTCCGATACCCGCCTCCACGGACTCCTCCGCGCCGACCGCCGATAAAGCCGTCAAACTCTCCGTCTTCGAAGTCAGCGCCAGCAACGACCGCGGCTACGCCGCCTCCACCGCGATGTCCGGCACCCGCACCAACGAAAAACTCGAAAACCTCCCGAACGCCATCTCGGTCATGACCGCCGACCTCCTCGCGGACCTCGGCGTCCTTAACTTTCTCGATGCCGCCGATTTCGCGGTCGGCGCCGAAAACGTCTTCAACGACGGCGGTACCCGCGGCGCCGCTGTCGGCGCGCGCTCCGGCAACACGATCACGTTTCGCGGCCTGGCGTCAGTGCGCCAGCTCCGCGACGGCTTCCCGTGGTACATGCCGCAGGACGTGTTCAACACCGACCGCATCGAATTCTCGCGCGGCCCCGGCGGCCTCTCGTACGGCGATGTTGACGCCGGCGGCACGGTCAACGTCGGCACCAAACGCCCCACCGTGGGCCGCAACGCGACCACTCTCGCCACGCGTTGGGATTCGTGGGGCGGCCGCCGCGCCTCGGTCGACGAGATGCGTACCCTCGTGCCGAAGAAGGCCGCCTACCGCCTCAACCTCCTCTACAACGACGGCGAGGGCGCCCGCGAGCGCAGCGGCTCGCGCCTGAACGGCATCGCCGCCGCCCTCCGCTGGCAGCTCACGCCGCGCACCACCCTCGACGTCAGCTGGGAACGCGTAAACGACAAGGAAGGCGCCACCCACTCCGTGCTCACCGACGACTCCACCGCCTACGTCCGCGGCACGGGCACCAACGCCCTCGACGCCAACCCGAATCTCCCCGGCGTACAGGCCAACGGCGTCGGCACCGCTCTCTACATCGCCTCCACCGGCCTCACCCCGATTTGGACCCTCATCGGCGGCAAGGTCTACAGCATGCGCTCCACCGCCACCCAGGCTTTCCGCTACTCCTCGATCAACAACGGCGCCGCCCTCTCTGTGCTCGACGTCAACCCGCTGCGCATCCCGCGCCTCAGCGCCCCCGAGAGCGTCGTTTCTCGATACCAAGACTGGGGCGGCCCCATGAACTACGCCGATCTCCGCTGGCACACGATCACCGCCGAGGTGCGCCACGAGTTTTCGCGCAGCCTCCGGGGCCTCGTCGCGGTCAACCAGCAGGTCGACCAGAACGTCCGCCCGAAAACGCTGAACGACAATCTGCAGGGCAGCTACGGCGGCCGCGGCATCTTCCTCGACGTCAACCCCTCGATCATGGACGTCTCCACTCCTGGCGTCGCCACGCTCGTCCCAAATCCGTACTACGAAAAATATTACATTCAGCACCAGTTGCTCACCACGAACGATGGCCACGACATCCGCAACGTCCGCGCCGTCCTCGTCTACGATCCGCAGCTGCCGTGGGGCATCACGCAGCGCGCCGTCCTCAGCACCGGTTTCCGCGCGGAAAAATATTACAAGGACATCTTCAACGAATCGCTCTCCTTCGCCGAAATCGCGCGCCGCGGCATCACCGGCACCGCTGCCGCCTTCACCAGCCACCTGATCCACCGCAACCACTACCTCGTGGACGGCAACAGCGACGCGGCCCTGAGCAACCACGCCATTCCCGGACTCGAGACCGCGTTTTATCGCCGCGACCTCCTCGGGACCAACGCCCGCTACGATCAGAGTCTCGCCAACACCGCGCTCAATCTCCTCGGCGGCTACTCCAAGGACCGCCTCCGCACCAGCATCGGTGTCAGCCGCGACCGCTGGCATCAAAAGATCGCGCGGCTCGGCACCAACCCCGCCACCGGCATCCGCCATTTCGTCGATGCGAGCGGAGCGCTCCTCCCCGAGGGCGCGCCCATCCCCGTCTTCGACGTCAACGAACAATGGTCCACCAACCAGACCTACGGTGCCGTGCTCCGCGTGCTCCCGTGGCTCTCGCTCACCGGCACGTGGCTCGAGTCCCGCCAGTTCTCCGACAACCTCGGCACCGATCTCAACGGCCGCGCCTATCCCGGCCTCGGCGGCAAGGGCTTCGACGGCGGCGCGCGCCTTAACTTCCTCGACGGCCGCATCACCGTCTCCTACGTGCGCTTCGAAACCATCGGCACGAACGTCGCCGTCGGCATCTCCACCGCCGCGCGCGACGAGCTGATCCCGTTCAATGCCCGGCCGTTCGTCGGCACCAACGACTTCGCCGACCGCAAATCGCTCGGCCACGAATTCGAGGCGTTCTTCTCGCCCACCCCGAACATCACCGCACGCGTCACCTACGCCTCCTCCGCCACCACGCTGACGAATTTTTATCCGCTGCTCACCGCTCGCTTCGCGGAGGCGATTGCGACCGCGAAGGCGCGCGGGCTCAACCCCGACACGACCTTTCCGTTCACCGAGCAATACTTGGAGGACGCCGCCGACAACGCGCCGGGCAAGCGCCACTCGATGAGCTTCACGGGCCGCTACAGCTTTACCGAAGGCGTCGTGAAGGGCCTCGCGCTCGGCTGCAACGCCCGGTTTCAGCAGGGCAAACCGATCGGCGGCATCTCCGTCGCCGGCGTGAATGTGATCCCCGCGAAGCAGACCGACGACACCTACGTCTTCAGCCCCTTCGCGACCTACCGGAAAAAATTCCGCCACACGACCTGGACTGCGCAGGTGAACGTGCAGAACGTCTTCAACCGCGTGAGTTACCAGGGCAACAACTACCGCAACAACCGCCTCACCGACCCGCGGCAATACGTGTTCTCGAATTCGTTCGGGTTCTAGCGCGGCTCGTTGCGGGCTACAGCGACGGGGGCGGTCCAAAAGTTTCGGCGACCCAAAAGGCGGCGATTCAAAAGGGTTCGGCGATCCAAGAGGGTTCGGCGTGTTTTGTTAGTTTCTGTGCTGAAGTCACGAGAACCGAAAAAAAGGGGGCAAAACTGACCTCTTCGGCTCGGCTTAAAAACGGCCTGCGAACCACGGCTAGACCCGAATGGACCCGGATCTCAAACCGACGGGAGCAGCGAACGACTCACCCCTGAGGTGAAGCCGCTTCCACGGCTTTATCCGGATTAACTCATGTGCATCGGTGGTTAATGATTTTGGTGGGTGCGGCGGATTCTAGGTTCATTTTGAAATCCTCAGTAGCACCCGGCGGGACGGCCATGGTCGTTGGCTCTGTCGCCTGGTTATAGCAGCGCCGTTTGATTTTTAGACTTTCCGTCGTAGGCGGCCTGCTTGCAGGCGCTCGGTGCGTCCGCAAGCGGACGGCCTACAAAAGTCCAAATCTCATGTGACGTTGGTATTAGCCCTTTTTTCGCTTGAAGATACCATGATGACGATGAGTGATGCCGCCATGAGAACGATTGTAGATATTCCCGAAAAGCAGCTCGACGCACTGGCACAGCTTTGTGCGCAGCAAAATATCTCACGCGCCGAAGCGGTTCGACGCGCGGTCGATCGCCTGCTCAAGGAATCATCGACGCCGCGGAAGGATGCCGGATTCGGCATCTGGAAAAGCAAACGCATTGATAGCCGGAAATTCGTGGCAAAGCTCCGTTCCGAATGGAGTGAACGATGAGGGCCATCATCGATAGCGACGTGCTGATCGATTACCTGCAAGGTCTTGACCCAGCGAGGCGTGAACTGGATCGGTATGCTCAACGAGAAATCAGCATCATCTCGTGGATGGAGGTCATGACCGGTGCGGATACCCCTGAGGAGGAAAAGGGCTGTCGGGAATTTCTCGCCACCTTCACGATTCACCCACTTTCGGTCGAGGTCGCCGCAGCGGCCGTGCTCATTCGAAAGCAATTTCGAGTTCGATTACCGGATGCAATCGTCTGGGCAACGGCGCGAGCAAACAGCTGCCTGCTCGTGACGCGAAACTCAAAGGACTTTTCTCCGAAGGAACCGGGTGTGCGCATTCCCTATTCCGTGCCTTAGCGGCTAGCCGATCGGAAACTGGATTTTCAGGGGATCGGATCCGGGAGGGGTTTACACGACCCGAGGGCGGGACGGCCGTGCCGCGTTAAAAGCTGCCCTTGATGCCGAATTGCCAGAGCGAACCGAATTCGGTGCGTTGGCGGAATTGGGCGTGGGCGGGAGTGCTGGGGCCGTGGACCTCGATGTCGTCGGGGGCGTCTCCGACGTTGCGGAGGCTGGCGAACACGGCGAAGCGTTTGTAGAACGTGTAGTCGGCGCTGAGATCGAGGTAGAGGCGCTTCGACCACCAAACGAAGGTGCCGGGCTCGATGCTGGGGCCGGCGGCGATGGCGTTGCGGCGCTGGCGACCGCGGTAGTTCCAATTGGCGCGGAGACTGTAGCCGGGACGGTTGAGACTCACGCCCCAGCTGGCGGTGCGCGGGACGAAGCCGGGGAAATTGGTGGCGGCGGGGCCGAGGAGGCG
>CAMBRG010000162.1 GCA_945869845.1 Opitutus sp. GAS368 | reverse complement strand
TGCGTCGTGGTGGGTGTGTTGACATGGAAGGAGTGGTAGGCGGCCGAGAAACGAAACCACAAGCGATCATCTTTGAAGCGCTCGAGGAATAGTCCGATGCGCCCGTAGCCCTGGGAATGCAAGCGGCCGAATGCTCCCATGAGCGTGTGATAGTGATCGATGCAGACCGTGGTGATGCGCGGCTCGCGTTCGCCGTAGTCGATCTCGACCGAAGTAAACTTTTCCCACGGAAAATCCATCGGCGTTGTGGGGTCGGCGTATAAAAAGATAAGGCCGGACACATTGCGCGCTTCGAGCACGTGGACGAGCCGGCGGAGGCTAAGGCCTTTTTCGCCCAGAGAAAAAACATCCAGCTTGAAGCCCAGCTCGGCGGCGCGAAGCCGTGCGCCGCCGATGATTTTTTGTTGGGTGGGGAGCAACACGGGTTGGCCCGGCGACGGCACGTGAATGAGGGCGATACTGCCGTGGAAATTTTTGACCCGGGCAACGCGGACATGGGACATCACCGCTCCGACGAGGTGATTGCGGCTGTAGCCGGCCCGACGGGCGGCAGCTGCAACGAGTGCGCGGGTCTCGGGGCGCACGCCGGGATGGCCGGTGAGAGCGCGGGAGATGGTGGCGGTGGAGAGGCCGCACGTTTCGGCGAGTGAGCGAATAGAGGTCGGACGCATGCTAAATGTAACGTTTACATTTCGAGGCACCCGACTCCACTTGAATCTCGATCAGGTTGTTTTAAACCGCCCATGGTAAACAAAGCCAGTAAGCCGGCTCCATCTCACCCCGGCTTACAACCAAATCCACCATGAAAACTCGTCTGATCCCCCGCTTTCAATCGTTTGCGATCCTCGCGGTCTCCTTGCTTGGCGCATCCGTCATCGCGCAGCCGGCGCCGGCCGCTCCGCTCGCAGCGGCGACCGAAGACGCCGTGAAGTTGTCCCCCTTTGAAGTGAGTTCGACCACCGGCTACACCTCTACGGTAACGTCTTCCGGCACGCGCATCCGGGCGGATATTCGCGAGCTGCCGTTTTCCGTCGGCATCGTGACCTCGGATTTTATCGGCGATTTCGCCGCCTTCAACGACTACAAGGACAGTTTTGCCTATACGAGCGGCGTTTCGTCACGGGGAAATTACAATCAGGCTTACTACGTGCGCGGCTTGCAAAACGACGGTCAGCTTCGGAACGGGTTTTTCCGCGCCGGCATGTTCGATGCGGCCAACGTCGATCGGATTGAGGTGATCAAGGGCCCTAACGCCGGTATCTATGGCCGCGCCTCTCCCGGCGGTGCGATCAATGTCGTCACCAAGATGCCGACTCCGTTTTCGAACTCTTCCGCGACCGTGCGCTATGGAGACAATCAATTCCGTCGTTACGAGTTGGCGGCGAGCGGCCCGATCGTGGCGAATAAGTTGCTTTTCCGCATCGATATCGCGCATCAGACGGAACGGTTTTATTACGATCACGAAGATTTTCGGCAGGACACTGTCTCAGGTGTCGTCCAGTATCTGTTCGATGCGGGTGGCAAACTCACGTTCGAGGCTGATTGGCTCGACAAACCGATGCGCGCCAACGGGGCCAACACGCTCTTTCGCCGGGTGGGCGGAGTCACCACCAGCCAGCTTGCGCAGGAACTGGGCCGTTTCAATCCCGCGCCACCGGAGACCGGGCTCAACCGCCAGCTGAAGGCCGGCAACCTGACGTTTGAGCAAAAACTCACGGATCGGATTCAGTTCCGCGCTACCGCGCATTCCTCGGTGCGCCTCGACCCGTCGCTGCGCGTCGGCGGGGATCAGTTCTACACCGTGGAAACCCGCACGATCGCGAACCGCCTCGCCGATTTGCAGGAAGGCGGCACGCGTTACGCCGCGGCGCAGAGTGACCTGCTCATCGACATCGACACGGGCCCAGTGCAGCAAAAACTGCTGGCGACCTTTGATTTTGCGCGGGACACCTCACGCGACGAACGCTGGCGCGTGCTCGCGGCCGACCGGAACAACCCGATCTACAATCTTCCCACGTTAAACGTCAGCGCGCCGAACTACTTTGTCGTTTCCGATAAGAGGCTGCTGCGCGATTTCTACCGCAACGACACCAGCCGCGCTGACACCAGCGCGGTCTTTGTCAGCGACCGGGTCTATTTCGCCGGGAAGCGGGGGCTACTGCTGCTGGGCGGCCGCCAGAATTGGGTGAAGTCCACTTCGCGCGACTACCGGAACGGCGCGACGACCGATCAACGTCGGAAGGCGCTCACGTATCAGCTCGGCCTGAATTGGAAAATCAACGAACCGCTTTCGGTTTACGCCAACTACTCGACGAGCTTTCGTGTGAACGGCGGGCTCGATCCGACCGGCAAGCCGTGGGACAATCAAAAAGGCAAGGGCAGCGAAGGCGGTTTCAAGGCCGAGCTTTTGGACCAGAAGCTTACGCTTACCGCGGCGTATTTTGATATCACGCGCTTCAACGTGATCCGCACGAATGCCGTGACACGGCTGCAGGAGCTCACCGGCGAGGAAAATTCCAAAGGCTGGGAGTTTGATTTCCAATATCAGGTGACGAAGTCGTTCCTGCTCTTTGGGCAGTATACGAATCTGAAGGCACGCATCGCGGCGGACTTGCAGGATCCGACGCTGGTTGGCTTCCAGATCCCCTTTGTGCCGGATGAAAGTTATGGCATCGCCGTGCGTTACGAGCTGCGCAGCGGTCGCTTGAAAGGGTTGTTCTCCACCTTGGGTTACAAATCGGTTGGAACGATCACGACCAGCACGACCGCCGGCTACCAGCGGAATTACGTGCAGGCGGCTTACACCCAACTCGACGGATCGGTCGGCTATATGTGGAAAACGGGCGGCACCCGCCTCAGCCACAAGGTCGCGCTCAACCTCAAGAATCTCTTGGACGAACACTACTATTTTGGGGATCGCACAAGGGGGCTCGGGTTCGCGAGCTACTTCGCCTACACGCTGTCCTACCGTTGAGGGGGGGCGGAAGGAGCGGAGCCCGTGTTATGTCGGGGGCGTGTCGTGCGCGTCGGAAGCAGGGGAAAACGGCCGGCTACTTCCGGCTACGGGGGTGAGAAAAGAAGAGTCATTAACTTGTCACTTTTTCCGCGCGAAGGGCGAGGGCGGCGGTGGAGATGAACTTTGCGGGGCTCACTCCGGCGCGGCGGGCGGCGGCGGTGATGCGACGCTTGGCGGCATGCGTGAGACGGATGGTGGTGGTCTGCGTGGCGGCCATAAGGCAGAGGTTAGCACACCAGATCGGTGTCAAGGTGCCGAGCGTGTGATTGACTCGGCTGGTGCGCGAGAGGGCTGACCGCGATTACCCGAAACTCCAAAGCGTGATGCTTTATTCGGCCCTGGCATGACGCCGGTGTTCGGCCATTCGGCCGATATTAAGAGTTAAAACCTGACTCCTTTTTCCGGCTTCCTTTTTCCGGCTTCCGACCGACTGCTGACGGGGGAAGTTACGTGCGAGAATCGGGGACGATGACGACGACAATTCCGCAGTTACGCAGCCGTGAAATCGGAGCGATGTTTGATCCGGCAAAGCGGCGGTCAGATCGAACGCCAAGGTCCAAAGTCGGGCGCCGTTTAAGCCTTCTGCGGGTCAAGGGTCGTAGACGGAGGAGCGGTGTCCGACCGCTACGACGACCACAATGAGCACCGAATTTTCCAATTTACAGAGCAGTCGCCAATCGCGGACGCGGTAGCGCCAGTAGCCGTGTTTGTCGCCGCGCAAGGGTTTGCCGAAGGCGGCGGGATCGGTTGCGCCGCGGATGCGTTCATCCAGATAGCGGCGAACTTCCGCAATCGCGGAGGGACCGAGGTCGCGGAGGTCGCGCAGTGCCGACGGTTCAACTCGGTAGTCCCAACTCACGCCACGCCTCCTCACCGGTGAGCAGAGTGGTCTTATGGGCGAGGTGATGCTGCCAACGGGCGTCGGCGAGGCGGAAATCGATCTCATCGGCCACGGCGGCGTGGAGGGCGGCGGCGACGCGTTCGAGGCGGGCGAGCTTGGCCTCATCCGGCGCAGCGTCGGCGCGGGCGAGGGCGGCGGTGGCGATGAACTTGGCGGGGCTCACTCCGGCGCGGCGGGCGGCGGCGGTGATGCGGCGCTTGGCGGCCGGGGTAAGGCGGATGGTCGTGGTCTGCGTGGCGGCCATGAGGCACAGGTGTAGCACACTGGAAACGGTGTCAAGGTGCCGGTCTCGGCCGCGATTCCGACGATGGGAGAGCGGGCTGACCACGAAGTAGGGGGCCAATCCGCCAACCCCAAATCCTGACGTTCGCTCAGTGATTCAAGACTGTCTCGGTGCCGGCGGGGACGAGGGTGCCGAGGGGGCGGCTTTTTCCGTCGGCGTAGAACCAGGCTCCCATGCCTTGGGTTTGGCCGACGATGACGCCGGTCGTTGATCGCCTTGACGTGAAGACTTGGGCCCAAGTACGCGACGGTGTAGCCGACGGCGAGTTGTCGTGCGGGAACCGGAGCGGGTTCTGCAGCCGGTAGGGCGACACACCGACCGAAGTAGAGAATCAAAGCAGCCGCGGTGCGAAGACAGGGGCAAAGCACGGTGAAGGAGGCGTGAGGGGTCAGCCTTCTGCGCTACGGACGACGAGCGGAATAGTCTCGGCGAGCGGGCTGATACCAGCGCCGTTTGGTTTTTAGACTTTTCGTCGGAGGCAGCCTGCTTGCAGGCGCTCGGTGCGTCGGCAAGCGGACGGCCTACAAAATTCCAAATCTCATGTGACGTTGGGCTGAGGTCGTAGTTGGGCGATGCAAACGAACGAAACACGGCCAGGCCTTTCGGCTCGGTTCCCTGATAGTCGAAAACCGACAAAATACGGTCGGTCTCTTTGATGGTTCACGATGCCGCGAGGGCAAAGTGCAAAGTTTGACCCCCGTGCAGGGCCCTGCTCAGGGCCTGGCGGGGTTCGGCGACCCCGCCCTACACCGGATCAGACCCCGGCCAACGCGTTGTGGGTGTTGAGGTGTTCGACGCCGGTGTATTTCTGGGACTGCTCGTCGGCGTGGTAGCTGGAGCGGACCATCGCGCCGCTTTCGACGACGCCGATGCCCAAATCGAGGCCGAATTGTTTCCAGTGGGCGAATTCGTCGGGGTGGGCCCAGCGCTCGACTTTGAGGTGTTGCGGGGTGGGCTGGAGATATTGGCCGATGGTGAGAATGTCGGTCTTGTCGGCGGCGATGTCGCGGAGGGTCTGCTCGATCTCGGCCTGAGTCTCCCCGAGGCCGAGCATGATGCCGGTCTTGGTGGTGAAGCCGCGGGATTTGGCGTGTTGGAGGACGGAGCGGGAGCGGTCGTAGCGGGCTTGGACGCGGACGGGTTTCTGGAGGCGTTCAACGGTTTCCAGGTTGTGGTTAAAAATGTCGGGCTTGGCGTCGAGCACGGTGTCGAGGTCGTGGAGCTTGCCCTTCCAATCGGGCGTGAGGACCTCGATGGCGGTCTGGGGATTGCGGTGGCGGACGGCGCGGATGGTGGCGGCCCAGACGGCGGCGCCGCCATCGGCGAGTTCGTCGCGGGCGACGGAGGTGATGACGCAGTGGCGGAGGCCCATCTTGGCGACGGCATCGGCGACGCGGGCGGGTTCGCCGAGGTCGAGCTCGGTGGGGCGGCCGGTCTGAATCGCGCAGAAGTTGCAGGAGCGCGTGCAGATGTTGCCGAGGATCATGACGGTGGCGGTGCCGCGGGACCAGCACTCGCCGAGGTTGGGGCACTGCGCGCTCTGGCAGACGGTGTGGAGCTTGTGTTCGTCCACGAGAGAGCGGACGGCTTGGTAGCCGGGGCCGCTGGGAAGTTTGGCGCGGAGCCAGGAAGGTTTACGCGTGGTGTCCATCGGGAGAGTTCAGAAGGAAGACGAAAAGGATTTTACCCGCGAATGCACGCTATTGGTCGGGAATTTCACCGGAGGCGAGGAAGGCGGGCCAGAGGGTTTGGAATTCCCCGGCGATGATTTTTTGAACGGCGGCGAGGTCGAGGTCGTGACCGAGTTCGGCGTGGAGGGAGGTGACGGTGCCTTCGGTAGCCGCGATGCCGCACGGGACGATGCCAGCGAAGTGGGGGAGGTGGGCGTTTACGTTGAGGGCGAAGCCATGGTAAGTGATCCAACGCCGGACGGCGACCCCGAGGGCGGCGACTTTGCGCGGGCCGATCCAGATGCCGGTGAGGCCGGGGCGTCGCGTGGCGGTGAGGCCGAGGGAGCCGACGGCGT
>CAMBRG010000161.1 GCA_945869845.1 Opitutus sp. GAS368 | reverse complement strand
AACTGCGCGTCACCATGTTCACCGTGCCCGCCAGCGCGGAGGCCGGAGACTCAGGGGTGGGCGTGTTGAGCACCTCGATCCGCGAGAGGTTGTTGATCGAAACCATGTCCGCCATGACCGTGCGGTTGGTTTTTCCACCGTCGGCGGAGGCGAGATTGAAGCTGTCGATCGTGACCGGCACATAGTCCGACGGGACGCCGTCGATCGAGATACCCCGGGCGTTGCCGCCGGTGTAGCTGATCGTGATTCCGGGCAGAAATTTCAGAAACTCGGCGGTGTTGCCCTCGGCCACGTTGCCAAACTGCTCCGTCGAGACGACCTGCTTGATGTTGGGCGCGAAGCGCTGCTCGTTAATGGCCAAGGCCGAGGCGTCCATCTCGCGCGAGGAGGAGACCTGAAATTCGGCCAACTGTACGACGTCGCCGTCGCTCTTGGGTGGCACGCCCAGCGCGATCGTGAGTTCGGTGGCCTTGCCCGCCGCGATTGCAGCGGAGCGCACATCGCGGGGCAGGCCCGTGTAGAACGTCTGCACTTTCACCGCGCCCGCCGGCACCTGCGTCAGGCGGAAATTACCCTCGGCGTCGGTGAGCGTCACGAGCCCGGTACCTTCGATCGAAATGCGGGCCCCCTCGACATACTGGGCATTGCGCTCGTTGAGCACGCGGCCCTGCAAGGTGCCGAAGTTTTCCGGGGTGGCCGGCACTTGGGCTTGGGTCGAGGATACGGCGAGAGCGAGCCACGCTCCAAGCACACTGAAGACATTTTGTTTTTTCATAGGGGATTCTTGAGAAATTTTTCTGGGCGTCGGGGCCTGACTTGATGGTGCGGCGGGCGACTCCTCGTGCCCCGCCCGGTTCACCATCAAGGCTCCCGACTTGGCGTCCTCCGCAAAGGCCAGTCCGGTCTCGGCGACGAGGCGGGTGAGCGCCTCCCGCGCGGAATACTCGCCCCGCACGGGATTGGTCGTCACGCCGCGGACGGCATCGACCAAAAACACCACCTGCCGACCTGATTCATCGGCAAAACGCTTCAGGGTGTTCACGGCGTCGCCGCCTGCGATGTCATAGCTCTTGCGCACCGCCTCAGCGGCCGGCGCGGGCGCAATCGCGCACGCCAGAGAACACACAGCGAATGCCGTGGCCGAGCCGGTGGAAATCAGGGGTTTCATCAACAGGAACAATGGGGACGCTCCTGAGACGCAGCACCGGATGAAACGGGTTATCCACGCTCGCATGATTTTTCGCCGTAGCGGGCGAACGCCCTAACGCATCGCCCTCAAAACGACGGTCAATTCTTCGCGGCGCTCGACCGTGATCGCGCCGCTGCCCTCAAGCAGGCGGACAAAGCCTTCGACGTTGTCGGCGGCGAAGGTGCCGCCCACGGGGCGCTCGGCGATCGACGGATCGCCGATGACAAGTTGGAGGCGGTTGCGGCGGTTGAACTGGGCGACGACGTCGCGCAGCGGGGTCTCGGAAAACACGAGTTTGCGCTCCTGCCACGAGAGGGCTTCGCGCAGGGCTTCGGCGGCGATCTTTTCCACGGTGGGCGCGGCGTTCGACGGGGCGGAGGGCAGCGTGAAAACGGTGCGCTCGTTGGCCGTCAGGAGCGTCGGGCGGCCGCTCGTCCGACCGACGGTTGGGGCGTTGCGTTCGTCGCGTGACCGCCCGGTGGAGGAGGAAAGCGCGTTAGGGACCACGCGCTCCACCTCGGCGACGGAGACTTTGCCTTCGGTGACGAGCACCTCGACGGCGGTGGTGGCCAGGCGGACGTTGAACGCGGTGCCCACCGCGCGCACGGCAACGCCTCCGGCGGAAACGGTGAACGGTCGCGCGGGATCGGGCGCGACGGTGAAGTGGGCCTCGCCGGCGGCGAGGTCCACGCGGCGCTCGTGCGGGGCGAGGGAGACGCGGAGCCGCGTGTCGGCGTTGAGCTCGAGGACGGAGCCGTCGGCCAGGACGACGCGTTCGTAGCCGCCGGCGGAGGTGGCGAAAACCTGGTCGGCCGCGGTATTGGGCGGCAAAACCCAGCGGGCGCCGACGAATGCGAGCGCGAGGCCGGCGGCGAGGCCGACGGCGACGCGTAGCGGATTGACGATGCGCCGGGTGGCAGGGGCGGGCGCGCGCGGCGCGCGAAGCGGCGCGGGGAACTCGACGACCGGCAGCAGCTCCGCGCGGACGAGAGGCATTTTTTCCAGCAACGCACAGGCGGCTTCAAGCCGGGCGACGGCGGCGCGATGGCGGGGATCGGCGCGGCACCAGCGCTCGAAATCGCGTTTCTGCGCCGACGAGAAACCCTCGGCGCGCGCGGTCAACCAGTTGGCGGCGACCTCCTCGATCGGATCTTCGTGGGCGGATGCTTGGGTCATGTGATGAGATCCTTGGTGGAAGGCGGAGCCGTTTCGAGCAGGCCGCGATCAGCGAAAAACGCGGCACAGCGCCTCATGCCTTTGGCCATATGGACTTTTACCGTCTCGGGCGAAATGCCGAGTTGTTCGGCGATTTCTTTGTAAGCGAGGCCGTCGAGGTAACGGAGCATGATGACTTGGCGGCAACGGTCGGGTAGCGCGCGCACGGCGTCGGCGAGCACTTCGAGTTCGTAGCCTTGGTCGATTTGTTCTCCCACGCCGGGCCGGTCCTCCAAAATCGTGAGTTCGACCAAATCCGTCACGACCTCGGTCGGTTTCGCGCCACGGCGACGGAAAAGGTCGAAGGCGATATTGCGCGCTGCGGTGAAGAGAAAGGCCTTCGGGTATTGCACGCCGCCGTTGCCCTGCGCGCGGAGGAGGCGCGTGTAGGTTTCCTGTACGATATCGTCGTGATCGGCGAGAGTGGGGAAGCGGGCTTGGAGATAGGCCCGCAAGGCGGCCTCGTGGGGATAGACTTCTTGGGAGAACCAGCGGGCTTGTTCAGTCGGGGGCATGGGGTGAGGCAGAGAAAGGGTTTCGCTTCGGCTCGGATTTTGTCGATGGGATTTTCGGTGAAAACCCGGTTCGGAAACTATTTCACGCGGCCGATAACCCGAAACGGCGGGCGGTGCGTCTCACCCTCTGGTGAATTAAGCGACGAGGCGAAATCACGATTCGCGCGGCGTTCAATCCGCTTCGATCAACCGTCGGTTTCGTCGTTTGCCCGGCCGCCCCGACGCCGCGCGGCGCGCGGGCGAAAATCCGGAGTGATGGGCCGCTTCCTGTTTGGAGCCCGACACCCTGAACGGCCCGGATCAATAGCTGCTGATATTCCTTAGGAGGAACTCCGACGCACGAGCGCAGAGTTTTGCCCGGTCGGCGGCCATGTCGTACCGACCGCGAGCGCTTGCTCAAAGCAGGCGGCGGACACTCGCCCTGAATCGCCACGCGCTACGAGAAACTCCATTCTACCTTCGCTGCGATGCTATGGCTCGCTTGCCTCCCCGTCTGGCTCAAACTCCGGATCGTTAGCAGAAAACAGCTCCTAGCCGCCTTGGGGTGCCGGTCCGTCGGACTTGCGCGGCACGAGAACGACGGGCTCAAGGTAGTGAACCTCCTCCGGCTGGATCTCTTTTCGGAGCAATTGGAGCAGGGCTCGACCGACATACCGGCCGTTCTCGAAAACCTGGTGCTCCATGGTAGTGAGGGGAGGATCGCAGAATGCGGAGAGGCTGGAATTGCCGTAGCCGATCACGGAGACGTCGGTCCCGATGGAAAGATTGGCTTCTCGGCACGCCGCGATCGCACCGATCGCCATGGAATCGGTCGCGCAAACGAAGGCGGTGGGCGCGGGACTCCGGATAAGCAGCGAGCGGCAGAGTTCGTGTCCGGATCCCTCCGTCAGGTCGCCGTGGAGTATCCACGCCGGATCCGGCTTCAGCTTGCGGCTCGCGAGCGCCCGGAGATACCCGCGGCGGCGCAGTTGGGCGAAATAGTATTCGTCGGGCCCGTTGATCAGCGCTATCCGTCGATGTCCGAGGTCAAGCAGCCGCGTTGTCGCCAAGTGAAAAGCCTTTTCGTTATCGGTGTCCACCCACGCGTAAGGTTCGTCCGATTCGGTCCGGCCGTAGGTTACGAAAGGTATCTTCGCTGCGCGGCAGAGTTCCAGGCGCGCGTCGTGCACCCTTGTGCGCACGATCAGCAGCGCATCGACCCAGCCACCTCTGATGAAATTCTCGTAAAGCGCGGCCTCGCGGGCGGCGTCGTGCTTCGCCTGCATTGAGGCAAGCAGGTGGTAGCCTGCCGGCTCGATCTCGGTCACCACTCCGCACAGCAGACTTGAGTACATCGAGTCAACCGCCTGCCCGGTGCTGCTCGCCGCAGGCAGGATAACCCCGATGGCCGATGTCTTGCCTGCGCCGAGGCGGCGTGCGCTGGGGTTGGGGCGGTAGCCGATGGCCTTGGCCCGGAGGGCGACCCGCTCGCGCGTGGCGGCGGAAACGTCATCGTAGCCGTTCAGGGCGCGCGACACCGTCGAGATCGAGAGGCCTAGATTCTTGGCGAGGAGAACGATCGACATGGGGTGGGAAGGACTTCCGGATAAATGGAAAGTTGTCGCGGGTAAAGGACGACGATGCCCGCCGCCTGAATTCCTGAGGGGTCGTGGCTTGACAAAAACGTTTCTGTTTTGTCCTCATCCTACTGATCAATCCTCTTCTTTCAATCTTTCATTGGTCATCGATGAAAGAGCACTCGGACTCGGTCAGCACTCTACTACCCAAAACGTTTTTGCCGTGCCTTTCCTGTATCCCCGTAAACTTTCGTCTCCCTCGTGGCGCCGTCGGTTCGAATCCCCGGACGAATCAGTCTCGGCCGTTGGCGGAGCGCGCCCGTTCCCGCTGCGCAAGCGTTAGGCGCCGGGGTTTTTTCCCTTGCACTAGGGTGAATCGCAGATGGTTCGACTTGAGCCCCCGTCTCCTCCAATCAGCCCCGGTCCGGTAGTCCGCGTTGCCAATCCCGCCATGCTTGCCGCTGCCACCGCCACACTCGATCGCAACTGGCGCGACGGCTACACGCTGCCATCGCCGAATCTTTATCCTTTTCAATGGAATTGGGATGCCGGGTTCATCGCGCTTGGTTTAGCCCATG
The DNA here is from genome assembly GCA_945869845.1 of Opitutus sp. GAS368. GTDB lineage: Bacteria > Verrucomicrobiota > Verrucomicrobiia > Opitutales > Opitutaceae > Tous-C4FEB. The sequence goes on along the minus strand of CAMBRG010000161.1, from coordinate 1,201 downwards.
TGCGGCCCGAACGAGCCATCTCCGAACTCCGCAGCCTTTTCCGCGGCCAGTGGCGCAACGGCATGGTGCCGCACATCGTGTTTCATCGGCCTGCCGACAACTACTTTCCTGGGCCTGACGCTTGGGGCACGGACAAGGTCGCTTCGCGCCCGGAGGGAGTTCGCACGTCGGGCATCACCCAGCCCCCGGTTTTCGCGTTCATCGTCGAGCGGATTTCGTCGCTGCCTTTGGGCCGCACGGCGGAATGGGCTGCGTTCCGGCGCGAGATATTTCCGGCGCTGGTGGCCCAACATCGCCACCTTTACCGGAACCGCGATCCATTCGGCGAAGGCCTGGTTTATATTCAGCACAATTGGGAGGCCGGTACCGACAACTCGCCCGTTTACGATGCGGCGCTGGAGGGGATTGACCTATCGCGGGCCCGCGACGTCTCAAGCCTGCGGAGAGATAACCAGGCCGTCGCGGCCGCTCATCGTCCAACGGACGTGAACTATCGGCGCTACATGGCGTTGGTCGATCTCTTCAAGGATTGCGGTTACCGGGACGACGAGATCGCGGAACGTTCCCCGTTCCTGATCCAGGATGTGCTCTTTAACTCGGTCCTAGCACGTTCGAATCTGGCGCTGCTATCGCTGGCGCGCGAGGTCGATGCCGATGTGGAAACCGTTGTTGAAATCGAGGGTTGGTGCGAAAGTACGGCCGCTGCCATCAACAAAAAGTTTTGGGATGCTGAGCGTGGCTTCTATTTCCCTTACGACCTGCGCGCGGGCCGCCGGATCGCGATCAAGACCTCCTCCGGTTTCATGCCGCTGTTCGCCCGGGTCTGTGATGGCACGCAACGGCGGAAGCTGGCCCATCATCTCACCTCCTCGTTCGCTCCCAGTACCGACTGGCTCCTCTGTCCCTCGGTGGCGACGGACGAGCCCGCCTTCGATCCCGTTCGATACTGGCGTGGCCCCGTGTGGGTGAATGTGAACTGGATGCTGCATCACGGATTGCGCCAAGCTGGTCTGGGCGATCTGGCCGAGCGAGTGCGGTCCGACACGCTGCGCGCCGTTGGCGCCGCGGGCCGTTGGGAGTACTTTGATCCTCGGCCTGGCACGCTGCCCTCCGCGCTCGGCCTTGGCACCGATGAGTTTTCATGGAGCGCCGCCTTGGCGCTCGACTTCCAGCAGAATCCCGCGGCGCTCTAACCCGGATG
>CAMBRG010000160.1 GCA_945869845.1 Opitutus sp. GAS368 | reverse complement strand
GCTGCGCATCGGTCTGATTGACAGTACTTCGCTAAAATACATCGAAAAGATTGCCAACCAACTCGGCGCTCACATCTCGCAGACGGAGGTGCCTGCGTTTCACCGTAGTGGCGGCGCCGAAACGGTGGCCAACATGCTCAAAGGTGTTTCGAAAGACGCGACCCGTGCGGTCATGGCCCAGATCGAAGAGAAAAATCCCCGGCTTGCGACCGCAGTACGGCGGAAACTATTCTCTTTCGAAGATCTCTCCCGGCTGCGTCCAAGCGATATGCAACGCCTCATGCGCGATGTGGATTCGGCCCAATTGGCGCTCGCGCTCAAAGGTGCCTCAGACGGCATGCAGGAAAAAATCTTCGGCGCACTTTCGAAACGTGCTGGACAAGGCTTGCGCGACGATATCGCGATGCTCAGCAACGTCCGCCCCAAGGAGGTCGAGACGGCGCAGGCCGCCGTCGTCGATATGCTCCGCAAGCTCGAGGAATCGGGCGATATCATCCTCGACGAAGACGACGCGGAGGGCGCTGCTTAATCTCATGGCTGTTTCACGTCATTCGATTTCGTTCACCGGACCGTTCGTGCTGGCTGCCGAAGCGGTTGAACCCGTGCGGCAGTTCTCGGCGGCAGAATTTGCGGCCGAGTTCGAACGGGGCCGCCGCGAAGGTGCGCGCCAGGCTGATACGGGCGTGGACCGTCGGTTCGTGGAATTTCGCTCGGAAGTGAGTGCGGTGCAGACGGGGATTTTTTCTCGCCTCGGCGAGGCAGAGAAGATGATCGCTGATCAAATCCGGCTGGTTTTGCCCGATCTCGCAGTCGAAGTCGCCAAGCGCGTACTCGCGGGTTTCACGCCGCCACCTGAAGTGGTCGCGCAACTGTGTCAGGAAGCCTTGGTCGCGCTTTTTCCCGAAGTACAGAATCTCGAGTTGGTCGTTGGCGAACGCGATCATGAGATCATCGCCAGTTTGGTGCCGGAGTGGAGGGGGACATATCCCGGCATCTCGGTGACGATCGATCCGGCGTTTGCTTCGGGCGAATGTCAGGTCCGCAGTCGTTTTGGGATCATCGATGCGCGCCATAACGCGAAGGTAGAAGCCTTGCGGCGGGAGCTCTCGCGTAAATGAACTCCGGCGTGGCAGACATCGTCTCGTTGGTGCGCGGCCAGGTGCAGCAGGCAGCGACGTTTAGCCGCAACGGCCGCGTGGCCTCGATCTCTGGGCTAATCGTGGAATCCGAGGGGCCGAATGTCGGCCTCGGCGAACTCTGCGTGTTGCGCAGCCAGCGCAACGCTTTCGAAGTGCTGGCCGAAGTGGTGGGGTTTCGGTCGGAGAAAATTTTATTGATGGCGTTGGGCGATGTCGGCGGCTTGCACGTCGGTTGCGAGACCGTCGCACTGGAGTCGCTGTCGTTGCCCGTGGCCAATGATCTTTTGTTGGGCCGGGTGCTCGATGCGCTTGGACGGCCAATGGATGAAGGGGCGGCATTGTCGCGCCAGCGTCAGGCTTGGGCGGCGCAGACTCCGCCGCCACATCCTCTGCGCCGGCAGCGGATCTCCGAACCTTTTTTAACCGGCGTTAAGGCGATCGATGCGTTTACGCCTTTGGGCCGTGGGCAGCGGATGGGCATTTTCGCCGGTTCCGGCGTGGGTAAATCGACGTTGCTCGGAATGATTGCGCGCGGTTCCTCGGCCGATGTCGTCGTGATCGGCCTGGTGGGCGAACGCGGTCGGGAGGTGCGGGAATTTATTGAGCGTGATCTAGGACCCGACGGCTTGAAGAAATCCGTCGTCGTGGTGGCGACTTCGGATGCGCCGGCGCCGATGCGCTTAAGGGCCGCGTTTACCGCGACGGCGTTGGCGGAGAGTTACCGCGATCAGGGTCGCAATGTTTTGTTGTTGATGGATTCAGTGACGCGTTTCGCGATGGCGCAGCGTGAGATCGGGCTCGCGGTCGGGGAGCCGCCGGCGACGCGCGGCTACACGCCCTCGGTGTTTGCCTTGCTGCCGCGTTTGCTCGAGCGATCAGGCGCGGGTGAAATCGGCGCGATCACGGCTTTGTACACCGTCTTAGTCGAAGGCGACGACATGAACGAGCCGGTGGCCGATACGGTGCGTGGTATTTTGGATGGGCACTTGGTGCTGTCGCGGGCGTTGGCGCACGCAAACCACTACCCGGCCATCGATATTTTGGAAAGTATCAGCCGCTTGGGGCGCGAAGTGGCTCCGGCCGCGGTGTTGCAATGGTCGGCCGCGGCACGGGAACAGGTCGCGCTCTATCGGCGGAACGAAGATTTAATTAACATCGGCGCGTACAACAAAGGTTCGAATCCCGCGCTCGATCACGCGATTCGCGTGCACGGGCCGTTACAGACTTACCTGCGGCAGAGCATTGATGAGGTGGTCTCGAGCGAGGCGATGGCGGCTGGTTTGAAGGGAGCACTCGGATGAAGCGTTTCTGTTTTAGGCTGCAGAGTCTGCTGCTCCTGCGTGAACTGCGCGAGACGCAGGCGGCGACGGTGCTGGCGCAAAAACTCGAGCAACAACGGCGCTTGGACCATGAATTGGCGCAGGCGCAGGCTCGGTCCGAGGTGGCGCGCGCGAACTTACTCCAAACCGAAGGCAAGCGCTTCGCGCCGCAGGATCACGCTGCGGCTTTGGCTGATTTTGATCGCACGATCGCGCAGGAGCGCGGTGCGGAAAAGGCCTTGCTCGCCCACGCCAGGATTCTGGAAGAAACCCGGCAGGCTTGGGCCGAAGCCGGGAAAGAACTCAAGGCGGTAAAAAATCTTCGGGGTCGGGCGGAAGATCGGCATTTCCAAGATGCGGCTCGTCGCGAGCAGGCGGAGATGGACGAGGCCGCTCGTCGGATCGCAGGTGCCTCTTATTCCCTTCTTTCATGAAATTCATCACCTCCCCTCTGGTAATTATTCTGGTGGCGACTTTGTTGGGCGTCGGACTTTCCAGCTACCTCGTGCTGAAACGTATTCCTGAATATGCGGCGCTGGCCGCCGCGATGCGCCCGAAGCCGAAGGTCATTCCTTCGCACTTGCCGGATCGTCCACCGCCGGTGGATGTCACGAGCCGCGCGGTCAGTGAGTTAAAGTTAGCCAAGGATCAATTGGCGGTGCGTGAGGCGGCACTGGTCGACCAACAGAAGCGCGTGGAATCTGAGCGGCTGGAGCTTGCCCGGACGAGAGCTGACATCGATCTGATGCGCAAACAGGTCGAGGGTTATTTGACGGAGGCGAAAGGCCTAAACGCAAAAACGCGGGCTGATGACGCCGTGAGCGAACTCAAAAATCTGAAAACGCTGGTGCAGACCTACTCAAATATGTCGCCGAAATCCGCGGTGACGATTATGCTCGAGATGGAGGACGCCAGCGCGGTCAAAATTCTCGCGCTGATGAAGGTGGATGTCGTCGCGGGAATTTTTGAAGAGCTGGGCAAGCAAGCCGCCAGCGATCCGCTGATGGCGAAGCGGGCGGCTAAATTAGCCGAGGGTGTTAAAAATTATCGGGCCCCAAAATGATGTCTCCCTTTGAAGCAAAAATTTCGGGAGCCGTGTTATCGGCTCCTAGGGATCTGACGGCTGAAGCTTTTACGGCGGAGGCGGGCGCCAAGGCGGCGCGTAATTCGGCAAAGCTGAAACGTTCGTTCGCGAGTATGCTTGGGCCGGTTAAACGCGAAGCCGCACCTGCGTCGATTGACTCCGCTGGAGTTAAGTCTCCTCCGGGCGCCGCTCCTCACCATCAGGTGCAGGAGGTAACCGAGGGCGTGAAGTCAAAGTCTCCCCATTTTGCCCGTCCGACCGCGGTTGCAACTTACGCAAAGGCGGCCCGCGATTCCGAGGGGCGCGTGGACAACTCCGGCGAGCCAGAGCAGTCGAGTGATCTAGCCGCCGACCGGCGGGTTGAATCCGCCGAGGTTTCGCCGAACACCGACGATGCCGTGGGCATCGTCCCGCCGTGGATGGGGCAGCCGTTGCCGCTCGAGGAAGCGGCGCCAATTAATTTTGGAGGAGGCGAGACGCGGTGCGAGTCCGCGCCGGTTGAAGCGGAAGCGACGGCGCTCGCGATTACCGCTGAAGCGAGCTCGACCTCGGGCGGTGAAAGTTCCGGGGTCTCATTCCAGGCGATGCCCGCGGGCGTGAATCGAAGCGAGCCGGGGCGTGAAGCAGCGCTGCCGGCAGCACGTGCAGCCGAACAATCGCCGGTCACAAAAATTTCAGCCACACCGGCGCGCCAAAGCGAAGGCGCGCAGTTGACCTCAGGGAATGGAGCCGGAGTAGACGCGGACGAGAAGCGCACGATGCGGCCAGACCAAGATGCGGCGGGCACTTTCAAGCTTCCGGCAGGGTTGAACGCGGTCGCCGCGCAGCCGGCTCCGGTCTTAACCGCAGCTGGTTTGAACGCGGTCGCCGCGCAACCGGCTCCGGTCTTAGCTGCAGCTGGGTTGAACGCGGTCACCGCGCAGCCGGCTCCGGTCTTAACCGCGGCTGAATTGCCCCGCTCTTTTCGGGCAGAAAAAACTGCCGCTCAGTCCTCTGCGACCAGCGCTAAAGAGGGCGAGAGTGCCGAACTAAGTATTTTTAATAGCGTAGAAAAATCGACTAATCAATTAGTTGCTAAAGTTAATGATGTAGGTGGCTCAGTTAGTGCTAAAGTGGATGCGAACATGTCCAGTCCTCTTCTAGATTTCTCGGCCGGAAGCGCCTCAGATGCACCGGCAACTGAAGCGGTGACGCGCGTGAATTTGGTGCAAGTCGTCGACGAATTGGCGGCGATCACTGAGACGGTTCGGCTTTCCGGTCAACAACGCTGCGTGGTGGATCTCGATGTCGCCGGTCACGGTAAGCTCCGGGTCGAAGTGGTGCGGCGTGCCGACCAAGTGGAAACGGTTTTGAGCACGGATTCGGCTTTCTTGCGCGAATCGTTGCAGGCGGCATTTGATCGATCGGATCGCCCGAGTGGTTTTTCTTCCTCGTTTCAGTGGCAGGGTTCACCGGATACGTCCGGCCGAGGCCAAAATGGGGCGCAAGCCGATGCGGATGCTCGGCAAAACATGTATTCCAAAGCTGAGCCCGTCGTGCGTTTAGGTCGCACCCCATCACTTTCAAATAGCCCGGTCGCCCCCGTCGGGGCTCCCGTTCTAGCCGCCAATCACCGTTTGCAAATCTTCGCCTGACTATGCCTATCCTCTCTACCACGCCCGCACTCGCGGCGGCCGCTCCGGTCGCCGCTCCTACTGCTACCCGCACCGCTAAACAGACCATGAGCCAGCAGGATTTTTTAAAGCTGCTCACCATGCAGTTAAAAAATCAGGACCCGATGAAGCCGATGGATGACAACTCGTTTGTTACAACCATGGCCCAATTTACCAGCCTCGAGCAATCGAGCCAGATGATCACTTCCTTGAAGGGCATGGGTGATGCCAACAAGATGATCGCCGCGAGCAGTATGATCGGCCGTGAAGTCACCGTAAGAGACTATACCGGTGCAGAAACCACGGGTATTGTTGATGCCGTGGAAAATTCAGCCAAAGGCCTGCAACTGCGTATGGGTGAGGCACTTTTCTCGTTTGATTCCGTCACCCGCGTCGCCCCCACCTCCGTCAAAAATCCTCCGGCGACCGTTCGGATCTAAACCTGATTTTTAAACTAAAACTCGAACTCGAAATTTAAAATTTATGCCTATCTCAGCCTCAATCCAGTCTGGCGTCACTGCCATGAAGGCCTTCTCCAAGGGGGTCGAAACCATCAGCGCCAATATCGCCAATGCTAACACCACGGGCTTCAAATCTAAGACCGTCTCGTTTTCCACGATGATGGACGATTCGATTAAAAACTCTCAAGGCTCGCTGAGCGTTACTGGCGTGAAGACCGATCTCGCGGTTTCGGGCGAGGGTTTTTTCAGGGTATTGAAGACCGATGACAACTCCCAGTACGTCACGCGTGCCGGTGATTTCCACTTAGACACAGAGGGTTATTTGGTCAATAGCAGCAACTATCGGGTACAGGGCTTGACCGGCGGTGCCGCCGGCGCCGCGCCCGCGGCTGTCGGCAGTATTCGCGTCAGCCAGACCCCGCCCGCCGGTGCCGAATTGCTCAGCTTTGCTTTTGATAAAAAAGGTAATTTCACGGAAACGTACTCGAATGGGACGACCGTCGTAACCAACCGCGTCCTGCTTCAGCGCTTCTCGAACCCGACCGCGCTCAAACCTGAAGGGGCCAACATGTTTACGAATTTCGAAAATGCTGCGCCGATCGGTGGATTAGCGCTCAACGGTTTATCTAACCTTCCAGGTGGGGTGGGCAACGGCACCATCGAACCGGAGTCGCTCGAACTTTCCAACGTGGACCTCACCACCGAATTCGCGACCCTCATTAACGCCCAGCGCAGTCTTCAGGCTTCCTCTCGCATCGTAACCGTGTCCGACTCCATGGTCGAAGACACCGTCAACCTTAAGCGCTAAGATTTAGATTTTCTCCTCCCATGTCAGACTCCGCTTCCGATAAACCAG
>CAMBRG010000159.1 GCA_945869845.1 Opitutus sp. GAS368 | reverse complement strand
GCCAAGTTTCCAAGCCGAAACCGGGCAAGTAATCGCTTTCCAAGCCGAGGCGAACATCGACGCGGCCGGCGAATTCCTCGCGGGTGCGGGCAACGAGGTCGACGTAAGCGGGGAATTCTTCAGGGCTCATCCGGTATTGCAGGCTGAGGCCGTCGGGGAGCGGGCAATGGCAGGTGAAGATGATGCCCTTCAGTCCGCGAGCCTCGGCCTGCGCGGCATACTCGGCGGGCGTGCCGTGCGCGTGTTTGCAGAGAGTCGTGTGGCTGTGAGATTCGTAGAGGAGCGGTGGCATGGAGGCGGCGGTGCGGAGCGTGGGCGCGAGGGCCAGGGGAAAAGCGTGCGCCAAGGATTCGTCGGCGCAAGGGCGAGGTTCATCCCGGGCGGAACGGTGGCGCTCCCGTTCCGGGCGGGTTTTCCATTTCAGGCGCGGAGGGTTTTATCGCGGGCGTGAGGGGCCGACTCTCCGCCGGAGCGGGTTATACCAACGGCACACTAGATTTAGACTTTTGTCGGCCGTCCGCTGGCGGACGCACCGAGCGCCTGCAAGCAGGCTGCCTACGACGGAAAGTCTAAAAACCAAACGGCGCTGGTATTAGATGGCGCGAGCGACCTCGAGGCCCCGCGCGATGAAGCCGGAGTTGGCAGAGTCTTGGCCGACGGAGTTGCCCCGGCCGCCGAAATAAAACGCGGGGCGTTGGCCGGACGACGCGGACTTCGGTCGGGGCGCCAAGCAAAGAAAGCCGGCGTGCGCCCGAGGCTCAGGGTTTGGGCGGTGCTGTTTTCTGCGGCGGTGGCGGGGGCAAGTCGAAGGCGGGCGGAGGAGCGATGGGCAGCGTGAGCGCGGGCGCGGCGGGCTGGATTTTGACGCGTGCGGGAGCTTTTTGGACCGGGGCGGCGATTACGGGAGCGGGCGCGACCGGAGCGACGGCGCGCGGGGGCACGAGCGCGGCAGAGGCCGGGAGAAAGTCCGCGGCTTTTTTGGCGGCGAGCTCGCCTTCGATCGCGGGCGCGCGGGATTGGGCGGCGCGGATCCATTCGGGGCGGCGCAACTTGAGGATGCGATCGCGCACGCTCTGCTCGGTGTTGCCGCCCGCACCGCGTTGGGCGGCGAGGATGATCCACGCGAGACCCTCGGTGTAATCACGTTTCACGCCGTGGGCGCCGACGTAGGCCGCACCGACGTTGAAGAAACCCTCGGGCTCGCCGGCGGCGGCGGCGGCGCGGAAATACTCGAGTGCACGGAGACGGTCTCGGGTGACGCCCTGGCCTTCTTCGTAAACCATGCCGAGGCGGAAGATCGCCGAGCCAACGCCGCCGCGGGCGGCTAATTCTAGGAGCGGCAGGGCGCGCGGGATGTTTTGGGCAACGCCGTCGCCGCGGAGGAGTTGCTCGCCGAGCTGGGCGCACGCTTGAAGGTGACCGCGGGCGGCGAACGCCTCGAGTTCTGCTAAATTGGTCCACGGCACGCGGTCGGCGGCCTTCATCACGACAGGGGCGGAGCCCGCGCGTTCGGCGGCAGTGACGCCCGTGGTGAGACTGGCCGGGCCCGAGGCGAACGCACCGAGGCAAAGGAGGAATCGAACCGAAGGAGCGGTGAGCGGGTTCATAGGGTTATTTTTTCCAACGTAATGACCGGACGAATCGTGAGACGAACGTGAGCACAGGGGCGAAACATGGGCAATAAAAAGGGCAGGTCGGAGACCTGCCCTACCGGACTGTTCACGGCTCCAGGCCGCGTGACGGGGAACTTCAGACGTCGTCGTCGGCTTTGGGGCCGGTGGCGGTGATGACGACCTTTTCCATGATCGCCTTGGAGATTTTCTCGGCGAGCTCGGGCTTCTCTTTGAGGGCGGCTTTGGCGGCGTCGCGGCCTTGGCCGACGAGCGCGCCCTCGTAGGCGATCCACGCGCCTTTCTTTTCGAGAATTTTGTGTTCGATGCCGAGGTCGATGAGCGAGCCCATCTTGGAGATACCCTCGTCATACATGATGTCGAATTCGACCTCGGTGAAGGGCGGGGCAACTTTGTTTTTGACGATTTTGATCTTCGTCCGGTTGCCGATGACTTTGCCGTCGGGAGTCTTGATCTGGTCCTTGCGCCGGATGTCGATGCGCACGGATGAGAAGAACTTGAGGGCGCGGCCGCCCGAGGTGGTTTCGGGGCTGCCGAACATGACGCCGATCTTTTCGCGGATCTGGTTGGTGAAGATACAGACGCAGTTGGTCTTGCTGACGACGGCGGTGAGGCGGCGCATGGCCTGAGACATAAGGCGAGCCTGGCTTCCCATGGTCATGTCGCCCATCTGGCCGTCGAGTTCGGCCTTGGTGATGAGGGCGGCGACGGAGTCGAGGACGATGACGTCGATCGAGTTGGAGCGAATGAGCGTCTCCATGATGTTAAGGGCGTCTTCACCGGAATCGGGCTGGGAGACGAGCAGGTCGTCGAGATTTACCCCGACGACGCGAGCGTATTTCGGGTCCAGCGCGTGCTCGACGTCGATGAAGGCGGCGAGCCCGCCTTTTTTCTGGGCCTCGGCGATCACGCTCAGACAGAACGTGGTCTTTCCGGAGGATTCAGGGCCGTAGATCTCGATGATGCGGCCCTTGGGCAGGCCGCCGACGCCGAGGGCGAGGTCCACGGCGAGGGAGCCGGTGGAGAGGGTCTCGACCTTCATCTTGGCGTTGGAGCCGAGACGCATGATGGAGCCGTCACCGAACTGTTTGGTGATGGAGGAGAGGGCGAGCTCGATGTTTTTCTCGCGGGCGTGGGCGACGGGAGCCAAGGCAGAGGTGGCAGTTTTGGCGGGAGCGGCTTTGGACATGGGAGGTAGAGGATGAGGACGGTGGGTTCTTACGGGTTTCGAAATAGAAGATAGGTAAGACATGGTTTGTCTTAGGCATCATCGTCAAGTTTTTATTTTACCCAAACCGTGGGTCGGGGTGTCCGTGCGCCTTATTATTGGAGCGAATAGGCACCCTGCCCTCTCCCGATAACGACGAAAGGCCCGCCCTCAGGCCGGCGGGGTTCGCGATGGAAGAAAAAGGCCCGCCACCGCCCGAAGTGCGGACGGAAAAGGCCGACGACCGCCCCACTGTCACCGCGAAGCCCGCGCGTCGCAGGCTCGCGTTACCCGGCTCTCCCCTTCTCTACGGCGCGATTTTCGCCGCCTCGGCGGCGACGGAAAAGTCCACCCAGCGCGCCCTGTCACCGAGCTTGGCCTTGGGCTGACTGGAGTAGAGTAGAGAGCAGCGAGGCGGTGGCCCGACGCGCTGCTCTTTCTGCCCCATTTATATTACTTTCCCGACCGGCCCACTTTCGTCTTCGATCTCCTGCCGCACGTTTCCGACGCTCGTCTGCTGTCACCTAAAATTCACCTGTGCGGGCGTGCATTTCGCCCGCCTCACCTCCACGTTTTCAAAAATGAAGATTCTTTTGCGCTCCGGCGCCGCCCTCCTCACCGCCGGTCTCGCCTTCGCACACGACGCGGCCACCCACGCCTGGAAACCCACGCCCTACGCCGAGAAACTCGCCCACGCCGCCACGCCGTTGCCCGACCGCGTCGTGCTCACGTGGTCCGGCGATCCCGCGACCACCCAAGCTGTCACTTGGCGCACCGCCACCAGCGTCGAGCGCAGCCTGGCCCAACTCGCTCTCGCCGCCGACAATTCCAAGCTCAAGGCCACCGACCACCCGGCGCGCACCGCCGATTTCACCTCCGATCTCGGTGAGGCCCACCTCCACTCCGTCGAGTTCACCGGCCTCACCCCCGATACGCTTTACGCCTACCGCGTCGGCGACGGCGCCAACTGGTCGGAGTGGTTTCACTTCCGCACCGCCAAACGCGAGGCCGCACCCTTCACCTTCGTCTACTTTGGCGACGCCCAAAACGACATCAAAACCCACTGGTCGCGCGTCTTCCGCGAGGCCTTTCGCGATGCGCCCCGCGCCGCCTTTACGCTGCACGCCGGCGATCTGATCAACCGGGCCAACCGCGACGCCGAGTGGGGTGAGTGGTTCGGCGCCCCGGCGTGGGTCAACGCTACCATCCCCGTCTTCCCTACTCCCGGCAACCACGAGCACCTCAACGAAGGCGCCAGCCCCGCCTCAGACCGCCGCTGGACCAAGCGCGACGGCTCCGCGATTGACGTAACAATCTCCGTCACCGCGGACAAAGCATCCGGCACCACCCGCGTCGTCGCCACCGCGCCGGGCGGCAAAACGACCCTCATCATGCTCGACGACAAGGAGCTCGTCGCCTCCGTGGACGCCGCGTTTACCGAAATCACCGGCTGGACTCCGGCCGAAGTGGTCGCGCGCCAAACCGATAAAAAGCCCCTCGAAGACCGCCCGCAGAACCCCGGCGTGCGCGCGCTCTCCAGCCACTGGCGCCCACAGTTCACGTTGCCCGTCGATCAAGGTGCGCCCGCCGGCCTCGAGGAAACGTGTTTCTTCACCGATTACCAAGGCGCTCGCATCATCTCCCTCGATTCTAACCGCCTCCAAGCCGAGCAGGTGCCGTGGCTCCGCAGCGTGCTCGCGAAGAATCCCAACCGCTGGACCATCGTCACGTTCCACCACCCGATTTTCTCTCCGGCGCGCGGCCGCGACAACCCGGCCCTGCGCGCCGCGTGGAAACCCGTGCTCGACGAGTTTAAAGTCGATCTCGTGCTCACCGGCCACGACCACACCTACGCCCGCAGCGGCGATGTCTCCGGCAAAACGGCCGTCGTCGGCACCGCCAACATGCCCACCGGCTACAATCAAGCCTACGATCCCGCCATCGGCACGGTTTACGTCGTGAGCGTGAGCGGCCCAAAGATGTATGACATCTCCAACGACGGCTTCGCCGTGCGCGCCGGCGAAGATCTCCAGCTCTATCAACTCATCACCGTGGACGGCGACGAATTGCGCTACACCGCCCGCACCGCAACCGGCCGGCCCTACGATGCGTTCACCCTGAAAAAACGCGCCGGCCAAGCGAACCAACTCGTCGAAGCGCTCTCAGCCGAACAGCGCCGCAAGTAGGCGAACGGTCGCCGAACCCCACCCTCAAGCCTGATCGCAACTGAGCGCCGCTCTAGCGCCGCTCTGAAATCCGGCTGTGGAACCGACCGCTGGTCGGTTTCCGGGGACGAGGAAGTCGTAGGAAAAGATTAAAGCGTAAAACCCGCGCGTGGAGTGGGCCGCTCACCTTGAAACCACCGACCACCGGTCGGGGCTACAGCGATCCGCTGATGCCCGCGCGCCGACGGGCTCGTAACGTCAGCGTGGGCGGAGCCTGCGTCCGGGTACAACGCCCGGCTGCAGACCCGCCGCGCGCTTGCACCGGCCTGGAGTTACCGTGAGAGTCCCGACTCAACTCAATCTGCCCATGAACCTGCTTTACCCCCGCCTCGCTCCCTTACTCGCCGCCTTCACGCTCGCCGCGTCGGCCCTCGCCCAAACTCCCGCCACCACGCCGCCCACGCCCGCGCCCGACGCGCCGGCACTCACGTGGCACGATGTCACCACTTGGGGCGTCGAGGGCCGCGCGTTTGCCGACCTCGAACGCAAACGTTGGTTCGACCGCTTCCCCGCCCGCGCCGACGGCAAGGTCACGGCCGCCGTCTGGAACCTCAGCCGCGACAGCGCCGGCATGATGGTCCGCTTCAAAACCGACGCCGCCGCCATCTCGGCCGACATCACCGTGCTCAAAGAGAAGCTCAACGGCGTCAACATGACGCCCATCGGTGCAAGCGGGCTCGATCTCTACGCCCGCGACGCCACCGGCAAATGGCGCTGGGCCGGCGTCAGCCGCCCCGACAAGAAAACCATGCGGCAGGAAATCATCGGCGGTCTCGCCCCCGGCCTGCGCGAATACGCGATCTACCTCCCGCTCTACAACGGCGTGGAAACGCTCTCGGTCGGCGTGCCGTCCGGCGCAAAGTTCGAGCCCCTCGCCCCGCGCGCCGCCAAGCCCATCGTGTTTTACGGCACTTCGATTAACCACGGCGCCAGCGCGTCGCGCCCCGGCATGGTCCACACTGCGATCCTCGGCCGCCGCTTTGATCGGCCCGTCGTGAACCTCGGCTTCTCCGGCAACGGTCGCATGGACGCCGCCGTGGGCGAACTCCTCGTCCAGATCGACGCCGGCATTTTCGTGATCGACTGCCTGCCCAACATGGACGCCGCCGCCGTGCGCGCGAAGTGCATCCCGCTCGTCAACCAGCTCCGCGCCGCGCAGCCCAAGACGCCCATCGTGCTCGTCGAGGACCGGCGCAACTCCAACTCCTGGATCCTCCCGAAACGCGACGACCACCACACCGCCAACCACGCCGCCTTGCGCGAATGCTTCGAAAAACTCCAAGCCGCCGGCGTCACCGGCCTCACCTACATTCCCGGCGACCACTTGCTCGGCGACGACAGCGAAGGCACCACCGATGGCTCCCACCCCAACGACCTCGGCTTCCTCCGCCAAGCCGACGTGATGGAGCCCTACCTCCGCGCCGCCCTCGTGGGGCGGTAAAACCCGAATCCGGCCGACGGGCGCGGTCCTTGAGATTCCCGCCGCCGATCGCGCCCAAAGCCTACGACTTTTGTGAGCGCGGCAGCGGCTTGGAAAACTAACCCGAGTTCCGCAGTTCAAAAAACCGTTACGTTCTATGGCAGATACTTACGCGATTTAGGGGCTGATTTTCGGCACTACATTGCTGACTTCACGGGTGCCCTTGGGCAGGCGCAGCCCGAGGTGAGCGAGCAGTTGGGCGGTGGC
>CAMBRG010000158.1 GCA_945869845.1 Opitutus sp. GAS368 | reverse complement strand
TTCAAAGTGCAGGCGTTGCCGGTGCGGAAGCACGCGACGGCCAAGAGCACCAGCTACATGATCTACATCGCGGACAAAATCGTGCCGCCGGCGCCGAAGGTGGTGGTAGAAACGGAGCGGCCCGTTGAGGGCGGGGGCAAAAGCTGAGTCGCGGACGAGCGCGTCGGATTGCCGGCGCCCGGAGCGGACGAGGTGACGAAGCCGTTCTAAATCAGGCCCGCCTAATCGGCGACAATGGTCCGGTTGTAGAACCGACCGCTGGTCGGTTGTCCGATTCGGTCGTCGGAATGAAGTCACACCCGACCACGGGTCGGGCCTACAGCGCGGGCGTCGGCGAGCGACGCCCCACGGCGGATCAGGCGAGCTTGGCTTTGATCGCCGCGATCAGTCCGGCGTAGTCGGCGGAGCCGAGGAGTTGCTTGGGCTCGGGCATCATCGTGAAGGGAGCGCCCCAGCTCGGGCCGTCGCGATACTTGGGCACGAGATGGAAGTGCAGGTGCGGGAGCTTGTCGGAGTAGGCGCCGTAATTGATTTTGGCGGGGTTGAATGCGGCCTGCATGGCTTTGGCGGCGCGGGCGACGTCGTGCATGAAGAGATCACGCTCGGCGTCGGACAGCTCGAAGAGCTCATTGATGTGATGGCGGTAGGCGACGACGCAACGGCCACGGTAGGTCTGCTCTTTGAACAGGTAGAGCGTGGAGACCTGCATCGGCGCGATCTCGATCATGAGGTCGTCGAGGCGTTGGTCTTTGCGGCAGTATTGGCAGTCGGGGAGTTCGCTCATGGTTGAAAAACTAGGGGTGATTTCAGGCGGGGAGCGAGCTCGAGTTGGCGGCCAGCAGGAGCAGCGCGCGGAGGTCGGTGGGAGCGGTGAGCGAGGTTTTCGCCACGAAACCGCGCGCATGGGCGAAGTGCACGCCCGGGGCTTGCGCGAGGCGCGAGAAATCGAGGCGCGGGTGATCTTGAAAACGAGCGAGTCCGTAGCCCGCGCTGCGGCGGTCGGGGACGACGGTGGCGACGATTTCAGCGGCAAGACCTTGGGCTTCGATGTAGCGGTCGATGCCCATGGACGGCTCCTCGGGCAGCGGATCGGTGCGGGGCAAGAAGAGAATTTTCGCGGGGGCGTCGGCGAGGTCGAGGGTCCAGACCTCGGCGTGGCGGGCGATAAAATCCAGGCGGGCGCGGAGGGAGCGGACGTAGTCCAAAAGATCTTCGCCGATCATGCGCATGATCGCCCACAGCGGATCGCTGGGCGCAAGACGCGTGGCGAGGGCGAAGCGGCGAAGCAGGGTGATATCGATCGGCGAATTAAGTTTCGGGAGAGCGTTGCGGTCGACGCCGAGGAACTGGGCGGTGGCGATGGGGCCGCGACAATCGAACCACTCGGCGGGTTCGAGCCAGTCGCAAAACTGGCGGGCGTCGGCGTAGAGGCCGAGGTGCTGCAAAACGAGGGAAAGCGAGCAGGTGGGCGGGTGGTCTTTGGGCAACTGGTGGTGGTCGAAATTATTGAGCGCCGGCTCGTGGCGATGGCCGACATCGAGAACGGCAACGGCGGGGTCGGCGAGGTCGTTGGGGCTGGGCTCGCGGCGCTCGATGGGCACGGGATGTTCCGCGAGGAGAACGCAACAAGCTAAGAACTCGTCTTTGTGCGCGCTGCCGGGATGGGTGAGAATGGTGGAGAGAGTCGACATCGTGGGAGTTTTCAAAAGAGGACGCCTTGCGCGGGCACCGGTGCGGGCGTCGGGTTTGGGGGCCGCGCGCGAAGCAGGGCGGCTTGCAACGGGCAGTGAGCTGAGGCGGGCGGTTGGCCGCTGCGGTAGTGGCGGAGCAGCTCGTGCGAACGCTGGGCGAGCAAGCGGCGCACTTCGCGGCGGCGGCCTTTGACCAAAGGAATGCGCATCTGGTCGTAGCCGGTTGTCTGGTGGCGGAGCCAGGCGATGGTGGCGTCCTCGGCCCGGTTCTCGATGGGGATGCGTTCGGTGCGGGCGACGGTGCCGCTGCCCACGGGTGTCGCGTGAGCCGCGATCAGATCGGCGAGGAGTTGGGCATCGGTGGTGTAGCGGGGATGAAACGCGAGGAACGTAAGCACGGCGGCGCGGAAATCTTCGACGTAGTCGGCTTCGGCGATGGCGCGGCGTTGGCGGCCGGCGTTGAGGCGACGGGCGTAGGCGGGATCGGCGCGCTCGGTTTCGAGTTCGGCGCGCAGGGCCGCGATGCGGTCGGCGGGAGCCCAAATGCCGTGGGAGAACCGCTTGCGACCTTTAAGTTCAATCATGGTCCAAGAGGGACCGTCGGCCTTGAGGCGCCGGCTGAGGGCGGCGTCTCCGGGGGGCAGCATGGACCAGCCGGCGGGCACGGGCTCAAGGGAGGCGTGTTCGTTGAGGACATGGCCGGGCTTCTGGCTGGGACGAACTTCGCGGGACACGTTGGGCACCGGGTGAAGGGACAAAAGGAAAAGCGGAAGCTCAAGCCGCAAGCAGATGCGTTGCGCGCTGGCTTCTGACGCGCGGGGCGTGTTGGGTGGTGGGTATGACTCTCGCCGATCTGGGCTGGCAACCCGCCCTCGAACTCGCATTTACCCCGCACGCCGCGGCGGGGCTGGAGCCGGCGCGCGTGGTGTGCGAGCTACGGCGGAATTTTTACGCGGTGCACACGGCGGGTGGCGAAGTCCTAGGCGAGTGCGGCGGCGGATTTTTCCACTTGGCGAAGAAGGCGGATCAGTTTCCGGCAGTGGGCGATTGGGTCGGCGTGCGACGGCGTGAGGGCGAGGCGAGGGCGGATATCCACGTGGTGTTGCCTCGGCGGACGAAGTTTTCCCGCAGGGCCTCGGGCTCGGAAGAGATTGAGCAGATCGTGGCGGCGAATATCGACACGGTGTTTTTGGTGAGCGGGCTGGATCAGAATTTTAATCCGAAGCGCATCCAGCGGTTCCTCGTGGCGGCGAAGGAAAGTGGGGCGGAGGCGGTGGTGGTGTTGAATAAATCCGATGTATGCACGGATGCGGAAGCGGTGCGGCGCGAGATCGAGGTGCTCGTCCCCGGGGTGCCGGTGTGGATCACGAGCACGGCGACGCGGAAAGGGCTGAAGGCTCTGGCGGCGACGTATGCGCAGCCGGGGCGGACGTTGGCGTTCATCGGTTCTTCGGGAGTGGGAAAATCGAGTCTGATCAATTCGCTGGTACGTGATCCCGAGGCGATGCCGACGGCGGAGGTGCGCGAAAAAGACAGCAAGGGCCGTCATACGACGACGCGGCGTGAACTCGTGCAGACGCCGACGGGGGCGCTGGTGATCGACACGCCGGGCATGCGCGAGCTGCAACTCTGGGGCATCGAGGACGGCGTCGAGAGCGCGTTTGCGGATATCGCGGAGCTGGCGGCGAAGTGCCGCTTTGGAAACTGTGGTCATGGCAACGAGCCGGGGTGTGCGGTGCGGTCGGCTTTGGCCGGCGGCGGCCTGACGTCGGAGCGGTTTGCCAGCTACCAAAAGTTGAAAACCGAGAAACTCGCGAGCGTGCCGGCCCGCCGAAAACCGAGTGCGCTGGCGAGTAAGCCCGGTTGGAAAACGAAGAGTGAGGGCAAGACGCCGTTTCGCCATCGGCAGCACGTCGAAGAGTAGAGTCGAGCGGGTGCGAGAAGGAACTCGTGTTGGCGGGATCGGGCGAGTCACTCTCCGGGGATGCCCCACGACCCCCATGCTCATTTAGATCAGATGTTGCTCGACTTGATCGACCATAGCCCGACCGGAGCTGTGCCGGCGACGCCGAGCTACATGGATACACTCCGGCGGCTGATTGCGGCGCACCAAGTCTATACGAGCGCGGATCACAAAGGTGGCTACGTGACGGCGCGGTCGCTGGCGGCTCGACCGGTGTTTCACGCCAACAACCTCGAGGCGTTTCTGTCCGGGAAAATCGAGGCGACTGCGCTGGAGTCCAACGCGAGCATTTACAGCCGCTACGTAGGTTCGCTGCCGGCGGCGCCGCAGGCCCGCGCGGAAGGAATGAGGATTTTGGTCTCGGGGAAGCCGGCGCATCATCGGGCAAAGCACGTCGGCGATCAGAAGATCGTGGCGCACGATCCGATTCACTCGCTCTTCCTGGTACCGGGAACCGGACCGCATCCCGGCGTGCCGGGGAACTATCTTTACGGTTCGACCCTCCAACTGCGGGTGGATGACGACAGCGCATGGTCGGTGCATATCCACGACAGCGATGACGGGATGGCGTTATGCGATGTGGGCTCCGTGGCGGCGGCGTTTGAGAAATTGCAGGAAGTCTTGGCGAGCGCGCCGTTCAACATGAACGAACTCTCGGCGCTGGGATTTTCATTTAAGTAAGGCGGGGTGGCGCGGCGGTCCGGCGGTGGAACCGGCCGGTGGTCGTTCGGGCGGGTGATTTTGGGTTTCACGCGGGGCGGCGTGCGAATCAACCTCGCGCCAACATGCTGCTCCGCGCCGACGATCTCGCTTCGCACCTCAACGATCCGGCGTGGGTCATTTTCGACTGTCGGCACGATCTCGTGGATCACGCGAAAGGCGAGCGACTCTATCGCGAGGGCCACGTGCCGGGGGCGCATTTCGCGGCCGTCGAAACTGCGATGTCCGGAGCCAAGACGGGGAAAAACGGCCGCCATCCCTTACCTGAGCCGGCGGCGGTCGCGGAGTTTTTTGCGCGGCACGGCGTGACCCGAGAGTCGAGGCTGGTCGCTTACGATGACGCGGGCGGGCTCTACGCGGCGCGGCTCTGGTGGTTGGCGCGGTGGATCGGTTTTTCGCGGGTGGTTTTGCTTGATGGCGGTTGGCCGAAGTGGATCGGCGAGGGCCGGCCGGTGTCGCGGGAAGTGCCCCGCGCAACGTCGACCGCCGTAGAGAACGTGAGCGCGGCACCGGCGCAGGTGTGGAGCGCGGCGGACGTGCAGCGGCGGTTGGCGGACGCTACCTGCGCGTTGATCGATGCGAGGGCCGGTGAACGTTATCGGGGTGAAATCGAACCGATGGATCCGGTGGCCGGGCATATTCCGGGTGCGTTGAACCGCTTCTATAAGGCGAATCTGAACGCGGATCTGACCTTTCGCCCGGCAGAGGAAATCCGGCGCGAGTTTGAGGGGCTCGTCGGCGGTCGGGCGCCAGAGCGGGTGGGCCACCAATGCGGCTCCGGCATTACGGCCTGCGCGAATATCTTCGCGATGGAGTATGCCGAGTTGGCCGGCTCGAAACTCTACGCCGGGTCCTGGAGCGAGTGGGTGGCGGATCCGTCGAGGCCGGTAGCCAAGGGCGCGACCCGAGTCGCGTCGGCTGCGGCCGGGTAGCGAACGTGCTTGGCGGCGATGGCCGCGATTTCGATGTAAACCGAGGGAGCACCGGAGAGCGCGACCGCGTCGATGGCGGCGTTAAGATCCTTGATGTGCTTGCTCTCGGTGACGGTAGGATCGGAGCCGATTTTGCAAGCGAAGTCCCAATAGTCGCCGTCGACGGGCACGGGCTTGGAGCGTTCGCGTTTCACGTATTTACGCACGTCGTGCTTAATGGCTTCAATAACTCGGGCCGGCGCGTGACCGGGTGCGGTGAACAGAAAGATCTTTTTCATGGGCAGAGGGTGATGCAATCGAAGCGGACCCCACTTGCAGAGACAAATGTGGTCGTGAACTTTTGGGGTGACGGTCCATTTTGGCCGTTGTCGCCCCGGTCAAAAACAGAAGCGTGAGACGGATTGATGGATTCCCGCGCAGACTACGTGCCGCCTCCGATCGCGTGCGAAACGCTCGCGACGGCGGTCGCCCGCTTTGACGGGACGTGGTTGAGGCGTGCGCCGGTGGCGAAGAATGACACCCGTGGGCCTGATGGCGTGGACCCCGACGTGCGGGAGTTATGGCAACGGCGAGGTCGGCCGATGGCCGAGTTGCACGAAGGGGTGGCGCGGCTAGATCGGGGCAGGGTGTTTGGCGACGGGATCGTGGTGACGCCGGACGGGCAAAGCGTGGTGCGGGATGTGTCGTTGGATTTTGGGCGCGCGGAAGAAGGGCACTGGCTGGTCGGCGATGGGAAAATGCGGGTGCCGGAACGGGTGCCCGGGGTGACGACGGTCGTGGCGAGCGCGTTGGGCGAAGGGTATTGCCACTGGTTACTCGACGAGTTGCCGCGGTTGCTTTCGTTGCCCCGGGACGCCCGGGGTTCGACCTTGATCGCCCATGCAGAGTTGGAAAGTAGCCGGACGGCTTTGGCCCTATTGGGTTGGACCGGCGCGATGCTGGAGCCAAAGCGCAGGGCCCACCGGCAGTGCGAACAATTGCTGGTGCCGCTGTTGCCGGGTTGGACGGGAAGGGCGACGCGACGGCAACTTGAGTTGGTGGTTGAATTCGCGGCACGGCTGCCGGCCGCAGCGCCGCGGCTGAAGGGGGAACGGCTTTTTATTTCGAGAGCCGCGGCGCGGCGGCGGCGGTTGAGCAACGAGCCCGAGGTGATGGCGGCTTTGGCGCCGATGGGATTTGAAGCGGTGCGATTGGAGGAGCTGAGTTGGGCGGAGCAGGTGGCCTGCTTTCGGCGGGCGAAGGTGATTGTGGCTCCGCACGGCGCCGGTTTGGCCAATCTGGTCTTTTGCGCGCCGGGCACCCGGGTGGTTGAAGGGTTTAATCGGAGATATGTGAACGACTGCTTTTGGCAAATCGCCGCGCTGCGGGGACTCGAATATCGGGCGGTGGTGGCGGTGGGCACCGAGCCGTTGGCCTGCGATCCGAAGGCAAATCGGTTGGATTTCGCCCTCGATGTGCCCCGGCTTTTGGCGGTCGTACGCTGAAAACGAGCTGGTATTTTAGCGAGGCGGGACTCGAATGGAGGGCCCT
>CAMBRG010000157.1 GCA_945869845.1 Opitutus sp. GAS368 | reverse complement strand
GAGACGCCCGCCAGCGACCAGTTCGCCGTGCCCGCCACCGCCGCCGGGGCCGCTTGGTCCGGGACTTTGGCTCACGCCGCCGGCGCCCGCACCTCCTTCGGCGTCGATGCCCGTACGGTCCGCGGCGAAACCCGGGAGAATTTCACGTTCACCAACGGTGCCTTCACGCGCCAACGCTTTGCCGGGGGCACCCAGACGTTTGTCGGCCTCTACGCGCTCCACGAGCAACCCCTCGGTTCAGATTGGACCGCGACGTTCGGCGCCCGCCTCGACGACTGGCGCGAAACCGACGGATACCGGCGCGAGTCCATCAACGCCACCGGCGCGATGGTCCGCGACGATCGTTACGCCGACCGCGACGGCCACGAAATCAGCCCCAGCGCCGGCCTGATCTGGCGCGCCCATCCCCACCTCCGCCTCCGCGCCGCCATCCAACAAGCCTTCCGCCGCCCGACCTTAAACGAACTTTACCGGCCCTTCCGCGCCGGCTCGACGGTGACCGAAGCAAATCCCGCCCTTTCGACCGAGCGCGTGCGCAGCGCCGAAATCGGTGCCGACTGGACCCGTGGTCCGGCGACGCTGGGCAGCGCCATTTTTTGGAACGAACTCCACGATGCCGTGGGCAACGTTACTATCGCCCGCGGTCCCGGCACCTTCCCCATCGTGGGCTCCCTCCCCGTCGGTGGCCTCGGCCGCCAACGCCTCAACCTAGACCGCATCCAAGTCCGTGGACTCGAGCTTTCCGCCGGATGGCGGGCCAGCGATGCGCTCCGATTCAACGCCGAGGCGCTGATCAGCGATGCCTCGGTTCTGCGTGCGACCCAAAGTCCTGCCCTGGCCGGCAAGCGCATCGCTCAGGTCCCCCGCCACAGTGCTACCATCGGCGCGATGTGGCGCGTTCCCCGCGGCCTCACCCTCACCCCTCGGCTGCGCTGGATCGGGGCCCAATTCGAGGACGACGAAAACGCCCTCCGTCTCGGTGAGTGCGTGGTCGCCGACCTCGGCCTAGGCTACCCCCTTGGCCGTAACCTTGAAGTGTTTCTCAATCTCGAAAACCTCGGCAACGCCCGGATCGAGACCGGCCGAAGCCCCGACGGCGTCGTCAACACCGGCACACCCCGCCTGCTTCTCCTCGGCCTGCGCGGCGCGTGGTAGATATTAACCAAACAAAAAAAGCCTCCCCCCGCGGCGGGGGCTTTTACAAAACTAGAGCGGGCGAAGCGACTCGAACGGCTGCGCTCACTGCGGCAAGGTTCCTCGCTGTTTCCGGTGGGCAGATCGAATGTTCGGCATTTTCATAACCCCATTTTTCTGACCAACGCTTGGCCTGAAAAGGCCCGTGAAATCCAGAAAGATAGGATCAAAACGATGGGGGCCCAGAGACTCTGGCACGCCTTGATGCCTCCGGGTCGCGGCGCGATCCACTCGATCGCGTGGCCGCCGCACGGTTATAATTCCTGCCGCCACCGGGCCGGTGACCTTGCCCGACTGCGCGTGGAATTCCCTCGCGGCACCAGCATCCGGACCGTGCATCCAACCGCTCGTTCAGCCGAGTTCACGCCGACCAGCCGTCCTCGACGGGCGGGTTCGTCACGCGCCGGTGGGCGACCCGCGACTCCGCCTACCGGGCCGATTCGCGCGCGAACTCCACGTCGTAAGTTTGTTGTTGTTGCGCCTGAAAATAGGTCCCGACCCATCGGTCCGTCGCCGGCACGTAGCTGAGGGCATAAAGACAACCGGGATAATTTACGTCCCGCAGCTCCGCCTTCACCTTCAAAACGGCACCTTCGTTTGAGATCTTGCACCACGCGACCTTGATCGGGTTGGGATTGAAATACGCCGCATCCGCCCGGCCATCGGGATCAACGGCGTTGATCGCCAAAACGTAGCCGCCGTCCATGCGCGCCCAGCGTCCTTTCGCCGGCCCGAAATCAACGCTCGCCACCGCCGGAGCCGTCGTCTCCCCGGTGGCTTTCGGCAGCGGATCCGCCACCACCGTCGGCTTCTCCGGGGTGCAGCCCGTGAGAAACAAACCGGCCGCCGCGGCCCCAAGCCTGATGCGCCCTCCAAACAGAGTTCTCGCCAATCCGAAAAATTTCATCCCCACAATTCACGCTCGCGCCGCGCCCAGTGCGAGCCTGGAAATGCAGCGGGGTCGCCTGTTTTTCAACGGACCTTGGACGCTTGGCGTATAGCCGTCTTCCCCCCATGCCGCGCCCTGAACTCTCTCGGGCTCAAACCGCACTCCCGCCGAAACATCGCGCTCAAATACTCCGGATTTTCAAAACCCGTCGTAGCGGCCACTTCCCCCACCGGCAGAGTCGTGCTCACCAAGAGCTCCTTCACCCGCTCCATCCGCAATTTCCGCAGGTGCGCGTGCGGCGTGGTGCCCAGCGCCGCTTTGAACCGCCGCTCCAACGCTGTCCGCGCCATCGGCACCGCGCGCAACACGTCGGCCACGTTGGCCCCGCTCGCCGCCCGCTCCCGCATGAAGCGCGCGACATCCGCGATCTTGACGTCGCCCACCGCCGCCACGTCCGTCGATTGCCGCGACGCCACGCCCAACGGCGCAATTTCGTGCAACACCACTCGCAGCGGTTTTCCGGTCATCGCCCGTCGGAGCAGTGCCGCCGCCTCATAGCCCGCCCGTGGCCCATTCGGAATCACACTAGAGAGCGGCGGGTCGCAGAGTTCGCACAGCAACTCGTCATTGTGCACGCCGATCACCGCCACTTCGTCCGGCACCGACAGCCCCGCCAAACGACATGCCGCCAGCACTTGCTGCCCCCGCAGGTCGAGACACGCCAAGACCCCGACCGGCCGAACTAGGGTTTTGAGCCAGCGGGCGATCTCCAGCACTTCGTCATCAACGGCGCCGGTCTTTGGGACAAAAATCACACACGAGCCGGCACCGCTCGTCGCCGCCGCAAACGCCTCGCCCCGCCGCCGCGCCCAGTGAAATCGCTCGTCCCCGCAATACGCGAACCGCGGCAATCCCCGCTCGATTAGATGCTGCGCCGCCAGTTTCGCCGTTGCCTCGGCGTCGGTCGCCACCCGGGGAAACACCAGATTCGGCAAGGCCGCACTGACATCGATCACCGGCAAGCCCGTCGCCCGCAGCTCCCGGGCAATCCGGGCACTTTCAACGCGGGCGATTACCCCGTCGCCATCCCAGCCTTTCAACCACGCCGGCATGGCCGCCCCCCGACCTTGCTCCGTCAACCGAATGGACCACGGCCCATGCTCCCGCACCCACGCGCGCACCCCGTGGAGCAGCTCCCGCGCATAGCTGTTCGAGGTCTCGATCAACAGCGCGACTTTCGGCACTTTTTTCATCGTCCCTCCGACCGGTCACTTTGCGGTCGCTGAGCCTTCACCCGATCTTCAATCGTTGTTTTCACCCGCTGACCGTGTGCCGTCCATCGCTGGCCTGCGACGCAAAATCTCATATTAAATGTGGATTAACTCCTGCCCTTAACCCCGGCTTCCTGTTACCCTCTCAACCGCATGTTACCCCTGTTTAAGGTCGCAATCCTCGGCGGCGATGGAATCGGCCCCGAAGTCGTGGCCGAAGGCGTCAAGGTCCTCCGCGCCGTCGAAGCCCTGCTCTCCAGCGTTCAGTTCGACCTCGTCGAACACTCCGTTGGCGCCGGCGAATTCCTCCGTCGCGGCGACCCGCTTCCCCCCTCCACGCTCGAACGTATCCGCGAGGCCGATGCCGTTCTGCTCGGAGCCATGGGCCTACCCTCCGTCCGTTGGCCAAACGGGGTCGAGATGACGCCGCAGATCGATATCCGCGAGCAGCTCGATCTGTTTAACGGCATCCGGCCCATTCATCTCTTCCACGAAACTCACTCGCCGCTCAAGGGCTACGGCGGCGCCGGCGGACGCGCCATCGATTTCGTCATCATCCGTGAAAACTGCGAGGGCCTCTTCTCCGAGCGCCGCACGCCCCGCCCCGCCGGGCGCGACTTTGAGACCGACACGATGACGATCACGCGCCGCGGGGCCGAGCGGGTCTGCCGCGAGGCCTTCAAACTCGCCCTCAAACGCCGGAAACACTGCACCCTCGTCGACAAGGCCAACGTCCTCCCGTCGATGGCGTTTTTCCGCAAAATCTTCGACGAAGTCGCCCGCGAATTTCCCGCCGTCACCACGGACCGCGTCTACGTCGACGCGATGGCCCTCTTCTTGGTGCAGCGCCCTGAATCCTTCGACGTCATGGTCACCGAAAATATGTTCGGCGACATCCTCTCCGACCTTGCCGCCGGCATCATCGGCGGCATGGGCATGGCGCCCTCCGCCGACGTCGGTGAGACCTACGGCGTCTTCCAACCCTCTCACGGCACCGCGCCGACCATCGCCGGAAAAGGCATCGCCAACCCGATCGCCACCATTCTATCCGTCGCGATGATGCTCGAAGGGCTCGACCACCCCGAGACCCTCCGCGGCGCCCGCCTCATTACCGACGCCGTCGCGCGCGTCTTGGCCGATCCCGCCCATCGCACCGCCGACCTCGGCGGCAAGACCTCCACCACCCAGATGGGCGATCTCATCTGCCAAGCTCTCCTCTAATTGCCTAACGGACCTGCGCTTTTTGAACTGCCACCCCAGCCACACCCAAAAAATAAAATGATCTCCCGTTTCCTCCTGCTACTTCTGGCCACCGCCACCTTCTCCCTTGCCGCCGAATCGACGCCGCCTTGGCGCCAACTTTTTAACGGCCGCGATCTTCAAGGCTGGAAGATTGTCGGCGCCACGCCGCAGGCCGCCGCCTACGTGGACGAGGGCGCACTCACCGGTCACATGGTGCGCGGCACGCCTGAACACACGTTCTTTTGCACCGCCGAGAGCTTCGGCGACTTCATCCTGGAAGTGGACTGCTATCAGACCGGCGGCTTCAACACCGGCGTCCTTTTCCGCTGCATCGAAACGCCTCCGAGCGCCAGCGTGCGTCTCCACGGCTACCAAATGAAGATCGATCCGTCCCCGACTCGCCAATGGACCGGCGGCATCTTCGACGACTACGGCAAGAACTGGCTCTGGCTCCAAAATCTGAAGACCAACGACCGTGGCCGCACCGCCTACAAGTTCAACGAATGGGCCCGCTTCCGCATCGAAGCCGTCGGCTCATCCGTAAAAATTTGGGTCAACGGCCTCCCCACCGCTCACTTGATCGACGACAAATACACCCGCGGCCCGATCGCTTTTAAAATCCACTCTTTCCCCGCCAAGGGCGACGCCGCGCAGGAAAAAAATCTCATTCGCTTCAAAAATATCCGCGTCCTCACCACCGACCTCGCGCGCTACGCCCAGCCCATTGACCTACCCGCATTGCCTCGCGATCCCACCCAGACGGTCCTCCCCAAACCTTAATCCGCACCGGCTATTTTCCCGCCGCTCAGTCCCGCCCGCCCCATGGCTCTGCCCCGGATCGTTGACCTCACGTTGCCGCTTACCCCCGGCCAGCGCGGCGTCGCGATGGTACCCAAATTCACCGTGGCCCGCGACGGCTGGAACGCCGCGACTTGGAAACTCTACTCGCACGCCGGCACGCACATGGATGCGCAGCTTCATTTCGGCGCTGGCCCCGAGACCATCGACACCAAGCCCCTCAAGAACTGCCTCGGTCCCGCGACCGTCGTTAACCTCGCCCCCCTCGCCCCGCGCACCCTGCTCACCGTTGCTCACCTTGGTTCCGTCGCTTCGACGTTCACCGCCGGCGACAGCCTGCTGCTCCGCACCGACTGGCACAAACACTTCGCCGATCCCGCAATCTACCGCGACGGCCTGCCGCGCATCGGCGATGAACTCGCCCACTGGTGCGTCGCCCACCGCGTCAAAATCCTCGGAGTTGAGCCCCCCTCTATCGCCGATGTTAATAACCTCCCCGAGGTCACGCGCATCCATCTCATTTTACTCGGCGGCGGTGTGACGGTCGTGGAAGGCCTCGCCCACCTTGATCAACTCACTCAGCCCCGCGTCTTCTTCACCGCCCTGCCCCTGAAACTTGCCGCCGGCGACGGCTGCCCCGTCCGCGCCTTCGCATTTGATTCACCCCCCGCCTCATGGCCTCACCGCTGAGCGCCGCCTTCCTGCAATTTTTTTCCCGCTCCACCCCGTGAATTTTCCCCGCCTCCCCGTTCTCACCGCGCCATGAAGAAACTCCGCGGCATCGGTCTCGGCGCCGGTTATTTCTCCCGCTTCCAATACGAGGCGTGGGCGCGCATTCCCGAGGTCGAAATTATCGCCCTCGCCAACCGCTCCCTCGACCAAGCCCGCGAGGCGGCCGCGCTCCACCGCATCCCGCGCGCCTACGCCTGGGCCGATCTCGCCGCGATGCTCGATGCTGAAAAACCCGACTTCGTCGACATCATCACGCCCCCTGAGAGCCACCTCGAAGTCGTCCAACTCGCCGCCGCCCGCGGCATCGCGGTCATCTGCCAAAAGCCCATCGCGCCCACCTTCGCCGAGTGCGTCGCCATCGTTGAGACGGCTCGCCGCGCCGGTGTGCGCCTGATGATCCACGAGAATTTCCGCTGGCAGCCGTGGTATCGCGAAATCCGCCGCCTGCTCGACGCCGGCACGCTCGGCGAACTGTTTTCCATCAACATCCACACCCGCCTCGGCGACGGCTGGCAAGCCGACGCCTACCTCGCGCGCCAGCCGTTTTTCCGAGAATACCCGCGCTTGTTCTGCTACGAGACCGGCGTTCACTTCCTCGACACGTTTCGCTACCTCGGCGGCGAAATTTCCTCCGTGTATACGCGTTTCCAGAAGCGCAACCCCGCCATCGTCGGCGAAGACGCCGCCCAGATCATCTGTGGCTTCACGAGTGGCGCGACCGCGATCCTCGACGCCTCGCGCTACAACG